>NZ_RCDA01000003.1 GCF_003664325.1 Alkalispirillum mobile
CACCGAGAACACCGAGCGTTTCGGCCGGCTCTACGTCTGGCTGATCGCGGTCAACAGCATCGGTCTGGTGCTGCTGTTCAGCGTCATTGCCGCCAACCTCTGGCGGTTGTTTCGTCAGCGCCGGCGCGGGCAGGTGGGCAGCCGGCTCACGGTACGCCTGGTGGCGGTTTTCGTGCTGCTCTCCGTGGTGCCGGTGTCAGTGGTCTACTACTTCTCCATGCAGTTCCTGCGGGCGGGCATCGACAGCTGGTTTGATGTCCGCGTGGAGCACGCCCTGGAGGATGCGCTCACCCTCTCCCAGGCCTCGCTGGACCTGCGCACCCGAGACCTGTTGCGCCGGGTCGAGGCCGCGGCGCGGGATGTCTCCGACACCCCGGAATCGTTGGCCGCCATCACCGTCAATGACCTGCGTGAGCAGTTGCAGGCCAGCGAGGTGACCCTCATGCGTTCCAGCGGCCAGATCATTGCCACCAGTAGTGCCCAGCCCTCCGCCACCCTGCCGGATCGCCCGGAGGAGGAGATCTTGCTGCAACTGCGCCAGGGGCTGCCGTACGTGGCCCTGGACCCGATGGAGGACGGCGAGTTGCAGGCGCGGGTGGTGGTGCCTGCCCGGGGGCCGGCGGGGCCCAGTGATACCCGTTTCCTCCAGGCCTATTTCCCCATCCCTTCCCGGCTGGGAGCGCTGGCCGAGGAGGTGCAGACCGCTTACGGCGAGTACCGCGAGATCGCCTTCCTGCGCCAACCGCTGAAGGACAGCTTCATCCTTACCCTGTCCCTGGTGCTGCTGCTCAGCCTGCTGTTCGCGGTCTGGACAGCCTTCTACCTGGCCCGGCGCATGGTCGCCCCGATCCGCAATCTGGCCGAGGGCACCCGCGCGGTCGCGGCCGGTGACTACGGCACCCAGTTGCGGGCCGGCAGTCGCGACGAACTGGGTTTCCTGGTGGAGTCCTTCAACGAGATGAGCCGGCGTATCGCCCGGACGCGGGACAGTGCCCGGCGCAGCCAGGTCCAGGTGGAGCGCCAGCGCGCCTACCTGGAGACGGTCCTGGGGCGGCTCTCCTCCGGGGTGCTGGCGCTGGACGCGGAGGGCCGCTTCCGGACCAGCAACCGGGCGCTGGAGGAGATCCTGGGCGTGAGCCTGGTAGGCCATGCCGGTGGCGACCTGGAGCAGCTGGCCCGGACCTATCCGCGGTTGACCGGGCTGTCAGCCGTGGTGATGCGCCACCTGCAAGGGGGCGACCCCGACTGGCGCGAGCAGCTGGTGCTGCCGGCCGAGGACGGGGAGCGGGTGCTCATGCTCAGCGGGGCCACCTTGCCGGGGCACCGGCAGAATGGTGGGCACGTGATCGTCATCGACGATATCACCACGCTTATCCAGGCCCAGCGAGACGCGGCCTGGGGTGAGGTGGCCCGCCGGCTGGCCCACGAGATCAAGAACCCCCTCACCCCCATTCAGCTCTCGGCCGAGCGGTTACGCCACAAACTCGCGGACCGGCTCACCGGCCGGGATGCCGAGTTGCTGGAGCGATCGACTGGCACTATCGTGCGCCAGGTCAGTGCGATGAAGGAGATGGTCAACGCCTTCTCCGAGTACGCCCGGCCACCGCGGCTGCGGCTGGAAGCGGTCGATCTGAATACCCTGGTGGCCGAGGTGGCAGAACTGTATCAAGGGGAAGCCGGTCTCGCCCTGGAGCTGCTACCGGCCGACGAGTTGCCCCGTATCCGGGGCGATGCCGGGCGGTTGCGGCAACTGCTGCATAACCTGATCAAGAACGCCCAGGAGGCGGCCGAAGGCCCGGCCCGGGTGCGGCTCGAGACCTGCAGCGGGTACGCCAACGGCCAGCGCCGGGTGCACTTGCAGGTGTGCGACAACGGACCGGGGTTCAATGCCGAGATGCTGGCCAGTCTGTTCGAGCCTTATGTGACGACGAAGGCCCGGGGCACGGGGCTGGGGCTCCCCATCGTCAAGAAGATTGTCGAGGAACACGGCGGCAGCATCAGTGCCCGTAACAGTGACGAGGGCGGCGCCTGCATCGCCATGCGCTTCCCCGTGCCCCAGGAACAGGGCGCCCTGAGCGCGCCCGGGGAGAAGAATCGCCCATGAATAGCGCACAGATTCTGGTTGTTGACGACGAGCAGGAGATCCGCGACCTGGTGGAGGAGATCCTCGAGGACGAGGGCTATCGGGTCCGCACCGCCCAGGACGGTGCCTCGGCGCGCGAGGCGATGCGCGCCCACGTGCCCGACCTGGTGCTGCTGGACATCTGGATGCCGGACGTGGACGGCGTCACCTTGCTGAAGGAGTGGACCGACGGCGGCGGCCCCGCCTGCCCGGTCGTGATGATGTCTGGCCACGGCACCGTGGAAACTGCGGTGGAGGCCACCCGCCTGGGGGCCTGGGACTTCATTGAAAAGCCCTTGTCCATGCCCAAGCTGCTGCTCACCGTGGAGCGGGCCCTGGAATCAGGGCGGCCGGGCACCCCGCAACCGTTGGCCGGGGCCCGTGGCGAGCCCGCCGCCGAGCCGGTGGGCAAGAGTGCGGTCATGCGCCAATTGCGGGACGACGCCCGCCGCATTGCCGCCCACGACACCCGGGTGCTGCTGCGCGGCGAGGCCGGCGCCGGCAAGCGTTGCCTGGCGCGCTATATCCACGACCACAGCCCGCGCCGGGAAGGTCCGTTTATTGAGCTGAGCGCCGGCAGCTTGGGCGAGCGGGGTGTTGGCGACCTGTTTGGCATCGACCGGAACGGTCAGCCGGCGCCCGGTGCGCTGGAGCTGGCGCGTGGCGGGACGCTCTACCTGGCTGATGTCTGCGAGTTGGATGCTGAGTTGCAAGGACAGTTGCTATCGGTGCTCAAGAGCGGTCGGTTCCAGCGCCAGGGTGGAGCCGAGGTGCTGGACCTGGATGTGCGCCTGATCGCCGGCACGCGGTTGGAGCTGGCCGATGCCGTCCGCGCAGGGCGGTTCCGCGAGGATTTTTACTACTACCTGGACGTGGTGCCCCTGGCGGTCCCGGCGCTGCGCGAGCACGTCGAAGACGTGCCGGAGCTGCTGCACTATTACGTCAACTGCCTGGTGGAGCGCGATGGGCTGAGTTACCGCGAATTCACCGTCGCTGCCCAGAACCGGCTGCGGAACCACAGTTGGCCGGGCAACGTGCGCGAGCTGGAAAATCTGGTCCAGCGGCTGCTGATCATGGGCGAGGGCGAGAAGATCGAGGTGGCAGAGGTGGAGGCCGCGCTGGCGGAGGAGCGCCGCAGCGGCAATGCGGCCGAAGGGCTGTCCGCCGACCTGCACCTGGAGCTGCCCCTGCGCGAGGCCCGCGAGGCCTTCGAACGCCGTTACCTGCAGGAGCAGTTGCGCCGGGCGCAGGGCAGTGTCGGGCAGCTGGCCCGGCTGACCGGCATGGAGCGCACCCACCTGTACCGCAAGCTCAAGGCGCTGGGCATCGACCCCCGGGAGCGGGCATGAAGATAATCATCCTCGGGGCCGGCCAGGTGGGTAGTACCGTGGCCGAGAACCTCTCCAGCGAGGCCAATGACATCACCCTGGTGGATACCCGCACCACGGTGCTGCAGGACCTCCAGGACCGGTTGGATATCCGCACGGTCCATGGCAGCGGGACCTACCCGGACGTGCTGGAGCGGGCCGGGGCGCAGGATGCCGACATGATCCTGGCGGTGACCAACTCCGACGAGGCCAACATGACCGCCTGCCAGGTGGCCTACACCCTGTTCCGTACCCCCACAAAGATCGCTCGGGTGAGGGCGTTGGAGTACCTGCACCACCCGCAATTGTTCAGCCCGGACGCGCTGCCCATCGACGTGATCATCAGCCCGGAGCAGCTGGTCACCGACTACGTGCAGCGGCTGATCGAGCACCCCGGGGCCCTGCAGGTGCTGGACTTCGCCCAGGGGCGGGTCCGGCTGGTCTGCGTGCGGGCCTATTACGGCGGTCCGCTGGTGGGGCATGAGCTCTCCACCCTCCGCGAGCACATGCCGGGCACGCCGACCCGGGTCGCGGCCATCTTCCGCCGGGGCAAGCCCATCCTGCCGGAGGGCAACACCGTCATCGAGGCCGGCGATGAGGTCTTCTTCATTGCCGCAAAGAAGGACATCCGCGCCGTGATGAGCGAGCTGCGCCGGCTGGAGAAGCCAGTCAAGCGCCTGACCATCGCCGGTGGCGGCAATATCGGCAAGCGGCTGGCCCAGGCCCTGGAGCGCCGCTACCAGGTCAAGCTGATCGAGCACTCCCCGGAGCGCGCCCGCGAGATCTCCGAGGAACTGAAGCGCGCGATCGTACTGCTGGGGGACGCCGCCGACGAGGAGCTGTTGCTTGAGGAGAATATTGAGAACACGGACGTCTTCTGCGCGGTGACCAACGACGATGAGGCCAACATCCTGTCGGCAATGCTCGCCAAGCGGCTGGGGGCCCGGCAGGTGATGGCCCTGATCAACCGGGCGGCCTACGTGGAGCTGATCCAGTCCAGTGAGGATATCGATATCGCCGTCTCGCCGCAGCAGGCCACCATCGGCAGCCTGCTGGCGCACATCCGGCGGGGCGATATGGCCAATGTCCACTCCCTGCGCCGCGGTGCCGCCGAGGCCATGGAAGCGGTGGCCCACGGCTCGCCGGCCAGTTCCCAGGTGATCGGGCGGGCCATCGACGAGATCCGGCTGCCGCCGGGCACCACCATCGGTGCCGTGGTGCGCGGTGACGAGGTACTGATGGCGCACCACGACCTGGTGATCGAGCCGGAGGATCACGTCATACTGTTCCTGGTGGACAAGAAGCGCGTGTCGGAGGTGGAACGCCTCTTCTCCGTCGGCGTCACCTTCCTCTGAGCCGCGCCGCCCGCATCGCCACCCAAGGGGGATTGCCATGAGTATGCTGGACAACCTGGAGAAGATGCTCGCCACCGGTCGCGACAGCCCCATGCTGCGCCTGAGCTTGGGATCGGGTTACCTCAAACAGGGGGAGCCCGGCCGGGCCATCGACCACCTGGAGGCCGCGCTGGAGCAGGATGGTGACTACTCCGCCGCCTGGAAAGTCTACGCGGCGGCCCTGGCCGACGACGACCGGCTGGACGAGGCCATTACTGCCTACCGGCGTGGGATTGATGTGGCCGAGGCCCAGGGCGACAAGCAGGCGGTGAAGGAGATGCGGGTGTTCCTGGGGCGGTTGGAAAAACGGCGCGGCAGTTGATGCTCAGCGCTTGCGCCGCCGTTTCGGGTAGACCCGATCCCAGCCCTCGGGCTGGTGGGCGAAGCGCTTGTAAGTCCAGAGGTATTGCTCCGGGGTCTCCCGTACGCACGCCTCGACACCGGCATTGAGTGCCGCCAGCGCGCGATCCGGGTCGGGGTCGTGGATGCCCTCGGGGGCGGGCAGAAAGCGGATGGTCCAGCGCCCGCCCGTCGCCGCACGGCGGGCATACCCGAAAACCACCGGCGCCCGTTGGCGGGCGGCCAGCTTCACCGGCAGGTCCATGGTCAGGGCCGGGCGGCCGAAGAAAGGGGCATAGCGTCCCTCATCCTTGGGTGGTTCCTGATCCGGCAGTATTCCCACCACGTCCCCCTGGCGCAGTGCCTTGTACAGGGCGCGCAAGCCGGCAGTGTTTGCCGGCAAGGCGTGCCCACCCCCGCGGTTGCGGGCTTCGACCATGATCGGCTCCAGCACCGGCTGCCGGGGCGGGCGGTAGAGGAAGTGCAACGGGTAATGCCGGGCCACCCAGAGGTTGAGCAACTCCCATGACCCCAGGTGCGGGGCGGCAATGATGGCGCCGCGGCCCTCGCGATAGGCCTGGTCCAGCAACTCCGCCCCCTCCACCCGGTCGATGCGTGCCAGCAATCGCTCCACCGGTTGGCGGAACAGCGCCGGCACCTCCATGATCTGCCGTCCGTACTCCCGGCGCGCGGAGCGGGTCAGTGCCGCGAGGGCCTCTTCCGATCGTTCCGGAAAGCAGACAGCCAGGTTGCGTTGCAGTACCTCATCCGCGCGGGTGCCCGGCCGGCTCAGCCAGGGGCCCAGCACCGCCCCGACGCGGTGCATGGCGCCCACCGGCAGGGTGGCCAGGGCGGTGAGCAGCGATTTCAGCAGGGCGGCGCGATCCATGAGCAGGCCTCGGTTCGGCTGGCGGCTTGTCCGACTGGGTGGCATAGCTAAACGCGGGCGCCCGCAGCTTGCAAGTCTGGCGGATTCTCCCTCAGGGTTTAGACTTCCGGTGAAGGTCAAGTTGTTGACCGGTAATGTCACCGGAGACTGCCAGACGGCAACAAGGAGTCGCTAGAAATGAGCTGGAACAAACAGATGGAAGACATGGTGCAGAACTGGACCAGCATGCAGCAGCAGATGTGGGACAGCTGGCTGCAGGCCATGAAGGGCATGGGTGCGCCCGGGTCTTCCGCCCAGGGCATGGAGTCCGTACAGCAGGAGTACCAGAAGAACCTCGAGGCCTGGGAAAAGGCGGTGCGTGACGCATTGGATGCCCAGAGCCAGTGGAGCAGTCACTTCGCCGATGCACTGGAGAAGGACGGGCAGGCTCCGGAGGCCGTCTCCCAATGGGTGCACCAGGTGCAGGAGATGATGAAGGCCTGGACCGAGGCTCAGGGCCAGCTCTGGAACGCCTGGTTTGAAAGTGCCCGCAACGTGGACCCCTCCAAGATGGGAAGCAACTGGGAGGAGGAGGGCCAGCGCGTGCTTCACGCCTGGCAGGACGCCACCCAGCGGGCCCAGGACGCCCTCGCCGAGTTGTCCAAGACCGCGACCCGGATGGGTGAGGAGGCTCCCAAGGCGGCCAAGGCCCCCAAGGCGCCGGGCAAGCCCGGTGGCGGTACCCGCAAGGGGTAATGCCGCATCGGCGGCAGACGCCGATGCCATCAGCTGAAACCGTCGGGCCGCCCCTCCGGGCGGCCCGGTGCTTTGCCCGCCCTGTGTCCCGCTCGATCTCACAGGTTGGTGGAAGACGGGGCCCTCCCTGGCCCGCTCGACCATCCCTGGCCGAATTGCTCTCCTGGGTTGCCTGGCAGTGGTCCCCTCCTGGTGGCTGCGGCCTCCTGCCCCTGCTGGCACGTATGATTATCCTGCCCGGTAGCGCTCGTGTCTGTAGGATTTGTCAGCAATCCTTGTAGGATTTTTCTGAATTTTCCCGGGGGAACGAAATGATCGGACTGATTCAGCGCGTGAGTGAGGCGCGGGTGGAGGTCGACGGCCATTTGGTGGGCCGGACGGGCCGGGGGCTGCTGGCGCTGGTCGGGGTGCAGCGGGGTGATGTCGAGGCCCAGGCCCGGCGGTTGCTTGAGCGCATGCTCGGCTACCGGGTGTTTCCCGACGAGGCGGGACGGATGAACCGTTCGCTGCAGGATATCGGCGGGGGGCTGCTTCTGGTGCCGCAGTTCACCCTGGCGGCCGATACCCGCAAGGGCATGCGGGCCAGCTTCGGTCCGGCGGCGCCGCCGGAGGAGGGTGAGCGGCTGTTCAACATTCTGGTCGCGCTGGCACAGAAGAGCGGGGTGCCGGTGGGGGCCGGGCGTTTCGGCGCCGACATGCAGGTCCACCTGGTCAACGACGGGCCGGTAACCTTCTGGCTGGAGGCGCGGCCCCCGGGGGAGTGACGGCCGGCCACCACGGCCGGGTGTGTCCTGTATCCCGCCACGGCGCCCCATGGGCGAGGCGGCCATGCGGGTTGTGGTATCCTCGGCGGTCGAAACCGAGTAAATGTCCTCAGAAATGACCCTTTCACAGGTGAGCGCCCAATCATGACCAACCGCAGTGCCGAGGTGCAGCGCGACACCCTGGAGACCCGGGTGAAAGTGCGCCTGGACCTGGACGGGGCCGGCGAATCCCGCATTCGCATCGGTGTGCCCTTCATGGAGCATATGCTGGATCAGGTGGCCCGCCACGGGCTGATCGACCTGGACATCGAGGCCGATGGCGATACCCACATCGACGACCACCACACGGTGGAGGACGTGGGCATCACCCTGGGGCAGGCGTTGGCCCGTGCCCTGGGCGACAAGAAGGGGCTCCGCCGCTACGGGCACGCCTACGTGCCCCTGGACGAGGCGCTCTCCCGTGTCGTGGTGGACTTCTCCGGCCGCCCCGGGTTGCAATTCCACGTGGACTTCACCCGTGCCCGTATCGGCCAGTTCGACGTGGACCTGTTCCAGGAGTTCTTCCAGGGGGTGGTCAATCACGGCTTCCTGACCCTGCACGTGGATAACATCCGTGGGGTCAATGCCCACCACCAGGCCGAGACGGTGTTCAAGGCGCTGGGCCGGGCGCTGCGCATGGCAGCCGAGGCGGACCCGCGCCAGGCCGACCGGATACCCTCCACCAAGGGGGCGCTCTGATGGGCTTCGTGGCGGTCGTCGATTACGGCATGGGCAACCTGCGTTCGGTGTCCCGGGCGCTGGAGTTTGCCGGTGGCGGTGGGCGTGTGCGTATCACCGCGGATGCCGACGATGTCCAGCGGGCCGAGCGGGTGGTCTTCCCCGGCGTGGGCGCCATGCGCGACTGCATGAGCGAGCTGCAGCGCCTGGAGCTGGTGGACGTGCTGCGCGAGGCGGCACAAACCAAGCCCTTTCTCGGGGTCTGCCTGGGCATGCAGGCCCTGCTCAGCCGCAGCGAAGAGAACGACGGCGTCGAGGCCCTGGACATACTGCCCGGCGCGGTGCGCCGCTTCGCCGATGACCAGGCGGGGCCGGATGGCCGGCGGCTTAAGGTGCCGCACATGGGGTGGAACCAGGTCCGCCAGGTGCAGGGCCACCCCCTGTGGGCCGATATCCCGGACGACAGCTGGTTCTATTTCGTGCACAGCTACTACGTGGCGCCGGCCCAGGAGGACTGGGTGGCCGGGCGCACCGAGTACGGGGTCCACTTTGCCAGCGCCGTCGCCCGCGGCAATGTCTTCGCCACCCAGTTTCACCCCGAGAAGAGCCAACGCCCGGGCCTGGTCCTGCTGGGCAACTTCCTGCGCTGGGACGGCAGCGAATAACCTCACGAGTGATGCCATGCAGTTGATACCCGCCATCGATCTCAAGGACGGCCGCTGTGTCCGCCTGCGCCAGGGGCGCATGGATGATGAAACGGTCTTTTCCGACGACCCGGTCGCCATGGCCGGGCGCTGGGTCAACGCCGGTACCCGCCGCCTGCACCTGGTCGACCTGAACGGTGCGGTTGCCGGCGAGCCGGTCAACGCGGAAGTCATCCAGCGAATCGCCAACCGTTATCCGGAACTGCGCATCCAGGTGGGCGGTGGCATCCGTGACCTGGAGACCATCCGGGCCTACCGAGAGGCCGGGGTGGATGACCTGATCATCGGGACGCAGGCCGTGCGCCGCCCGGAGTTCGTCAACGAGGCCTGCGAGGCCTTTCCCGGTCATATCATCGTCGGGTTGGACGCCCGTGACGGCCGGGTGGCCACCGATGGCTGGGAGCAGGTCTCGGAGGTGCTGGCGGTGGACCTGGCCCGCCGTTTCGAGTCCGCCGGGGTGAACGCCATCGTCTTCACCGATATCGGCCGGGACGGCATGATGAAAGGCGTCAACGTGGAGGCGACCCGCGAACTGGCCCGGGGTGTCAGCATCCCGGTGATCGCCTCCGGCGGGGTCTCCAGCCTGGACGACGTGCGGGCGCTGTGCGCGGCGGTTGGCGACGGTATCGCCGGCGCCATCGTCGGACGGGCCATCTACGAGGGCAGCCTGGATCTGGCGGAAGCCCAGGCCCTGGCGGATCAGCTTTGCGCCGAGGTGAAGCCGTGACCGTCGCCAAGCGCATCATTCCCTGCCTGGATGTGGACGACGGCCGGGTGGTGAAGGGGGTCAAGTTCGTCGACATCCGCGATGCCGGCGACCCGGTGGAGATCGCGCGCCGTTACGACGCCATGGGCGCCGACGAGATCACCTTCCTGGACATTACCGCCAGCCACGAGCAGCGCGACACCATGGTGCAGGTGGTGGAGCGGGTGGCCAGTCAGGTCTTCATTCCGTTGACCGTCGGCGGTGGCATCCGCGAGGTGGCGGACATCCGGCGCATGCTCAACGCCGGCGCCGACAAGGTGGGCATCAACACCGCCGCCGTGGCACGGCCGGAGTTTGTGGCCGAGGCCGCCGAGCGCTTCGGCTCGCAATGCATCGTGGTGGCGGTGGATGCCAAGCAGGTCAGTCGGCCGGATGAGCCGCCCCGCTGGGAGGTCTTTACCCACGGCGGGCGCAAGGCCACCGGGCTCGATGCAGTGGCGTGGGCCCGCCGCATGGCGGAGCTGGGCGCCGGCGAGATCCTGCTGACCAGCATGGATCGGGATGGTACCCAGTCCGGCTTCGACCTGGCTCTGACCCGCGCGGTCAGCGATGCGGTGCCGGTGCCGGTGATCGCCTCCGGTGGGGTCGGCAACCTGCCCGATCTGGCCGAGGGTGTGCTGGAGGGGGGTGCCGACGCGGTGCTGGCCGCCAGCATCTTCCACTTTGGGCGCTATACCGTGGCCCAGGCCAAGCGGCTGATGGCCGATCGCGGCATCACCGTGCGTATCACCGGCGACGAGCGGACCGACGTATGAGCGAGCAGCGCGATATCCTGAACGCCCTGGCCGAAGTGCTGGAGCAGCGCCGGCAGGCGGACCCCGAATCCTCCTACGTGGCCAGGCTGCATCACAAGGGGCTGGACGCGATCCTGAAGAAGGTCGGCGAGGAGGCCACCGAGGCGGTGGTGGCGGCTAAGGGCGGTGATCGCTCACAAGTCATTTATGAAACCGCCGATCTGTGGTTCCATAGCCTTATCATGCTCTCGGCCTGTGGCGCTGGGCCGGATGATGTGCTGGCAGAACTGGAGCGTCGGTTCGGGTTGTCCGGTATCGACGAGAAAGCGGCCCGTAAAGGGCAGTAGCAGAGCGGGCCCCGCGCCCCGGAGGAGTTTGTTATGGGTATCAGCCCCTGGACCTTGCTGATTGTGCTTCTGATTGTGCTTCTGGTGTTCGGCACCAAGAAGCTGCGTAATCTGGGTGGTGACATGGGTGGGGCCATCAAGGGCTTCAAGGATGCCATGAAGGAAGGCGAGGAGGGTGACAAGGAGGGTGAGAAGTCCGAGCCCTCCAAGCTGGAGCAGCCTTCCGGCGAAGACGAGAAGCCCACCCAGGGACATACCATCGAGGGCGAGCACACCGAGAAGTCCCGCGATCGCCATTCCTCCTGATTCACTGTCGCTGAGAGGGGTCGCCGCCCATGTTTGACCTGGGCTTCTGGGAGGTACTCATCATCATGCTGATCGGCCTGCTGATTCTGGGGCCGGAGCGGATGGCGCGTACCGTGCGGACGGCCGGGCTCTACCTGGGCAAGGCGCGGGCGGCTTTTAATGCCGCCAAGTCCGAGGTGGAGCGCGAGTTGCACGTCGAGGAGATGCGCAAGGCAACCGAATCCGTGCGCAAGGACGTGGACAAGGTGCGCAAGGACGTGGAGAAGGATGCCCGGCGTTTTGAGGCCGAGGCCGATGGCGTGAGTCGGGCCTACCGCGAAACCGGTCGGAAGGCCGCGTCGGCGGAGTCGGCTGGCAGCAGTAAGGAGTCGGCCGACAAGGCCCGAGGCGAGGGCGCCTCCGAGGCCCTGTCAGATCAGCGCGGCAACAGTCAGCCGCCTGCCGGGGGCGCCCCCGCGGGTCGGGAGGCGGAACCGGCTAGTGACAAGGCGGCGGGTGACCCGGCCGTGCAGGAAGGTGGTGAGGAGAGGCGTCAGTGAGTGACCGTTCCCCGGACCGGGATCGAGATCGGCGGCAGGATTCCGACCAGGAGGAGATGGAGGATCAGCCGCTGCTGAGCCATCTGCTGGAGCTGCGCGGCCGGCTGTTCCGCGCGGTTGTCGTGATCCTGGTGGCGTTCCTGGCGCTGTACCCCTTTGCGGACGAGATCTACCAGTTCGTTTCCGGTCCGCTGCGGGAGGTATTGCCCGAGGGCACCTCGATGATCGCCATCAAGGTGGCCTCGCCCTTCCTCATCCCGATGAAGCTGGCCCTGGTGGCGGCCATCTTCCTGACCATTCCCTACACCCTCTACCAGGCCTGGGCGTTCGTCGCGCCGGGCCTTTACCGGCATGAGCGGCGGCTGGTGGGCCCGCTGGTGATGGCCAGCACGGTGCTGTTTTATGGTGGGGCGGCGTTCGCTTACTACGCCGTCTTCCCGCTCGCCTTTTCCTTTTTTGCCGCCACCACGCCCGAGGGCGTGTCCATGATGACGGACATCAGTGAGTACCTGTCCTTCGTGCTCACGCTGTTCTTCGCCTTCGGCGTGGCCTTCCAGGTCCCGGTGGCGACTATTCTCATGGTGCGCACCGGGGTGACCACCCGCGAGGCGCTGGCCGCCAAGCGCCCTTACGTGATCGTCGGGGCTTTTGTGCTGGGTATGCTGCTGACCCCGCCAGACGTGATTTCCCAGGTCCTGCTGGCAGTGCCCGTTTACCTGCTCTATGAGCTGGGGATTCTGCTCGCCTGGCGTACCCGGACGCCAGAGGAGCAGCAGGAGTGACCACGGGCGCCGTCCAGGCCGGTTTTCGCCGGCCGCGCCTTGCGCCGCGCGGGCATTACGGGTTATTTTACTGCGCATAAGAACAGCGTTCTGGCCGCCCTGACGCAATATCTGCGGTAGGGGCCTACAATGAAAAAATCAGATGATTAATCGGGTGCGTTCCCTGGTGGCTCCCGCCTCACAGGCCACGCGCCCCGTATTTATCTGGGCCAGGACATAATCCGGATGGGTAACGAGGAGAAAAACGTCGCGCGCCTCTTGGTTTAGCGCGAACGTCTGGAGGCATCCGCACCCGAGATGCAACAAGAGACCGCCACACCAGCACCGCTTCCCTTTCCCCAGGGCGTCGCCCCTCAGGGTTGCTGCCCCGTGCTGGCCTGGGCTGTCGCCCGTTCACTGCCTTGCGAAGCGCTCCTGGAGAGGGCGTAACCATGACAGTGGCGGCGGCGACGGTCTCAATGTGTTCATGTGGCCGTGCCCCTGTCCGGTTCTTTTCGGTTTTCAGTCTTTTCCCAGGTTTGCCGTCCCGTCTGGCGCGTCCGATATTCAGGTCGCGCCCGGGCCTCCGTGCAACCTGTCCACCCGCAAACCCCGAATCAGGCAGGTGAGCTAACCGATGAACGGTCTTTTCCAGAGACTTCAGCAGACGTCGTACCTCAATGGGGCCAACAGCACCTTTATTGAGGACATGTACGAGGAGTATCTGCGCGATCCCAACGGCATCGACCCGGAGTGGCGTGGCTATTTTCGCGCGCTAGCCGATGGCGGGGTGCAGGATGTCCCCCACGGTCCGGTCCGCGAAGAGTTTGCGCGCCTGGCGCGCACCCCCGGCACCACCCGTGTGGCCGTGCCGGCGATGACGCCGGATGCGGCCGAGAAGCAGGCCGCGGTGCTGCGTTTGATCAACGCGTACCGTTTCCGCGGTCACCAGCTGGCGGATGTGGACCCGCTGAACCTGCGTGCCAAGCCCGAGGTGCAGGACCTGGACCCTGCCTACCACGGGCTCACCGAGGCGGACATGGGAGAGGAGTTCAATACGGGCTCCCTGTTCGCCCCGGACCGCATGCCGCTGCGCCGCATCATCGAACTGCTGCAGCAGGTGTACGCCGGCCCCATCGGCTCGGAGTACATGCACATCACCGACACCGACCAGAAGCGCTGGATCCAGGAGCGCCTGGAGTCCAGCCGGGCGCAGGCGGACCTCCCCGCTGACCGGCGTAAGGCTATTCTCGAGCGGCTCACCGCGGCCGAGGGGATCGAGAAGTACCTGCACTCCAAGTACGTCGGCCAGAAGCGCTTCTCTCTGGAGGGGGGCGAGTCGCTGATCCCGATGCTGGACGACCTGATTCAGGACGCCGGCAAGCAGGGGGTCCGCGAGGTGGTGCTGGGCATGGCGCACCGCGGCCGCCTGAACGTGCTCATCAACATCATGGGCAAGTCGCCCAAGGACCTGTTCGCGGAGTTCGAGGGCAAGAAGCCCTCCGACATCAACGGCTCCGGTGACGTGAAGTACCACATGGGCTTCTCCAGCGACATCCAGACGCCGGGCGGCGCGCTGCATGTGGCCATGGCCTTTAACCCCTCCCACCTGGAGATTGTCAATCCGGTGGTGGAGGGTTCCGCACGGGCCCGGATGCATCGCCGTCGCGACCAGGTGGGTGCCGAAGTGATGCCGGTACTGATCCACGGCGATGCCGCCTTCGCCGGCCAGGGCGTGGTCATGGAGACCTTCCAGCTCTCCCAGGCCCGCGGCTTTTACACCGGCGGCACGGTGCACATCGTCATCAACAACCAGATCGGGTTCACCACCTCCAACCCGCTGGACACCCGCTCCACGGTGTACTGCACCGAGGTGGCGAAGATGATCCAGGCGCCGATCTTCCACGTGAACGGTGACGACCCCGACGCCGTGGCCTTCGTCACCCAGCTGGCGCTGGACTACCGCCAGGCCTTCAACCGTGACGTGATCATCGACGTGGTTTGCTACCGCCGGCACGGTCACAACGAGGCGGACGAGCCCTCGGCCACCCAGCCGGTCATGTACCAGAAGATCAAGGGCCGCCCGACCACCCGCCAGCTCTACGCCCAGCGCCTGGAGCAGGAGGGGGTGCTCGCCGCCGACGAGGCCAAGGACTTCACCCAGGTCTACCGCGATAAGCTGGACGCCGGCGAGATTGTGGCCCGCGGCATCCTCACGGGGGTACGTAACGACTACGCGGTGGACTGGAGTCCCTATATCGGTACCCAGTGGAACGACCCGGTGGACACGGCCCTGCCGCTGGACACCCTGCGCGAGCTCCAAGGGCTGCTGGACAAGCTGCCCGAGGGCTTCGAGCTCAACAACCGCGTCGGGGCCATCATGGAAAACCGCCGCAAGATGGCGGCCGGCGCCCTGGCCCTGGACTGGGGCTTCGCCGAGACCATGGCCTATGCCAGCCTGCTCCGGCAGGGCTACAAGGTACGCCTGGTGGGGCAGGACTCCGGTCGGGGCACCTTCTTCCACCGCCATGCGGTGCTGCATAACGCGCAGGACGGCTCCAGCTTCATCCCGCTGAAGGACGTGACCACCGACCAGAACGACTTCGTGGTCATCGACTCGCTGCTCTCAGAAGAGGCAGTCATGGGCTTCGAGTACGGTTACGCCACCGCGGATCCGCAAACCATGGTGATCTGGGAGGGGCAGTTCGGTGACTTCGCCAACGGTGCCCAGGTGGTCATCGACCAGTTCATCAGTTCCGGCGAGTCCAAGTGGGGCCGGCTCTGCGGCCTGACGCTCTATCTGCCGCACGGTTACGAAGGCCAGGGGCCGGAGCACTCCTCCGCGCGCCTGGAGCGCTACCTGCAACTCTGCGCCGAGCACAACATGCAGGTGGTGGTGCCCTCCACCCCCGCCCAGTTCTTCCACATGATCCGCCGGCAGATGATGCGGCCCTACCGCAAGCCGCTGGTGGTCATGACGCCGAAGAGCCTGCTGCGTCACAAGCTGTCCACCTCTTCCCTGGAGGACCTCTCCGAGGGCCGCTTCCAGCCGGTGATCGACGACCCGGACGGCGTGACCGCCAGCAAGGTCAAGCGGGTGGTGCTGTGCAGCGGCAAGGTCTTCTACGATCTGCTGGATGCCCGCCGTAAGGCCGAGCAGGAGGACGTCGCTATCGTCCGGATCGAGCAGCTCTACCCCTTCCCGGAGGATGCCCTGGCAGAGTTGCTGCGCGACCGCTATGGCAAGGCCAAGGAGGTGGTCTGGTGCCAGGAGGAGCCCAAGAACCAGGGCGCCTGGTACTCCAGCAACCACCACTTCCGCGCCTGCATGAAGAGTGGCCAGTCGATCGGTTATGCCGGCCGTCAGGCCTCCGCCTCTCCGGCTGTTGGCTCCGCCAAGGTGCACCACGAGCAGCAGCGTGCCCTGGTGGACCACGCCCTCAACCAGCCGCTGAGCGAGTAAGAACCCCGGGCGGCCCTCGGAGGGCCGCCCGCCGCATTTCACCCGAACAAACAGACACCAAGAAGTCTGAAGCGAGGAGTCGATGAGCATCGAAGTCAAAGTGCCGCCGCTACCGGAGTCCGTTTCCGAAGCCACCATCGTGGCCTGGCACAAGCAGCCGGGGGACGCCGTATCCCGGGATGAGAACCTGGTGGACCTGGAGACCGACAAGGTCGTGCTAGAGGTTCCGGCCCCGGCCGACGGCGTGATGGGCGAGCTGATCAAGAACGAGGGTGACACTGTCACCGCGGACGAGGTGCTGGGCAAGCTGGAGGAGGGCGCTGCCCCCGCCAAACCGGCTGCCGAGCCCGCCCAGGAGGCCGCCCCGGCAGCCGAGCAGGCCGCCCCCGCCGCACCGGCGGAGAAGCCCGCCGCGGCTTCCGGCGCCTCCAGTAAAGATCTGGCCGAGCTGCCCCCTGCCGCCCGCCGCCTGGTGGAGGAGAACGACCTGGATCCGAAACAGATCCCGGGCACCGGGCGCGACGGTCGGATCACCAAGGAGGACGTGGTCCGCTTCATGAAGGGCGAGACCCAGCCGGCGCAGCAGCCCGCTGCCGCCCCGCAGCAGCCGGCGGCTGCCGCGGCACCGCAGGTGTCCGCGGATGCCACCGAGCGCCCCGAGAAGCGCGTCCCCATGACCCGCCTGCGTCAGCGCATCGCTGAGCGGCTGGTCGAGGCACAGCAGACCGCTGCCATGCTCACCACCTTCAACGAGGTGAACATGCAGCCGGTGATGCAGACGCGCACCCAGTACAAGGACAAGTTCGAGAAGACCCACGGTATCAAGCTGGGCTTCATGTCCTTTTTCGTGAAGGCCGCCGTCGAGGCGCTGAAGCGCTATCCTGCCGTCAACGCCTCCATCGACGGCAAGGACATCATGTACCACGGCTATTACGACATTGGGATTGCCGTGTCCTCCCCCCGTGGCCTGGTGGTGCCGGTGCTGCGTGACGCCGACCAGATGAGCTTCGCCGAGATCGAGGCCAAGATTGCCGAGTTCGGTCAGAAGGCCCGCGACGGCAAACTCTCCATGGAGGAGCTGACCGGCGGCACATTCACGATCACCAACGGCGGTATCTTCGGTTCCCTGTTGTCCACCCCGATCCTGAACCCGCCGCAGAGCGGCATCATGGGCATGCACAAGATCCAGGAGCGCCCGATGGTAGAGAACGGCGAAGTGGTGGTGCGCCCCATGATGTACCTGGCGCATTCCTACGATCACCGTATCATCGACGGGCGCGAGGCCGTGCAGTTCCTGGTGACCATCAAGGAATGCCTGGAGGATCCGACCCGGCTGCTGCTGGAAGTCTGAGATCCGCGGCCTGAACGCCTACAGCCATAACTGGAGAGGACAACATGGCGAATAGTTACGACGTGATCGTCATCGGTGCCGGGCCTGCCGGCTACGTGGCGGCCATCCGCTGCGCGCAGTTGGGCATGACGACTGCGCTGATCGACGAATTCCGTTACAAGGACGGTAAGCCGCAACCCGGGGGGACTTGCCTGAACGTGGGCTGCATCCCTTCCAAGGCGCTGCTCGACTCCTCCGAGCACTACCACAAGGCCAGGGAAGAGCTGCAGGTGCATGGCATCACGGCCAAGGATGTCAGCATCGATGTCAAGAAGATGATCGAGCGCAAGGACAAGGTGGTGCGTGATCTCACCGGCGGGATCCACCAGCTGCTCAAGGCGAACAAGATCGACTTCAAGACCGGCCACGGCAAGCTCACCTCCAACAGCACCGTCGAGTTCACCCCGCACGAGGGGGCGGCCGAGGAGCTGAAGGGCGAGTACATCATCCTGGCCACCGGGTCCAAGCCCATCGATATCAGCGCCGCGCCCGCGGACGAGAAGTCCATCCTCACCTCCAACGGTGCGCTGGACATGGAAGAGGTGCCCAAGCGCCTGGGCGTCATCGGCGCTGGTGTCATCGGGCTGGAGATGGGCTCGGTGTGGAACCGGCTGGGGTCCAAGGTGGTGCTGCTGGAGGCCCAGGACGAGTTCCTTGCCCCGGTGGACCGCCAGGTATCCCGCATGGCCCAGAAGGCCTTCAAGGACCAGGGGCTGGACATCCGCCTCGGGTGCCGCGTGACCGACACCAAGGTGGGCAAACAGGTCTCCGTCCACTACGAGGACAAGGACGGCAAGCACAACATGCAGGTGGACAAGCTGATCGTCTCGGTGGGCCGCCGGCCCAACACCGACGGGCTGGCCGCCGACGACGTCGACCTGCTGCTGGACGAGCGCGGCTTTGTGCACGTGGACGACGAGTGCCGCACCAACCTGCCGAACGTCTACGCCGTGGGTGACGTGGTGCGCGGCCCGATGCTGGCCCACAAGGGGTCGGAAGAGGGCGTCATGGTGGCCGAGCTGATCGCCGGCCATCCGGGGCACATTAACTACGACACCATCCCATGGGTCATCTACACCCATCCGGAGATCGCCTGGGTGGGCAGGACCGAGACGCAATTGAAGAGCGCCGGCATCCCCTACAAGTCCGGTACCTTCAACTTCGCCGCCACCGGCCGGGCGCGTGCCATGGAGGAGTCGGTGGGGATGGTCAAGGTGATCTCCCATGCGGAGACCGACCGGATCCTCGGTGTGCACATGGTGGGGGCATCCGCCTCCGAGCTGATCGCCGAGGCCGTGGTGGCCATGGAGTTTGCCGGTTCTGCCGAGGACCTGGCCCGCATCATCCACGCGCACCCGACCCTGTCGGAGGCTGTGCACGAGGCGGCGCTGTCCGTCTCCAAGCGGGCGATCCATAAGGCGAACTGACCCGCCTGCCCGCTGTGCGTCGCTGTACCGGCGGCCTTCGCCCGGACAGCGCGCGAGACCCCGTCACCTTTCTCCGGTGGCGGGGTTTTTTTTGTGGCGTTTCCAGGTGGAAATGAGAGCGTTCCCAATCCATCAGGATGGCCAGTATTGAGTGGGATAATAGCGTCCGATTCCCGTTTGCGGCCGTTCACATTTGTGGCCCGTTTTTGCTTTTCAGGTATTTGATTTTAAAAGG
Organism: Alkalispirillum mobile; assembly: GCF_003664325.1. NCBI lineage: Bacteria > Pseudomonadati > Pseudomonadota > Gammaproteobacteria > Chromatiales > Ectothiorhodospiraceae > Alkalispirillum > Alkalispirillum mobile. The sequence continues at coordinate 19,000 of NZ_RCDA01000003.1, forward strand.
ATTTGGGAAACGCTATTCCGGCAGGGTAGACTTGTAGCCCATTCGACATGAGGTGCCCTGATGTCCACATTCCGAGCCTGGCGTGTTCACCAGAATGGAGACCGAATTGCCGGGGCCGTGGAGTCGCTGCCACTGCCCGTTCCCGGCGAGGGCGAGGTCCTTATCCGCGCCAAGTGGTCCGGCATCAACTACAAGGATGCCCTGGGCGCCACGGGTGCGGGCAAGATCCTGCGCCGTTTCCCGCTCACGGCCGGTATCGACGTGGCCGGCACGGTGGCGGAGAGCCGGCACCCGGACTGGCGTGTTGGGCAGCCGGTGCTGGTCAACGGCTGCGGGCTGGGCGAGAACCACGATGGCGGCTTTGCCGAGTGCGTCTGCGTGCCCGGTGACTGGGTGGTCGCCCTGCCGGATGGGTTGTCCACCCGCGATGCGATGATTCTGGGCACGGCCGGCTTTACTGCCGCACTGGCCCTGACCCGCATGGAAGCGCTGGGCCAGACTCCGGAACAGGGCCCGGTGCTGGTCACCGGCGCCAGTGGCGGGGTGGGTAACTTCGCCGTGCAGTGTCTGAAGCGGGCCGGCTACACCGTGCACGCGGTCAGCGGCAAGCCGGAGGCCGCGGATTGGCTGCAACGTCTCGGGGCGGACGAGGTTACGACGCCGGAGGCGTTGGGCCTGGGGCATCGGCCGCTGGAGAAGGCCCGTTGGGCTGGTGCAGTGGACTCAGTGGGCGGTGAGCTGCTGGCGGGGATCTGCCGCCACGTGGACCTTTTCGGCAACGTGGCCGCCATCGGCCTGGCCGCCATCGGCCTGGCCGGCGGCGCCCGGCTGGAGACCACGGTGATGCCGCACATCCTGCGCGGTGTGAGCCTGCTGGGGATCAGCTCGGCCAACTGCCCGCAGCCGCTACGTCGTCAGGTGTGGGCACGGCTGGGTGAGGCGCTGCGGCCGCGCCATCTGGACGAAGTGGTGGATCGGGTCCTGCCGCTGGAGCAGTTGCAGGGCGGCTTTGAAGACCTGCTTGAACGCCGTGTCCGCGGTCGGATTCTGGTGGATCTGGCCTCACCCGGCCGACCGGATAATCAATGAAAATCAGGGGCCGGTGGTCGGCCCCACCCCAAGCACTCGCGTGCCAGGAGGAAACACCATGAGCGATACAACCCCCGGCGGCCGCTTTCGGGCCGCCCTGGAGGCCAACCGGCCGCTGCCCATCGTGGGCACCATCAATGCCTACACCGCCATGATGGCGGAGCGGGTGGGTCATAAGGCCATTTATCTGTCTGGTGGCGGGGTGGCCAACGCCTCCTTCGGTCTGCCGGACCTCGGCATGACCACCATGAACGACGTGGTGCAGGACGCCCACCGCATCTGCGGCGCCACCGATCTTCCCCTGCTGGTGGACATCGACACCGGTTGGGGCGGGGCCTTCAACATCGCCCGCACGGTTAAGGAGATGCAGCGGGCCGGGGTGGCGGCGGTGCACCTGGAGGATCAGGTGGCGCAGAAGCGCTGCGGGCACCGCCCCAACAAGGAGATCGTCTCCCAGCAGGAGATGGTGGATCGGGTGAAGGCGGCTGCCGATGCGCGCATCGATCCCGACTTTTACCTGATTGCCCGCACCGACGCCTTCCAGAAGGAGGGGCTGGACGCCGCCATCGAGCGGGCGGCCGCCTGCATCGAGGCCGGGGCCGACGCCATCTTCGCCGAGGCGGTGCACACCCTTGAAGACTACCGCGCCTTCTGCGAGCGGGTGGATGCGCCGATCCTGGCGAACATCACCGAGTTCGGGGCCACGCCGTTGTTTAGCCAGCAGGAGCTGGCGGAGGTGGGCTGCCAGATGGTGCTCTACCCGCTGTCCGCCTTCCGGGCCATGAACGCGGCGGCGCTGAAGGTCTACCAGGATATCCACGAAAAGGGCCATCAGCGGGATGTGGTCGAGCTGATGCAGACCCGTGACGAGCTCTACGATTTCCTGAATTACCACGACTTCGAACAGAAGCTGGACGCGCTGTTCGAGCAGGACAAGTAAGTATTTTGCGGGCTTGCGGCGGGACGCCGGCCATTGGGCGGCCGGAACTTCCGTCGCGGGGACGCTGCGAGTACGTCCCCGTACGCTCGACGCCGGCCTTCCCTGGCCGGCGACGCCCCACGACGGAAGTTCCGGCCACCCAATGGCCGGCTCCGGGGCAGCATTTTGACTGAATTGCCAAACCGCACGAGGAGAGACTTATGAGCGATAAAAAACTGGGCGGTGCCGGCCTGCGCGGCCAGTCCGCCGGCGAGACCGCACTGTGCACCGTGGGCAAGGGCTCCGGCCTGACCTATCGCGGCTACGACGTCCGCGAGCTGGCCGAGGGAGCCACGTTCGAAGAGGTGGCCTATCTGCTGCTGAAGGGCGAGCTGCCCACCCGGGCGCAGTTGGACGCCTATACCGAGAAACTGAAGAGCCTGCGTGGCCTGCCCGATGCGCTGAAGACCGTGCTTGAGCAGATCCCGGCGGACGCCCACCCCATGGACGTGATGCGTACCGGCGCCTCCATGCTGGGCAACCTGGAGACCGAGCAGAGCTTCGACGAGCAGCAGGCCGCCACCGACCGCTTGCTGGCCGTGCTGCCGGGGATCATCACCTATTGGTACCGCTACAGCCACGACGGCGTGCGCATCGACACCGCCACTGACGATGACTCCATCGGCGCCCAGTTCCTGCACCTGCTGCACGGCGAGAAGCCCAACAGCCTGCACGAGAAGGTGATGCACGCGTCGCTGATCCTGTACGCGGAGCACGAGTTCAACGCCTCCACCTTCACCGCCCGGGTCTGCGCCTCCACCCTGTCCGACATCCACTCCTGCGTCACCGGCGCCATCGGCTCCCTGCGCGGCCCGCTCCACGGCGGCGCCAACGAGGCGGCCATGGCCATGATCGAGCAGTGGGGCAGCGCCGATGAGGCCGAGCGCGAGCTCAAGGGCATGCTCGAGCGCAAGGAGAAGGTGATGGGCTTCGGTCACGCCATCTACCGCGTCTCCGATCCGCGCAACGAGATCATCAAGGCCTGGTCGAAGAAGCTGGCCGACGAAGTGGGCGACACCGTGCTCTACCCGGTCTCCGAGCGGGTGGCGCAGGTCATGTGGGACGAGAAGAAGCTCTTCCCCAACGCGGACTTCTTCCACGCCTCCGCCTACCACTTCATGGGCATCCCCACCAAGCTGTTCACCCCCATCTTCGTGATGTCTCGGGTGACCGGCTGGGCGGCCCACATCTTCGAGCAGCGGGCCAACAACCGCATCATCCGCCCCAGCGCGGACTACACTGGCCCCGACGAGCGGCCCTTCACCCCCATCGATCAGCGGGGCTGAAGACTGCGGCGGTGGGTGTGCGCCCCCACCGTCACTGCGAGGAGGCGCAGCCGACGTGGCAGTCCAGCGCAGCGCGTGGATCGCCACGGGCCTTCGGCCCTCGCGATGACCAGGGCGGCGCCAGGAATGGCGCTACCCAGCCCCGATGGGTCGGCGGGTGTGCCGGTTCCGGTGGGGGACCGTAGGCGACAGGGATGTCGCCTACGAGCCTACAGGGGTGAGCCGCACTGCGGCGAACGCCCGGCCAGGGAGGGCCGGGCTGGACTTGCAAGCGGAGCAGGACCGCGTAGCTTGCAAGTATTCACGGCGTGTCTCCCACCGGAGCCGGCACGCCCGCCGGCCCCCGACTCCGCGCCTAGCGCGCGATTTTATATCTGAGCAGGCCCCCAACCGGGGCGAAGTACAACGGGAACTGGCCATCGGACCGGCAGCCTAATCAGCCCAATGGGGGCACATAAAAGGCCCCCCGACCCGACCACCGACTCGACGGAAAGCAGACGCCATGAACACCAAATACCGCAAGAACCTGCCCGGCACCGATCTCGATTATTTCGACGTGCGCGCCGCCGTCGAGGACATCCAGCCGGGCGCCTACGACAAACTGCCCTTCACCTCCCGCGTGCTGGCCGAGAACCTGGTGCGCCGCTGCGAGCCCGAACGGCTCACCGATTCCCTGAAGCAGATCATCGAGCGCAAGCGCGACCTGGACTTCCCCTGGTACCCGGCGCGGGTGGTCTGTCACGACATCCTCGGCCAGACCGCCTTCGTCGACCTGGCCGGCCTGCGCGACGCCATCGCCGAAAAGGGCGGCGACCCGGCCAAGGTCAACCCGGTGGTGCCCACCCAGCTCATCGTTGACCACTCCCTGGCGGTGGAGCACGCCGGCTTCGAGAAGGACGCCTTCGAGAAGAACCGCGCCATCGAGGAGCGCCGCAACGAAGACCGCTTCCACTTCATCAACTGGACCAAGCAGGCCTTCGAGAACGTCGACGTCATCCCCCCGGGCAACGGCATCATGCACCAGATCAACCTGGAGCGGATGTCCCCCGTGGTGCACAAGAAGGACGGCGTCGCCTTCCCCGACACCCTGGTGGGCACCGACAGCCACACCCCCCACGTGGACGCCCTGGGCGTGATCGCCATCGGCGTCGGCGGCCTGGAGGCCGAGAGCGTCATGCTGGGCCGGCCCAGCTACATGCGGCTGCCCGACATCGTCGGCGTGGAACTCACCGGCAAGCCCGCGCCGGGCATCACCTGCACCGACATCGTGCTGGCGCTCACCGAGTTCCTGCGCAAGGAGCGGGTGGTCTCCGCCTACCTGGAGTTCTACGGCGAGGGGGCCGAGGCCCTCAGCGTCGGCGACCGGGCCACCATCTCCAACATGACCCCGGAGTTCGGCGCCACCGCCGCCATGTTCCACATCGACCAGCAGACCCTGGACTACCTGACCCTCACCGGCCGAGAGCCGGAGCAGGTGGACCTGGTGGAGAAGTACGCCAAGACCGCCGGCCTCTGGGGCGACGACCTGAAACAGGCCGAGTACGAGCGGGTGCTCACCTTCGACCTCTCCACCGTGGTGCGCAACATGGCGGGCCCCTCCAACCCCCACCGGCGCGTGTCCACCACCGATCTGGCCAAGGCCGGGATCGCCGGCGAGGTGGAGCAGCGCGATGACGGCCTGATGCCCGACGGCGCGGTGATCATCGCCGCCATCACCAGTTGCACCAACACCAGCAACCCGCGCAACGTCATCGCCGCCGGTCTGCTGGCGAAGAAGGCCAACGAGCTGGGCATGGACCGCAAGCCCTGGGTGAAGACCTCCCTGGCCCCCGGCTCCAAGGCGGTCCAGTACTACCTGGAGGACGCCGGCCTGCTGCCCGAGCTGGAGAAGCTGGGCTTCGGCATTGTCGCCTTCGCCTGCACTACCTGCAACGGCATGAGCGGGGCCCTGGACCCGAAGATCCAGCAGGAGATCATCGACCGCGATCTCTACTCCACCGCCGTGCTCTCCGGTAACCGCAACTTCGACGGCCGCATCCACCCCTACGCCAAGCAGGCCTTCCTGGCCTCGCCGGCCCTGGTGGTGGCCTACGCCATCGCCGGCACCGTCCGCTTCGACATCGAGAAGGACGCCCTGGGCACCGATGCCGACGGCAACCCGGTCACCCTGAAGGACCTGTGGCCCACCGACGAGGAGATCGACCGCATCGTGGCCGAGCACGTGAAGCCGGACCACTTCCGCAAGGTCTACATTCCCATGTTCGAGAAGAAGGTGGAGAAGGCCGACCAGGTGAGCCCTCTCTACGACTGGCGCCCCCAGAGCACCTACATCCGCCGGCCCCCCTACTGGGAGGGCGCCCTGGCCGCCGAGCGCACCCTCAAGGGCATGCGGCCGCTGGCGATCCTGCCCGACAACATCACCACCGACCACCTGTCCCCCTCCAACGCCATCATGCGGGACAGCGCCGCCGGCGAGTACCTGGAGAAGATGGGCCTGCCGGAGGAGGACTTCAACTCCTACGCCACCCACCGGGGCGACCACCTGACCGCCCAGCGGGCGACGCTGGCCAACCCCAAGCTGTTCAACGAGATGGTGCGGGACGAGAACGGCGAGGTGAAGCAGGGCTCGCTGGCCCGGCTGGAGCCGGAGGGCAAGGTGATGCGCATGTGGGACGTGATCGAGACCTACATGGAGCGCAAGCAGAACCTGATCATCATCGCTGGCGCGGACTATGGTCAGGGCTCCTCCCGCGACTGGGCCGCCAAGGGCGTGCGTCTGGCCGGGGTGGAGGCCATCGTGGCGGAAGGCTTCGAGCGCATCCACCGCACCAACCTGGTGGGCATGGGCGTGCTGCCGCTGCAGTTCCAGGAAGGCACCACCCGCAAGACCCTGGGCCTGGACGGCACCGAGACCTATGACGTGCAGGGCGAGCTGGCGCCGGGTGCCACCCTGACCCTCATCGTCAACCGCCAGGATGGCGGCCGCGAGGAGGTCCCGGTGATCTGCCGGCTGGATACCGCCGAGGAGGTCTCCATCTACGAGGCCGGCGGCGTGCTGCAGCGCTTCGCCCAGGACTTCCTGGAGGCAGAGGCCGAAGAGCAGCAGGGCCGCCGCGCCTGACCGGTTCAGGGACCGGCCCAGAAACCGGCCCAGGGGCGCCTGCTCTCGACGACGGCGGGTGGGCGTCCCGCGTGGCCTCGGACCAGGCCACCGGCGGCTTCGCGAGGGGGGCGGAGCGGGCATGCGCCCGGATTCGCCCCGCCATTCAGCGGTGCCTCGCCCAGTGGCGGGGCACCCTTGCATCAGGACGAAAAAGGCCCATGGCACACACCCCACAGATCCGTATCCCCGCCACTTACATGCGCGGCGGCACCAGCAAGGGCGTCTTCTTCCGCCTGGACGACCTGCCCGAGGCGGCCCAACAGCCCGGCGAGGCCCGGGACCAGCTGCTGCTCCGGGTTATCGGCAGCCCCGACCCCTACGGCAAGCACACCGACGGCATGGGTGGCGCCACCTCCAGCACCAGCAAGACGGTGGTCCTCTCCAAGAGTGACAGCCCCGATCACGACGTGGACTACCTCTTCGGCCAGGTCTCCATCGACAAGCCCTTCGTGGATTGGAGCGGCAACTGCGGCAACCTTTCCGCCGCCGTCGGCCCCTTCGCCGTCAGCAACGGACTGGTGGACCCGGCCCGCATCCCCGAGAACGGCGAGGTCGAGGTGCGCATCTGGCAGGTGAACATCGGCAAGACCATCGTCGCCCGGGTGCCGATCACCAACGGCGAGGTGCAGGAGACCGGCGACTTCGAGCTGGACGGGGTGACCTTCCCGGCGGCCGAGGTGCCGGTGGCCTTCATGGACCCGGCGGACGGCGGCGGCGCCATCTTCCCCACCGGCAACCGGGTGGATGATCTGGAGGTGCCCGGCGTGGGGACCCTGAAGGCGACCCTCATCAATGCCGGTATTCCCACGGTCTTCGTCAACGCGGACGAGATCGGCTACACCGGCACCGAATTGCAGGAGGCCATCAACGGCGACCCGAAGGCGCTGGATATGTTCGAGACCATCCGCGCCCACGGGGCGGTGAAGATGGGCCTCATCAACGATCCGGCCGAGGCGGCGGCCCGCCAGCATACCCCCAAGGTGGCCTTCGTGGCCCCGCCGGCCAGCTACACCGCCTCCAGTGGCAAGGCGGTACAGGCCGAGGACATCGACCTGCTGGTGCGCGCCCTGTCCATGGGTAAGCTGCACCACGCCATGATGGGCACCGCCGCCGTGGCCATCGGCACCGCCGCGGCCATCCCCGGCACCCTGGTCAACGAGGCCGCCGGTGGCGGCGACCGCGACTCCGTCCACTTCGGTCATCCCTCCGGCACCTTGCGGGTGGGCGCCGAGGCCGTTCAGGAGAACGGCGAATGGATGGTGAAACAGGCCATCATGAGCCGCAGCGCGCGGGTCTTGATGGAAGGCTGGGTGAGGGTGCCGGGGGATAGCTTCTAAGCGCTCCACCCACTTTTTTGGGGGCTTCGGTTGGGCTGCGGATCGGGCCTGGGGCTTCCGGCAGGGATGCCGCCTACGCGCCTACATGGACGTATTCACGGCGAGTCCACAACCGAACCCCACCCCTCGGCCGTCCCCAGCTTGTCGAAGCCCAAGTCCCCAAAAGATCCCCCCAGAACGCCACGCCATCACGACCTCACACCCGGCTCTCAAATACCTACACTGAGGGAAGAACAACCAACACAAACGGGAAAGCCGACCGCCAAAAGGAGGAACAGCCATGAGTGCAACCGATCGGGGCACCAAATCCAGCAAGCGGCCCAAGCCGGACAAGGAACTGGTAGACATCGCCAAATACGTCGCCAAGAAAGACATCAAATCCGACGAGGCCTACGACACCGCCCGCTACTGCCTCATGGACACCCTGGCCTGCGGGATGCTGGCCCTGCAGTACCCGGCCTGCACCAAGCTGCTCGGCCCGGTCGTCCCCGGGGCGCAGATGGCCGACGGGGCCAAGGTCCCCGGCACCCCCTACCAGCTCGACCCCGTCCAGGCCGCCTTCAACATCGGCGCCATGGTCCGCTGGCTCGACTTCAACGACACCTGGCTGGCCGCCGAGTGGGGCCACCCCTCCGACAACCTGGGGGGCATCCTCGCCGTGGCCGACTACCTCAGCCGCCAACGCCTGGCGCAGGGCAAAAAGCCCCTGGTCATGAAGGACGTGCTCACGGCCATGATCAAGGCCCATGAGATCCAGGGCGTGCTGGCCCTGGAGAACTCGTTCAACCGGGTGGGGCTGGACCACGTCATGCTCGTGCGCATTGCCACCACCGCCGTGGCCACCGGCATGCTGGGCGGTAACCAGCAGGACATCAGCAACGCCCTGTCCCACGCCTTCATCGACGGCTCTGCCCTGCGCACCTACCGCCACGCCCCCAACACTGGCTCACGCAAGAGCTGGGCGGCGGGGGATGCCAGCGCCCGCGGCGTGCGCCTGGCGCTGGTCGCCATGACCGGCGAGATGGGTTACCCCACCGCCCTGTCCGCGGACTTCTGGGGGTTCAACGACGTGCTCTTCAAGGGCAACAAGCTCGAGATCAACCAGGCGTACGACAGCTACGTCATGGAAAACATCCTGTTCAAGATCTCCTTCCCCGCGGAGTTCCACGCCCAAACCGCCGTCGAGGCGGCCATGACCCTGCACGAGCAGGTGCGCGAGCGCCTCGACGAGGTGGAGAAGGTGGTCATCGAGACCCAGGAGGCGGGGGTGCGGATCATCGACAAGGAGGGGCCGCTGGACAACCCCGCCGACCGCGACCACTGCATCCAGTACATGGTCGCCGTGCCCCTGATCTTCGGCCGGCTCACCGCCGACGACTACGAGGACAGCGTGGCCGCCGACCCGCGCATCGACGCCCTGCGGGAGAAGATGGAGGTGGTGGAGAACAAGCAGTTCTCCAAGGACTACCTGGACGAGAAAAAGCGCTCCATCGGCAATGCCGTGCAGGTGCACTTCAAGGATGGGAGCAAGACCGACCGGGTAGCGGTCGAATACCCCATCGGCCATCGTCGCCGGCGCAAGGAGGGGATACCGGTGCTGGTGGACAAGTTCCACCGAGCCCTGGCGACCCGGTTTGCCCCGCGGCGGGCGGAGGCCATCCGCAAGGCGTGTGACAAGCAAAAGGCGCTCGAGCGGATGCCGGTCAACGAGTTCGTGGACCTCTGGGCACTGTGACGGCCGCTGTCTGGCAGCCCCGGTGCCGACATAAAAAAACGCCGGCCCCCCGGAAGGGGCCGGCGTTCGCGTCTGGCGCTACGGTTTAGCCCTTACTTGGACTGACCGCTGGCCTTCGCCGCCGCCTGCACGCTCTCCTGGCCGAGGGCCTGAGCCTCTTCGGCGTACTTGCGGTTCAGGCTGACCACCTTCTCGGCGTCGGCCTTCACGCGCTCGCTGAGCTCCTGCGCGACGGTCTGCTGGTTCTGGAAGTAGCTCTGCACGTCGTCGGCGGACTTGATGTCCAGCGCGGCGCGGAGCTGCTTGAAGCCCAGGTCAGAGTAGTTCTTGGACAGCTCGACCTGGTTGCTCACCAGCGCTTCCATGTGGTTGATGTTCAGCGCGGCGAAGCTGCGGGCCGGGCCGGAAACCAGTTGCTCAAACTGCTTGGTCATCTGCTCGAGAATCGGGTTCATCATGGCAACACCTCATTGCGTTTGAATTTGCGACAAGGCGTGGAGCCCTTCTCCAACCTTGTTGCGATGCAGCATAGCAGTGGGTTTGGTGCAGTGCAACAACTAATTTCAATCGGCCCGAAAGGGTGCGGCGGTCAGTGCTCGTCCGGCGTCGCGGCCGGCGCATGGCGTAGCAGGTAGTGAATGGCGGCCCAGTCGTAGAGGGCGTGAATCAGACAGACGATCAACAGGTTGCCGGTCAGCTCGTAGATCACGCCCAGGTACAGGCCGAAGATCACGGCGAACACGAAGTAGGTCCAGGACAGGCAGTGCAACAGGCCGAAAACCAGCGCTGCCACCATCACCCCCACCCACGGCCCGGCCAGCCCGGTGAGCCAGCCCTGCAGGACCCCGCGGAAGAGCAACTCCTCGCCGAAGCCGGCCAGCAGGGAGATCAGTACCACCGGCCCGGGCCCGCGCCCGCGGAACAGGGCGTCGATCATGGGCCGTACCAACGCGTCCAGCTCTTCCATCCAGGGTACCCGGGCCCGTGACAGGGCCCACAGGCCCAGCAGCGGGGGGAGGGTGGCGAGCACCGCCAGCAGCACCGCATCCAGGTCGGCATCCATGGCCGTCCAGGGTCGGACGCCGAGCAGGAAGGCCAGGCCGATGGCCAGCGGGAAGATGAGTCCCTGAAAGACGATGGCTGCGATCAGCGGGTCGGTGACCGGTGTCTTTCCTTTCGACAAGGTTGGCATCCCGCGGTGGTTGTGACTGGGCCGACCGGCGGCGATCACCGCCGAGCCTGGGACGGTAACAGATTGTACCGCGCGCCGTCCGTTTCTATGCTTAATGTGAAAAGCATCGTTACGGGTGCGACCGGGCCGCGAGCATCGGGCCTTGCTCACTCGCAGGAGTACCCTATGCCCCCTCCGCCACCATCTCCCGCTGACCAGCGCACCCTGCCGTCCCGGCTGCAGGACTACGACCGGGGTTACGCCGCATTCGACTGGGCGCAGGCCCGCCGGGAGGTCACCGACCTCGGCGGCGGCCGGCTCAATATCGCCTACGAGGCGCTGGACCGCCACCTGGACGGCCCGGGTGCGGACCGCACCGCTATCCGTTTCCTCCCCCGCGACGGGGGCGACCCGCTGGCGATCACCTACCGGGCGCTCAACGCCCGCGCCAACCAGTTTGCCAACCTGTTGGCGGAGCGCGGCCTGCAGCCGGGCGACCGGGTCTACTGTCTGGCCCACCGCATCCCCGATCTCTACGCCGCGGCCCTGGGCACGCTCAAGCACGGGTGTGTGTTCACGCCGCTGTTCTCCGCCTTCGGCCCCGAGCCCATCCGCTCCCGGGTGGAGATCGGCGAGCCGGCGGCGGTGGTGACCACCGCGCGGCTCTACCGGCGCAAGATGGCCGACTGGATCGCGGAGACCCCCTGTCTGCGGCACGTGCTGCTGATCGGGGACGTGGACGAGGCGCCGGAAGGGACGGTGGACGCGGCCCGGGCCATGGACGCCCTGTCCGCTGAATACACCACCCGCCCGATGGATCCGGAGGCGATGGCGCTGCTCCATTTCACCAGCGGGACCACCGGTCGGCCCAAGGGCGCCGTCCACGCGCACGAGGCTGTGGTGCTGCACCGGGTTACCGCCGAGCAGGCGCTGGACCTGCAGCCGGGGGATGTCTACTGGAGCACTGCGGACCCGGGTTGGGTGGCGGGGATGTCCTACGGCATCATCGGCCCCTTCGCCGCTGGCGTCACCCTGGTGGTGGACGAGGCCGAGTTCGACGCCGAACGCTGGTACCGCATCCTGGATGAGCAGCGGGTCAACGTCTGGTACACCGCGCCCACCGCCATCCGCATGCTCATGAAGTGCGGGCCGGAGCTGCCCGCCCGGTACGATCTCTCGGCACTGCGCTTTATCGCCAGTGTCGGCGAGCCACTCAACCCCGAGGCTGTCCACTGGAGCCGGGCGACCCTGGGACTGCCCTTCCACGACAACTGGTGGCAGACCGAGACCGGCGGCATCATGATCGCCAATTTCCGCTGCCTGCCCATCAAGCCCGGCTCAATGGGCCGCCCGGTGCCCGGGATCGAGGCTGCCGTGGTCCGGCGCGATGATGCCGGGGGCATCGAACGTATCGATGCCGCGGATGAGACCGGGGAACTGGCCCTGCGCAAGGGCTGGCCCGCCATGTTCCGCGGCTATCTGCACGAGGAGGCGCGCTACCGCAAGGCATTTTCCGGTGACTGGTACCTGACTGGTGATCTGGTCCGGCGGGACGTCGACGGCTACTACTGGTTCATCGGCCGGGGCGACGACGTGATCAAGACCTCCGGCCACCTGATCGGCCCCTTCGAGGTGGAGAGCGCGCTGATGGAGCATCCGGCGGTGGCCGAAGTGGGGGTGATCGGCGTTCCGGATGAGGTGACCGGCGAGCGGATCAAGGCCTTCGTGGCCCTCAAGCCCGGCCATGCGCCCGACGACGAACTGCGCCGTGCATTGATGGCCCTGGCCCGCAAGCGCCTGGGGGCGGCGGTGGCGCCGCGGGAGATAGCCTTCGCCGATCAGCTGCCCCGGACCCGCAGCGGCAAGATCATGCGCCGGTTGTTGCGGGCGCGTGAGTTGGGCCTGCCGGAGGGGGATACGTCGACGTTGGAGGGTGGCGATGATCGGCTTCGGCCGTGTGCGTCACCGACCGCTGGTGGTGGGTGATTGCCTAGAGCACGGCCGGTCAGCCGCCACTGCGGCAGGGCGCGTCCGGTGCCGGGTCTCCGCCCTGTCGTGACCGCTCGATCAGCCGTTCTATCCGCCGGGCATGGCTGCCGTACCAATAGACCTGGCCGCAACCGCTGCAGACCTTGAAGGTGTCGTAATAGCGCCGGGTCAGCGGCTCCAGCCGCGGCGCCACCTCGGCCTTGTCGGCGTCCCGCAGCAGGGCGTTGCAGCGGGCGCAGCGCCGGAAGGGGGCCGCCCGGTCCTGGAGCTGAAAGCGGTGGAGCACCTCAGTGAGCTGCGCCTCCGGCCGGTCGCTGCGTACGAAGTAGCCGTGGGTGATGATGCGCCGTTTCAACAGCCGTATATCCCGGGTCAACAGCACCCGGCCTTTGTGGGCCGAGATCGAGGCCAGTTCTGCATCCCGAAAATCGTTGCGGTAGAGGGTATCGAAGCCGCACAGCCGCAGGTAGCGGGCCAGTCGTCCCAGGTGGGCGTCCAGCACGAACCGCAACTCGCGCAGGGGAAACTCGCGCACGCGCAGGTGCTCGCTGATGTCGAAGGACTCGAACACCGGATAGACCGCCACCCGGTCGCCATCGCGGACGATATAGTCGAAGCCCACCGACTCGCCGTTGACCAGGATCAGCTCCACCTCCGGGTGGGGTACACCCAGCGCTTCAATCACGTCCTTGACGGCGGCCCGGCGGTCCAGCGGGTAATCGAAGGCCACCTTGCGCCGTTCCGGCGGCAGGAAGTCGTTCAACTCCTCGTAAAAGCGAAACACCGCACGGGCCATGCGCGCGCCTCTTCTCCGCCAATCCGCTGGTGTCATGGTATCGCCGGCGGCCGGAGCGCCCAAGCCCGGCCGCCGGACCGGAGCCACCGCTCAGCGCCCGGGCCCGCGGCTGTGTTGTAATGGATGCAGGCGCAGGCGAAACGGAGGGACGAAGGCATGGCCGGTACCGGCGGCAGACGACCTATCAAGACCAACCTCATCACCGGTTTTCTGGGCACCGGCAAGACCACCACCATCCGGGGGCTGTTGGCCAACCGGCCGGCGGAGGAGCGCTGGGCCGTGCTGGTCAACGAGTTCGGCGAAATCGGCGTGGATGGCGGTTTGCTGGAGGATACGGGCGTTGCCCTGGAGGAGATCCCCGGTGGGTGCCTCTGCTGCGTCTCCGCCAACCTGTTCACGGTCGGCCTGGACCGGTTGATCCGCCACGCCCGGCCCGATCGCATCCTGATCGAGCCCACCGGCCTGGGCCACCCCGCGGAGATCATCCGTACCCTGACCACGCTGCCCTACGATCGGTTGCTGGACCTCCGCGCCACGGTCACCCTGATGGACGCGCGCCACCTGGCCTCCACCCGGCACCGCGAGCACCCCAACTGGAATGACCAGATCTACCTGGCAGACGTGCTGCTGGCCAACAAGGCAGACCTCTACGACCACGCGGACCGGGTGGCCCTGCAGGGTTTCGTGGCCGAGCGCCCGGCCCCGCGGCCCCGGGTCATCGAAACCCGCCACGGACGCATGGCCCCGGCGCTGCTGGACCAGCCCCGCCTGGACCGGGGCGGGGCACTCTTCCCGGAAGTGCGCGCCTTTCAGGCCCGGCAGGCCGCCCGCACCGGTGACCACCACCATGCCCACAACCACGCCGGGCCCGGCGATGCGGCCGGGGAGGCCTGGGTGTTCATCGATAACCGGGCGGATGACTTCGTCGGGCGCAGCTGGCTGCTGCCCACGTACTGCTGCCTGGACCACGCGGCACTGGCGCAGCTGATCGACGGGCTTGGCGCCGAGCGGGTCAAGGGGATACTGCGGACCGATCAGGGGTGGCAGCAGATCAACCGCGTGGGCGGGGAGGGCGGGCTGTCCGCGGGGCGTGCGCCCGCCGACGGGGGCCGGCCGCGGCTGGAGGTGATCCATCACACGACCGACACCACCGATCTGGATGCCCTGGACCGGGGCCTGCGCAACGCGGAGCGCTACTGAGCAGGCCCGGTCGGGCACCGGTCAGGCGGTGGCAGTGCCCGCTTTCGGTGCGGCGGCGCGGATCTCCGGGCTGGCCTGGTCGGCGTAGGTTTCGAAGTTCTTGTGGAACAGCCCCGCCAGGTGGTTGGCCATTTCATCGTAGGCCGACGGATCGGCCCAGGTCTTCGCCGGGATGAGCACCTCGTCCGGCACGCCGTGGCACTGCACGGGCACCTGCACCCCGAATACCGGGTCGGTCACCGTTTCCTGATCCTTCAGGGTGCCGTCGTGGATGGCGTCGATGATGGCCCGGGTGTGGGCCAGGCTCATGCGCTGCCCCTCGCCGTAGGGGCCGCCGGTCCATCCGGTGTTCACCAGCCACACCTGCGCTCCGCTGGCGCGGATCTTCTCTGCCAGCAGCTCGGCATAGCGGGTGGGGTGCATGACCAGGAACGGCGCGCCGAAGCAGGCGGAGAAGGTGGCCTGTGGCTCGGTGACCCCCATCTCGGTGCCGGCGACCTTGGCCGTGTAGCCGCTGATGAAGTGGTACATGGCCTGCGCCGGGGTCAGCTTGCTTACCGGCGGCAGCACGCTGAAGGCGTCGCAGGTGAGGAAGATGACATTCTTCGGGATGCCGCCCACGCAGGGCAGGCGCGCGTTGGGGATGTACTCGATGGGGTAGGAGCACCGGGTGTTCTCGGTGACCGAGCCGTCGTGGTAGTCCACTTCGCGGGTTTCGGGGTCGAAGACCACGTTCTCCAGCACTGCGCCAAAGCGGATGGCGTCGTAGATCTCCGGTTCGGCGTGGCGGTCCAGGCCGATGGCCTTGGCGTAGCAGCCGCCTTCGATGTTGAACACGCCCTCGTCGGTCCAGCAGTGCTCGTCGTCGCCGATCAGCCGGCGGCGGGGGTCCGCGGACAGGGTGGTCTTGCCGGTGCCGGACAGGCCGAAGAAGACCGAGACATCGCCCTCCGGGCCCTCGTTGGCCGAGCAGTGCATCGAGAGCACATCCTGCTTGGGCATGATGTAGTTCATGATGGTGAACACGCCCTTTTTCATCTCACCGGCGTATTCCGTCCCCAGGATCACGAACTCGCCCCGGCTGAGGCAGAGGCTGACGCTGGTCTTCGAGTTGACCCCGGGCACCTCCTGGTTGGCGGAGAGCCGGCCGGCGTTGTAAATGGTGTAATCGGGCTCGCCGAACTCGGCCAGTTCCTCGCGGGTCGGGCGGATGAGCATGTTGTGCATGAACAGCGCGTGGTAGGCCCGCTCGCAGATCACTCGCACCTTCACCCGGTAGCGGGGATCCCAGCCGGCATAGGCGTCGATAACGTAGAGCCGGTCGCGGGTGTTCAGGTAGTTCACCGCCTGCTGTTGTAGTGCATCGAAGCTGTCCGGTTGCAGATCGATGTTCACGTCCCCCCACCACACATCGTCGGTGACCTGTGGGTGATCGGCGACGCGCTTGTCCTTGGGGCTGCGCCCCGTTTTTTCGCCGGAGCGGGCGATCAGCGCACCGGTGGAGGAGATGGCCGAGCCCTTCTCATGGGCCAGGGCCTCCTCGTAAAGCCGCGCGGGCGCGGGGTTGCGCAGGACTTCCGCCACCTCGATGCCATGCATTTCCAGGGAGAACGTCACTTGCTAGCTCCTCGTGTATTCGTGTTTGCCGGGGCGGCCTGTGCGTTTTATTGAATGTATTGGCCGGACGATGGCGCATATGTTACCGCGTGATGAAGGCTAATGCCGCCCCCGATAGCCAGTTTGTGGCCCCCAACGTCCAACTTGGTGCGCTGGCGTGCTCCAGCGCTCAATGCGCGCACCACCGGCGGGCGCGACACACCCCGTCGGTACCCGCCGGTTTTATGCAACCTCCTGTTTTGCCGCCAGGCCTGGCCATTGGCACGCACCTTGTATTGTTTTGCACTGCATCAATGCTGACGGGCTCAGCCCCTGGAGTTGCTCATGGTCACCAAAGTCATGCTGGTTGATGATTCGCCGGAGCGTTCGGCCTGGCTCGAGGAGTCATTGCAGGTAGCAGGCTTCACCGTGGTGGCCACCGTGCAGGGCGAGGATGACCTCTACCAGCGGGTGCTCGACGAGGAGCCGGAGGTGGTCATCACCGAGGCGGTATCGGGCAAACGCGACACCCTGGAGGGGCTGTGCAGCCGCGGGGGGCGGTACCCGGGGCCAGTGATGAACGGCTCCGTTCATCACGACCCGGAACTGATGAGCACAGCCGCGGCGGCAGGGCTCAGTGCCTACGCCGTGGGGGGCGTGCCGCGCGAAGGGGTGCAGGGGGCGATTCGCCTGGCCATCCGGCAGTATGAGCGCTTCCAGGGGTTGGCCCGCGAGCTGGCGGACACCCGCCGCCAGCTCGCCGAGCAGCGTGATGTGCACCAGGCCAAGTGCCTGCTGATGGAGCGCGAGGGGCTGGGGGAGGCCGATGCCTACCACCTGCTGCGCCGGCGCGCCATGAACAGCGGCCAGCCTATTCCGCGTCTGGCGCGTCGGTTGCTGGCCGACGCCGGCCTCGCCCACGGTTGACCCGCGGCGGTGCATGCTCGCACCGCTAGCGTGCAGCCGCCCCGCCACGGGGGCTGACTTTCTTTCGTAAAACGATGTTTTAACGGTAAAAGACAAACCTGGCACGTAAATTGAATTTAGATTGTTGACATCAGTGCTCTGTCCGTCGCAGCGCGGCACCCAACGGCGGGTTGTGGCAGGCATTGAAACAGGCTTTGCAGGCAAGGGCGTCTGGCGTCGGCTTCCGGCCGATGCCGCGCCCTTTTTTGTTTTCGGCGGGAGGTATGAACCATGAGCAACCGATCACTCAACGACCCGTTCAACCCGGAGGCGGATCTGCGCCACGGGGCGGGTTGCACCTGCTCCAGCTGCGGCGGCAGCGAACACGCCCACCACGACCACGGGGCCACCCCGGTGGAGCAGGAAACCAACCCGATGCTCGCCGCGAAGCAGGGCGTCGACAAGGAGGCCATGTTCGACCGGGCCGTGGAGAGCGCGGTGGTGCGCGCCCTGTTCGGTCACCACGACGCCAGCCGGCGCTTCTTTCTGAAGGCGGTGGGGGCCGGCACCTTCGCCGCGGCGGTGGGCTCCATATTCCCGCTGGACGCGGCCAAGGCCCTGCTCAAGGACAACCTGGGTGACCCGGAGAAGCGCGACCTGACCGTGGGCTTCGTGCCCATCACCTGCGCCACGCCCATCATCATGGCTCACCCCATGGGCTTCTACGAGCGCTACGGGTTGAACGTGGACCTGCGCTCCACCGCCGGCTGGGCGGTGGCCCGGGATATGTCCATGAACCGGGAGTATGATGCCTCCCACATGCTCACCCCCATGCCCCTGGCCATGACCATGGGCACCGGCTCGTCGAGCATGCCTTTCATAATGCCGGCGGTGGAGAACATCAACGGCCAGGCCATCACGCTGCACAACAAGCACAAGGACAAGCGCGACCCCAGCCAGTGGAAGGGCTTCCGCTTCGCCGTGCCCTTCGACTTCTCCATGCACAACTTCCTGTTGCGCTACTACGTTGCCGAGCACGGCCTGGACCCGGACCGGGATATCCAGATCCGCGTGCTGCCGCCGCCGGAGATGGTTGCCAACCTGCGGGCCGGCAATGTGGACGGCTACCTGGCCCCCGACCCCTTCAACCAGCGGGCGGTCTGGGAGGAGGTGGGCTTCATCCACATGCTCACCAAGGAGATCTGGGACGGCCACCCCTGCTGCGCCTTTGCCACCAGCCGCGCCTTTGCCGAGGAGTACCCGAACAGCTTCGGGGCCCTGTTCAAGGCCATTGTGGAGGCCACCCATTACTCTTCCGAGCACGAGAACCGGGCCGAGATCGCCGAGGCCATCGCGCCGCGCAACTACCTGAACCAGCCGGTCTCGGTGATTCAGCAGGTGCTGACCGGCCGCTACGCCGACGGGCTGGGCAACGTCAAGGAGGACCCGGACCGGATCGACTTCGACCCCTTCCCCTGGCACTCCATGGCGGTGTGGATCATGACCCAGATGAAGCGCTGGGGTTACGTGGACGGCGACGTGGACTACAAGGGCATCGCCGAAGAGGTCTACCTGGCCACGGAATGCGGCCGGGTCATGCGCGAACTGGGCTACGAGCCGCCGGAGGTCACCTACAAGAGCCACATGA
Source organism: Alkalispirillum mobile (assembly GCF_003664325.1). Taxonomy (NCBI): domain Bacteria; kingdom Pseudomonadati; phylum Pseudomonadota; class Gammaproteobacteria; order Chromatiales; family Ectothiorhodospiraceae; genus Alkalispirillum; species Alkalispirillum mobile. The sequence goes on from NZ_RCDA01000003.1 coordinate 37,895, forward strand.
TCATGGGCAAGGAGTTCGACCCCGAGCAGCCGGAGGCCTATGTGGACAGCTTCGAGATCCGGAGGTCTTAAGCCATGTTGAGTCGCGAGAACCTCAAGGCCTTCGCCCTCAGCCTCGCCATGCTCGTGGTGATACTGGGGATCTGGGAATGGAGCGTGGGCGGGGCTTTGATACCCGGTCAGGAAGAGTTGAGCGAGTACGAGATGCTCACTGGCGGGGGCAGCAGCTCCAGCAGCAACATCCCGGCGCCGTCGGAGGTATTGAGCCTGGCGGTGACGGAGCTCTCCGACCCCTTCTACGACCGGGGCAGCAACGACAAGGGTATCGGTACGCAGCTGGCCTACTCCATCAGCCGGGTGCTGGCGGGTTACGGCCTGGCGGTGCTGGTGGCCATCCCGCTGGGCTTCGTGGTGGGCATGTCACCGGTGATGCAGAAGGCGCTTAACCCCTACATCCAGGTGCTGCGGCCCATCTCGCCGCTGGCCTGGATGCCCCTGGCGCTCTACATCATCCAGGACTCCGTGCAGTCGGCGATCTTCGTCATCTTCATCTGTTCCGTCTGGCCCATCCTGGTGAACACCGCCTTCGGGGTGGCGGGGGTCAAGAGGGACCTGCTGAACGTGGCGCGCACGCTGCAGCTCTCGCCGGTGAAAACCGCCTTCTCGGTGATCCTGCCGGCGGCGGCGCCCACGATCCTCACCGGCATGCGTATCGCCATCGGGATCTCCTGGCTGGTCATCGTGGCCGCCGAGATGCTCGTCGGTGGGACCGGCATCGGCTACTTCGTCTGGAACCAGTGGAACAACCTGGATCTGACCAGCGTGATCTTCGCGGTGCTCATGATCGGGATCGTCGGCATGATCCTGGACAGCATGCTGGCCATGGCCACCCGGGCCGTGCAGTACGCCGAATGAGCCCGGGTACCACACTGCATTCAGGCATCCGAATACAACGTCACTGTGGGCAATCCACCCCCGGCCGAGCGCCGGGGGCCGCCCCGGGAGAGACCCTATGAGTCATGCATTCCTCGAGGTGGAGAGCCTCAAGAAGACCTTTCCCGCCGCCCGCGGCGGGGACCCGCTCACCGTCTTTGACGGAGTGGACTTCAACATCGAGAAGGGCGAGTTCATCTGTGTGATCGGCCACTCCGGCTGCGGCAAGTCCACCATCCTGAACGTGCTGGCGGGCCTCGACGAGGCCACCGACGGCAACGTCTTCATGGATGGCAAGGAGGTGAAGGGCCCCAGCCTGGACCGGGGGGTGATCTTCCAGAACCACAGCCTGCTGCCCTGGAAGAGCGCCCTGGCCAACGTGGTCTTCGCCACCCAGGCCCGCTGGCCCGGCTGGAGCCGTCAGCAGGTGCGCGATCACGCCATGAAGTACATCCGTCTGGTGGGGCTGGAGGGCAGTGAGAACCGCCGACCGTCGGAGCTTTCCGGCGGCATGCGCCAGCGGGTGGGTATCGCCCGCGCCTTCGCCATCGAGCCCAAGCTGCTGCTCATGGACGAGCCCTTCGGCGCCCTGGATGCCCTGACCCGGGGCACCATCCAGGACGAGTTGCTGCGGATCTGGAGCGACTCCGGGCAGACGGTGTTCATGATCACCCACGATGTGGACGAGGCCATCCTGCTCTCCGACCGCATCCTGCTGATGACCAACGGCCCGGAGGCCCACGTGGCCGAGGCGGTGAAGGTGGATATCCCCCGGCCCCGGGACCGGACCTCCATCATCGAGCACCCCAACTACTACCCGACCCGCAACCACCTGGTCGACTTCCTGGTCCGGCGCTCACGTGAGCTGCAGGGGCAACGCGGCACCCGCAAAGCGGCCGAGGTCAATGTCGGCGAGGAACCGGAGCCCGGAAAGCGGGTTGCCAATGGCTGAACCGCACCTGCCACGGCGGGTGAGTACTACCTTGAACGCGGCGTAGCCGTGCTACCTAACCCTTGATCTTCGAGAGGATGACAACCATGAACAAGTCACAAATGCGTGAAGCGATCCTGGCCGCCAAGCAGTCGAAGGGCATGAGCTGGGAGGCCATCGGCGAGGCCACGGGCATGTCGCCGGTCTTCATCTGCTCCGCCTGTCTTGGCGAGAACAGCCTGCTGGCCGATCAGGCCGAGAAACTCTGCGGCGTGCTGGGGCTACCCGGCGAGGTGGGGGCGGCTTTGCAGGTCTACCCGGAGAAGGGCCAGCGCTACCAGGAGATGCTCTCCGACCCGCTGGTCTACCGCCTCAACGAGGTGGTGATGGTCTACGGCGAGACCCTGAAGGAGGTGATCCAGGAGAAGTTCGGTGACGGCATCATGAGCGCCATCGACTTCACCATGGAGGTAGACAAGGTGGAGGACCCGAAGGGCGACCGGGTGGTGCTGACCCTGAACGGCAAGTTCCTGCCCTACAAGCGCTGGTAGGGCAGCGGCCCGTCCCGCAAAAAAGAAACGCCCGGAGGCCATCGGCCCCCGGGCGTTTTTGCCTGTGGTCCCGGGTGTCCGGGTCAGGCCTTCTTTTCGCAGGTGCTGATGCCCAGCGGCATGTAGGCGGGGCACCAGCCGATGGCGGCGGTGGCCAGCGGGATGATGCCGATCAGGCCCCAGGCGGTCTGCGGGCCGACTACGACCAGCGCCAGCAGGATGACGCCAACCACGGCGCGGATCGCCCGGTCGATGGTGCCCATGTTCTTGGTCAGGTTCATGCTTGTTGCCTCCGGATTAAGGGCTGATGTATTCAATAAATATAGAATATCAGCGTGCGCCTTATTTGTCCGCTTTTCAAGCCCGGATCGGCATCAGCTCTCGGCCTGCTTCAGAACATAGTCCACCCACTGCCCGGTGAGCTGATCCAGCAACCGGTTCTGCTGCTGGCGGGCAGCCAGGTTGTCCAGGTCGATCCAGGCCAGGGGCTGATCCTGCTCGGCGCAGGAGAACACCGGCCGGGTGCGCTTGCCGGTCTCCGGGTCCACCTGCCATTGCAGGCACTGGGCGCAGACGCCCTTGAGCATGCACTGCATGGGGCTGCCCACGGTGCCGTGGGCCTGCACCCCGGGGGCCAGCCGGCCGCCCAGGTGGTCCTCCAACGCGGCCTGGAAGCCCTTGAGCAGGCCGGTCCCGCCCATCACCAGGATGCGGTCTACCGAGGACAGCGGGAGGCCGCGCCCCTCGGCGGGCTGGATCTCGCCATCGCCGTAGCGGCGCAGCACGTCCAGCATGTCCGTGGCCTGCACCGCGCAGTCGCCGGGGCGCCGGGCCGGGATGAGCGCTTCACCGGCCGTGCACCAGATGATCTGGTCGGCACCGGCCTCCAGCTCCTCCTGGTGGTCCACGTCGCGGGGTGAGCCGAAGGCGGCCAGGTAGAGCACGCGATTGCCGGCGGCGCGCAGGGCCGAGCCGATGTCGTGCATCACCGCCGCCCCCCAGCGCCCGGCCACCACCAGCACGGTCTCGTTGGACGGGATGTCGGTGGCGGCGCCGGTGGGCCCCATCAGCACCACCGGGTCGCCCGGTTGCAGCCGCCCGGCGATGCGCGGCCCCGCCCCCCACTGGAAGACCATCAGGCGGATGCAGTCGCCGTCGATACCGGTCCCGGAGACGGTGAGGATGGGTACCTGCAGCCGGGTGCCGGCCACCAGCGGCGAGTAGCTCTCGTAGGTCTGCAGGCGGAAGAACTGCCCCGGGCGGAAGCGCCGCGCAGCGGCCGGGGCGCGCACCCAGAGCTCGGTGACCGCCGGGTTGTCGCGGTTGACCGACACCACCTCGGCGCGCAGCAGGTCACTGATACGGAGCTGGAAGGCGGTGGGGTCGGGGTTGGGCACCCGGGCCGGCAGGCTGTCCAGGGCCTTCATGACCTCCGGCCAGCTGTCACGGGCCGAGGCGATGGCACGCACCACGCTCCCCTGGTAGACGGGGTGGGTGTCGCCCAGGAAGGTCACCGTCCGGCCCTGGCGGCGGTAGCCGGTAAAGGGGCCCACCTCGGGGGATTTGACGTGCTCCGCCTTCTGTACCGGCTGCAGCCCCTCGCTGTGGAAGGCGTGGGTGCGGTAGTGGTTGTCCTCCAGCTCCAGGCTGCCTGGGTGTTCATGCTCGTAGATGGTGTTGGGCACGGTGCCGGCGGCCACGAACACCGAGCGGGCGGGCAGCTCCACCTCGTTGTTGGTGGTGAACCAGCGCCCCGCATCATGCTTCATCTGGCGGCAGACCAGGCTGCGGATGTGCTGGTGCTCGTCCAGCCGGGCGTGGATCGGGTCCAGCCCCTCGGCGTAGTAAAGCCCCTCCTCGGTGGCCGCCCGCAGCTCCTCGTGGTTACGGGTGTAGGCGGGGGAGGCGTTCATGCCCTTGCGGTAGGCGATGGTGACCCCGCCCCATTGCTGGATGAGCGGTACGAAGTCCGGTTCACGGTCCTCGGCTGCAGCCCGCTCCCGTTCCTCGCGGGCCGCCCGGCCGTGGGCCAGGAACTCGTCCAGGATGGTCTGGTCCTCCTCGCCCAGCCGGCCGCGCACGGCCTCCTCGCCGCGCTCCGCTACCAGGGTCTCGTAGCGCCAGAGCACCTTTTCCACCTGGCGGATGTAATAGGCCTGCACCTCGGTGGCGGTGTCCACGCCGGTGAGCCCGCCGCCGATGACCACCGCCGGCAGACGCACCTGCAGGGTGGCGATGGAGCTCATCTTGCCGGCGCCGGTGAGCTGCAGCGCCATCAGGAAGTCGTTGGCCTGGCGCATGCCCCGGGCCAGCGAGTTGCCCATGGGGATAACCCGCGGGTAGCCGGCGCCGGTGGCCACGCAGACGTGGTCGAAGCCCTGCTCCCAGGCATCCTCCAGGGTGAGGGTGCCCCCCAGGCGCACGCCGCCGTGGACACTGAAGGTCTGGCGCCGGGCCAGGGTGAGGTAGATGAGTTTGAGGAAGTTCTTGTCCCAGCGGACGGTGATGCCGTACTCGGCCACCCCGCCGAAACCGAGCAGGATGCGCTCGTCCAGGTCCTCGGCCAGCTGGCCCCAGTCGCGCACCGGGCCCTTCAGGATGTCCTCGGGCAGCGGCTCCACCTTCAGGCCGTCAATGCCGACCACCTTGCAGCCGGCCATGGTCAGGTGGTGGGCCATGGTGAAGCCGGCGGGCCCCATGCCGGCCACCAGCACGCGGCGGCCGTTGTGGGGCTGTTGCAGGTACTGCTGGGGCCGCAGCGGGTTCCAGCGTGCCAGCAGGTGGTAGAGTTCAACCCCCCAGGGCAGGTCCAGCACCTCGGTGAGCACGCCGGTTTCCGCCTGCGGGATGTCGACCGGGTCCTGCTTCTGGTAGATGCAGGATTTCATGCAGTCGTTGCAGATGCGGTGACCGGTGGCCGGGACCATGGGGTTGTCCACCATGATCATGGCCAGGGCGGCGATCACCCGGCCCTCCCGGCGCAGGGCATTCATCTCGCCGATCTTCTCCTCCAGCGGGCAGCCGGTGAGGGTGTTGCCCAGCGGGTCCTGGCGAAAGCCCAGCTCCGGCTGCTTTTTCTTCTCGGGGAAGCCGCGGGAGCAGAAGTCGCCCGCGTGGTCGTGGCAGAGCACGCAGTAGTGCGCCTCGGCGTGCACATCACGGGCGGACATGCGTGCATCGGTCAGGCTGAAGCCGTCACGGTTGCGCCGGTCGGCCTCGGTGGCCTCCAGCCGGGGGGCCCCGGGCAGGTCGGCGCGGCGCAGGGGCACCAGACGGGCGTGGTCCACCTTGCGAGGCAGACGGAAGGCGGACCAGCCAGCCACCCGGGCGCGGCCCTCGGGGGTTTCCAGGGCGCGGGCGCACCAGTCGGCCAGCTGGCGGATGGCCTGTTCATGGGTCTGCTGGTCGCCCAACAGGTTCAGCCCGTAGCGGGCCACGGCCAGTTCCTCGTCGAGATCGGTGGGCAGGCCGGCCCGGCGCAGGGCGGCGGTCAGCTCCGCGTCCAGGGTGGTGAAGTCGTCCTCCGGCCGGGCCTTGCGGGCCCGCTTCTGGACGAACTCACGTTTGAAGTCGACGATGACATCGTCGGCGGCCAGCTCCGCGCGCCGGCGGGTCAGCGGCTCGGTGATACCGAAAAGCCCCGCCAGCCACTGCTCCAGGTGGGGGGCGACAGCCAGTAGCAGGCCGCTGTAGGCCGGTGTGGCCTCGGGGGAGCGGTCGCGAGTAGCCAGCAGCCGGTCGCGCAACTCGGCATCGCGCTCACCCAGCCAGTCGAGAAAGCGGCGGTCCAGTTCGGCCAGACCCTCCGGGGTCTGCAGACGGGCGAAATCGAGGCCGGCGTTCTCCAGGTGTTGGTTGAGGCTGATCATGGGTCCCTGCGGTGTGCTGTGGAGGGCCGGGGTGCCGGCGGGCACCCCGTGTGGCGGAACACCGCAGATTAACGCGGCTAACGGCGGACTTCCACCCGGTAGCGCAGCTCGGCGCTGTCCTCGGCGGGGACTTCCAGCGACCAGCGGGCCAGCCGGGCCGAGACTCGCTCATGCTCGCTGCTCTCGTCCAGGATCTCCCAGTCGCCGTCCAGCTGCTCTTCCAGAAGCACGGCAACGGTCTCGTCGGTGGCGTTGTCCACCTGGATGCGCCACTCGGCCTCAAAACCGCCGCGATCATCCAGCCGCCGCCATTCGACCGGCGTGCGCTCGGCCGTGATGTCAAAGCTGCGGCCGATATCCAGTCTCACGGTCTGGCCGGCCGGGGTGGCGTCGAGGCGTTGTTCGCCCAGGTAGTGCAGCTCGCCCTCGGCGTCCGGGCCGTAGACCTGCATGGGGCCTGCGGGCATGGGGCTGCCCTCACCCCGTGCGCCGTTGTCGAAGACCAGGCGGTGGCTCACCCCCTGGGGCCGGGGATCGGAGAGGCGCTGCTGGGCCTGGCCGCGGCTGACCCACTGCTGCTCTACCGGCACGCTGCGGGACTCGGACAGAGTGGCCAGGCGGGTCTCCCCGTCGCGCAGGGTGACCGGGTCGGGCAGCGTGTACAGGTGGTAGCCGGCCAGCGCCTCGCGCTCCACGGTTTCGGCCTCGGCCAGTTGGCTGCGCAGCGCCATGGGTTGCACCGGGCGTTCCTCGCCGTGGGTGTCGCCGGCGAGCAGCTGCAGCCGCGCGTCCACCCAGTTGGTCCCGCTGTTGTTGTCGATGGCGGCCAGGGATTCCAGCCGGAGCTGCTCCCCGGCCTCGTCCAGGGTAGCGGTGTGGCGGGCCGACCAGGACAGGCCGCCGGTAAGGTAGGCCAGGTCCACCGGCTGCTCGCCGGCCTGTTCCGGCGTCAGGTCCAGGGTGAGCGCGGGCAGGGGGTGGCGGTGCGTCGGCAGGTCGCTGAAGCGGATCCGCCAGTGGTCATTCAGTGGGACGGTCTCGGCGCCGCGGTCGGTTTCCAGTAACACCTGCCGGTCGTCGTGGTGCAGCAGCCGCCCGCTGATCTGGCGGCCCGTCTCGTCATGGATCAGCGACAGTGTCCGGCCGCGGTGGTCGGCGAGCAGCCGTTCGGTGTCCAGGTTGCCGCGGGTCCAGTCCAGGCCGCTGGCCCGCAGGGGGGCCTCGCTGCGCACGTGGAGGCTGGCCGGGTCCAGCGTTCCGGGCATGCCGGTGAAGCGGACGCGGGTACCGTCACTGTCCAGCGCCAGTTGGCGCTGCTCCCGGACCAGGGCGAGATCGCGCTGGTAGACGGTGATGGACAGGGCGCTGCGGTCGTCGGCGGTGCTCTCCGTGACGGTCTGCTGCCCGTGCAGCAGGGCGGGTGCGGTGAGCAGCAGGCCGGCAAGGGTGGTGGCGGACCAGGTTTTAATCACGAGCAGTTCTCCTTATCCGAAGCCGCCCCGGCGCCGGGCCGGCGACGGGCGGGGCTACGCCTTATTGACCCCTCAGGGCCTGCAGGCGTTCCTCGGCCCGGGCCCGGCTGATCGGGTCCATCACTTCATCCAGCCAGGTCACGGCGTCCCGCGCCGGCGGGTAGCCCTGATCGTCGGCCATGCTGAACCAGCACCAGGCCTCGAGCTTGTCCTCGTCCACGCCATGGCCCTCGGAGTACATGATGGCCAGGTTGTACTGGGCCGGGGGAAAGCCCTGTTCGGCGGCCAGGTGGTACCACTTGACGGCCTTGGCCGGGTCTTTCACCACCCCGCGTCCCTGGTCGTGCATGACACCCACGTTGGTCTGGCCCTCCGGGTGGCCCTGGCGGGCGGCCCGCCAATACCAGTCCACGGCGGCCCGGTCGTCGGTGGCCACGCCGTTGCCATCGCGATAACAGTTGCCCAACTGCACCTGTGCGTCGGCGTCCCCGGCCTCGGCCGCCTGCTGCCACCAACGGACCGCCTCGGCCAGGTCCTGCGCCACGCCCACGCCCATGGTCAGCAGACCGGCCAGGTTGGCAGCGGCCTGGGGGTGACCCTGTTCGGCGGCCCGGCGGTAATGACGCGCGGCAGCGGTGAAGTCCTCGTCCACCCCGCGGCCCAGCTGGTGGGCAACGCCCAGGCTGTTGTCGGCGTCCGGCAGCCCGGCCGCGGCGGCCTGTTGCCACAATGCCACCGCCTGCGCCGGGTCTTCGGCGATCCCCTGGCCTTGGAACAGTAGCGCGGCCAGGGCGTGCAGCCCCTGGGGGTGGCCCTGGCCGGCGGCATGGCGGTATAGCTCGGCCGCCCGGGCCGGGTTCGGTTCACCGTCCAGGCCGTACTCGGTGAGCTGGCCGAGGTTGAAGCAGGCGTCGGCGTGGCCCTGCTCGGCCGCCTTCTCCCACCAGCGGCGTGCCGCGGCCAGGTCCTGGGTGAGACCCTCCCCGTGGGCCAGCAGCAAACCAAGGCCCACTTGGGCGTCCGGGTCGCCCTGTTCCGCCGCCGGCTGCCAGAGCCGGGCTGCCTCTGCCGCGTCGCCGCGTTCCCAGGCATGGCGTCCGGCTTGCGTGGTGTCGCCGGGGCCGGCGACCATGCCGCTGTGTATCAGGGGCAGTATCATGGGTCGTTTGCACCGTCTGTTTGCGATTGATCCTTTGCATGATACGGATCCGCCGGCGCGGCGGCCACGGCCGTGCAGTCGGGGGTAAGGAGGGGGTATCCAGACCATGGTAAGCGGTCTGTCACGGCAGGCCCGGGGCATGTTGATCGCCGGCGCCGGGGTGCTGGCGCTGAGCTTCGATGCCCTGCTGGTGCGGCTGGCGGGGGTGGGCCCCTGGGAGGTGGCCGTCTGGCGTGGGGTGTTCATCGCCCTGTCGCTGGCCCTGGTGGCCGGTTGGATGGGCGGCTGGGGCAAGGCGCTGCGCGCACCCCGGCTGCCGCTGCTGGGCGCCGGCATCATGTTCGGGCTGAATGGCCTGCTGTTTGTCCTGGCCATCATGCACACCGCTGTCGCCAACGTGGTGATAATCCTCAGTGCGGCCCCCTTGTTTGCGGCTGCCTGTACCCGGCTGTTCCTGCGCGAAGGGGTGGCCGCGCACACCTGGGTGGCGATGGTGGTGGCGGTGGTCGCCGTCGGCGCCGTTTTCGCCGGTTCGCTGGACGGGGATGGCCTGGCGGGGGATCTCTTCGCCCTGGGGGCGGCCATGGTGCTGGGGGGCAACTTCACGCTGCTGCGCCGGTTCCCGCAGGTACCGCGGCTGCCCACGGTCTCCCTCGGCGGGGTAGTCACTGCACTACTGGCACTGCCCTTTGCCGCCCCCTGGGGGCTGGGGGCCGACAGTTACGCGGTACTGGCGCTGATGGGCCTGGTGCAGATGCCGCTCGCGCTGGGGCTGCTGGCCACGGCGACGCGCTATATCACCTCGCCGGAGGTCAGCCTGTTCATGCTGGTGGAAATGGTGCTGGCGCCGGTCTGGGTGGCCGCCTGGCTGGGGGAGTGGCCCACCCCGCAAACCCTGGCCGCCGGGGCGTTGCTGCTGGTCACCCTGGCAGCCCATAGTGCCCTGGCACTGCGTGCTGTCCCCGGTCGGCCGCCGTCGGCCGGCGGGGTGTAGGCGTAGGCGGCTGCGCCCGGCGTCAGGCCCCGGTGGGGTCCTTTTCTTTGTGCCAGGCCAGGTCGGGTTGGCGGGCCGCCCGTACTTCGTCCAGGCGCCTTACCGGCAGCCTGTAGGGGGCGCCGTGCACCTGGGCGGGGTCCTGTCGGGCCGCCTCGCGGATGGCCACCATGGCATCCACGAAGGCGTCCAGTTCGGCCAGGCTCTCGGTCTCGGTGGGCTCGATCAGCAGGCATTCGGGGATGTGTACCGGGAAGTACATGGTGGGGGCGTGAATGCCGTGGTCCAGCAGCGCCTTGCTGAAGTCCAGGGCAGTGACGCCCAGTTCCTTCGCCTCCTGGCGGAGGGTGATCACGAACTCGTGACTGGCCCGCCGTTCCGGGTAGGCCAGTTGGAAGCCCTCGGCCTGCAACCCCGCCATCAGGTAGTTGGCGTTCAGCGTGGCGTACGCGGCCACCCGGGGCATGCCCTCCCGGCCCAGCATGCGGGCGTAGGCCCAGGCCCGCAGCAGCACGCCCACGTTCCCGCCGAAGGTGGACAGCCGGCCGATGCTCTCCGGCCGGTCGCCCTCGTGCAGCCAGCGGTAGCGGCCGTCGCGCTCGCGGATAACCTGCGGGACCGGCAGGTAGGGCGCGAGCCGCTCGCCCACGCAGACCGCCCCGGCCCCGGGGCCGCCCCCGCCGTGGGGGGTGGAGAAGGTCTTGTGCAGGTTCAGGTGCATGACGTCGAAGCCCATATCCCCCGGACGCACCCGGCCGAGAATGGCGTTCAGGTTGGCGCCGTCGTAGTAGAGCAGGCCGCCGGCCTCGTGCACCGCGTCGGCCATCTCGCGGATGCGGCGCTCGAACACGCCCACGGTGGAGGGGTTGGTGAGCATGATGCCTGCGGTCCGGGGGCCCAGGGCCTCGCGCAGGGCCGCCATGTCGACGTCGCCGTCGGCCCCGGTGGGGATCTCGCGGACGGTGCAGCCGCAGAGCGCCGCGGTGGCCGGGTTGGTGCCGTGGGCGGCATCGGGGACGATGATCTCGCGCCGCTCGTGGTCGCCGCGCCCGGCGTGCCAGGCCATGATCATGGCCACGCCGCAGAACTCGCCCTGGGCGCCGGCCATGGCGGCCAGGCTGGTCTCGGCCATGCCCGTCACCTCGCTGAGCCAGTCCTGCAACTCGTGCAGACAGGCCATCATCCCCTGGCCGGTGGTGGCCGGGGCGAGGGGGTGGCGGTCGGCGAACCCCGGCAGGCTGGCCACCGCGTGGCAGCCGCGGGGGTTGTACTTCATGGTGCAGGAGCCCAGCGGGTAAAAGTGGGTGTCGATGGAAAAGTTGCGCTGGGACAGGCGGGTGTAGTGGCGGACCGCCTGCAACTCGGACACCTCCGGCAGGGCCGGGCGGCGCCGGCGACGGAAGGCCTCGGGCAGCGCTGGGACCTGTTCCGGGGGCTGTGGGGCCTGCGCCGCGGCGCGCCGCCCCTCGCTGGCCTGTTCGAAGATCAGCATCGGCGGTGTCCTGGGTCGGTAACTGGGGTTGGGCGACGGGGCCGCCGGACGGCCCCGTCGGCGAGCGGTCAGTCCAGCGCCTTGAGTGCGGCCTGGTAATCGGGTTCCTGTTTGATCTCAGGGACCAGCTCGGTATGGCATACCTTGCCGGATTCGTCGATTACCACCACGGCGCGGCAGGTGATGCCCGCGGTGGGACCGGTCTCCACCAGCACGCCGTAATCTTTGGCGAAGTGCCGGTCACGCATCATCGACAGGGTTTTCACATTGTCGATGCCTTCCGCCTGACAGAAGCGCTGCTGGGCAAAGGGCAGGTCCGCGGAGACATTGAGGACCACCAGGTCATCGCGCTTTTTCGCGGCCTCGTCGAAGGTCTTGGCCGAGGTGGCGCAGAGGCCGGTGTCCAGGCTGGGCGTGATGTTCAGGATGACCTTCTTGCCGCGGAAGTCGGCCAGGCCCACGTCCTTCAGGTTGACGTCGGTAAGGGTGAAGTCGGGGGCCATGCTCCCGACGGCCGGGAGGTCGCCGCAGGTCTGGATGGGGTCCCCTGCCAGGGTGATTGTCGCCATGGTCTTCTCCTTGCTGTTGGTCTGGTTGGTTTTGGAACGGTGTCAGGCCGGGGGCTCCAGTACCCCGGCCAGGGCGGAACGGTAGTGCTCGATGTCCGTCCGGTCGCGCATCTCGGTCGCGCAGACCAGCAGCGTGTCGCCCAGCTCCGGGTAGTCGCCCGCAAGATCATGGCCACCCAGAATGCCCTGTTGCTCCAGTGCCTGCAGCACCGGGGCCACGGGGCGGTCCAGACGCAGCACCGCCTCGTGGAAGCGCGGGCCGGACAATGCCTCGGTCACGCCGGGCAGGTCGGTGAGTGCCTCCACCAGGGCCTGGGTGTGGGCCAGGCAGCAATCGGCCACCCGCTCCAGGCCGTCGGGGCCGAGCAGCGCCAGGTGGATGGTGGCCGCGGTCGCCATCAGGCCCTGGTTGGTGCAAATGTTGGAGGTGGCGCGGCCGCGGCGGATGTGCTGCTCGCGGGCCTGCAGGGTCAGGGTGTAGCCGGTGCGCCCGTCCAGGTCGACGGTGCGGCCCACCAGCCGACCCGGCAGCTGGCGCAGGAGCGATCGCCTGCAGGTGAGAAAGCCGAAACCGGGGCCGCCGGAACTCATGGGGATGCCCAGCGGCTGGCCCTCGCCGCAGGCGAGGTCCGCCCCGTCCTCGGCCCATTCCCCCGGCGGAGCCAGGCGCGCGAGGGCGACCGGGTTGACCACGCCGATCACCAGGGCGCCGCGTGCCCGGGCGGCGTGGGTCAGCTCGTCCACCGGCTCCAGCACGCCGAGGAAGTTGGGCTGGGGGAGCAACAGGGCGTCGAAGTCGCCCTCGATGGCGTCCAGTGCCGTAGCCGGCAGGTGCCCCCGGTGGTGGTCGTAGTCGAGTAGCTCGATGGCGATGCGCTGGGGGCTGAGCAGGGTCTCCAACACCCGGCGGTAGAGCGGGTGCAGGGTCCTCGGCACCACCACCCGGTGGGCGGCATCGCGCCGGCGCTGGCGCACCGCCATCAGCGCGGCCTCCGCGGTGGCGGTGGCGCCATCGTAGAGTGAGGCGTTGCTTACGGGCAGGCCGGTGAGCTCTGCCAGCATGGTCTGGAACTCGTAGATGACCTGCAGCGTCCCCTGGGAGGCCTCCGCCTGGTAGGGGGTGTAGGCGCTGTAGAACTCGCCCCGGGCGGCGATCTGCCAGACGGCGGCGGGGATGTGGTGCTCGTAGCACCCCGCCCCCAGGAAGCAGAGCGGTTGCCGGTCCTGGTCGGCCCGGCGGCGGGCGGTGCGCTGGACCGCCATCTCCGGCGCGGCCGGGGGCACCTGTTCCAGCGCCGGCGCCCGCAACCCCTCCGGGATCTCGTCGAACAGCGCTTCCAGGTCGCGGACGCCGATGGTTTCCAGCATCCGCCGGACTTCCGCCTCGGTATGCGGGATAAAGGGCATGCGCCGCTAGTCCTCGTCGGCCACCAGGTCTTCGTAGTCCTCGGGAGGCAGTAGCGTCTCCAGGTCATCGGCGTCGTCGGGGCGGATGCGCATGATCCAGCCCTCGCCGTAGGGGTCGGTGTTGACCAGCTCGGGGCTGTCCTGCAGTTCGGCATTGGCGTCGATAACCTCGCCGGACACCGGTGCGTAGATGTCGGAGGCGGCCTTTACCGACTCCACCACCGCGCAGGCCTCCTCGGCGTCGTAGTGCCGGCCCACGGTGGGGGTTTCCACAAACACCAGGTCGCCCAGAGCGTTCTGGGCGTGATCGGTGATGCCGATCGTGAGCGTGCCGTCGTCCTCCAGGCGGGTCCATTCGTGGGTGCGGCTGTACTTGAGGGTTTCGGGTACCTGGCTCATGTCTGGGTGATCCCCTTGGTCGTGGTGTGGGTCCGGGGTGGCAGGCCACCCCATATTGCTCATGTCGGTGTAAGCGAGGCTAACCCGGGCCGTCCACCCGCGGCTTGCCGTTGCGCACGAATGGCGGCCGCACGGGCTCCGCCTCCAGGGCGCGGCCGCGGATCTCTACCCGGAAAGGGCCACGGGCGTCCGCGGCTACCCGCGCCAGGGCGATACCCCGCTGCAGCACCGGTGACCAGCCGCCGCTGGTCACCTCGCCTACCGGCGTGCCCGCGGAATCCAGCACCGGGTGTCCGTGGCGGGGGATACCGCGCCCCTGCAGCACCAGCCCCTGCCGGCGCCGGCCGGCGCCGGCAGCGCGCTGCGCTGCCAGGGCGTGGCGACCGATGAAGTCGCGGTCTTCCGGTGACCAGTGAACGGTCCAGCCCAGACCGCACTCCAGGGGGGTGGTGTGCTCGTCCATATCCTGGCCGCTGAGGTTCAGGCCCGCCTCAAGTCGCAGGCTGTCCCGAGCGGCCAGCCCGCAGGGCCGGGCCCCGGCGGCGATCAGCGCATCCCAGGCGGCCCCGGCCTCGCCCCCGGGCAGGATGATCTCGAAGCCGTCCTCTCCGGTGTAGCCGGTGCGGCTGATGAACAGCGGGTCCTGGTCCAGGGCCTCGAAGGGGGGTAGCCCCACCGCCCTGGCAGCGCCGGGCAGTTGTTCGATCAGGTTGGGGGCGGCGGGGCCCTGGAGGGCGATCATGGCCAGGTCGTTGCGGCACTGCGGCCGCAGACCGAAGGCGGCGGTGAGTCGCTCCAGCCAGCCCTGTACCACCTCGCGGGTGGCGGCGTTGGAAACCAGGCGGTAGCGCCCCTCGCCGCGGCGGAAGATGATCAGGTCGTCGATGATGCCGCCGGATTCGTTGAGCAGGCAGCCGTACTGGGCCTTGCCGGGTGGGGCGTCGTCCAGCCGGGCCACGTCTGCGGCCAGAATCAGGCGCAGGGCGTCGCAGGCGGTAGCGCCCTCCAGGTCGGTGATGGCCATGTGGGAGACGTCGAACAGCCCGCAATGCTCGCGCACCGCCCGGTGCTCGGCGAGGGCGGAGCCGAAGTCCATGGGCAACTGCCAGCCAGCGAAATCCACCAGTCGGGCGTCGGCTTGCTGGTGGCGGCGGTAGAGCGGCGTGCGATGCATGGGCTCCCTTGGCGATCTGATCCGGCTGTGCCAGCGGTCGGACCACTATAGCGCCAATTACCGGCGCGGGAACAGGGGGGCGGGGTCAGTTCTGCAAGGCCTCGGCGGCCGCGGGCTTCTGGTTGCGCGGGTGTTTGCGCACCGTGCGATTGACCAGGAAGATCACCGGGATCAGGCCCACCGCCACCAGCGTGACCGCCGGCAGGGCGGCACGCTCCCATTGGCCTTCCACCGTGAACTCGAAGATCCGCACCGCCAGCGTATCCCAGCCAAAGGGCCGCAGCAGCAGGGTAGCGGGCATCTCCTTCATTACGTCCACGCCCACCAGCAGGGCGGCGGTGATCAGCCCGGGGCGCAGCACCGGGATGTAGATACGGCGGATAATCTCGCTGTCGCGGGCGCCCAGGCTGCGCGCCGCCTCGCGGAGGCTGGGGCGGATCTGTTCCAGTGCGCTGTCCACGGCGCCGAAGGCCACCGCCATGAAGCGCATCACGTAGGCCAGCACCAGGGCGAAGACACTGCCGGTGAGCAGTTGGCCCCCCAAATCGCCCACCAGCGGCTCGAGCAGGTCCGCCACCCGGTGGTCCAGCCAGGTGAAGACGATCATGATGCCGACGGCCAGCACCGAGCCGGGCAGGGCGTAGCCCAGTGTGGAGGCGCCCACCGCCCGGCGGGTGATGAAGTCCGGCTGGGCCCGGCGGGCATAGGCGAGCATCAGGGCGATGCTGACCGTGACGACGGCAGACACGGCGCCCAGGGTCAGGGTGTTGACCACCAGCTCCAGGTAGCGCTCATTGAAGTCCGCGAGGTAGCCCCAGCCCCAGATCATCAACTGCAACACGGGCAGCAGAAAGCCCAGAAAGAGCACGGTGAAGGCGAACCCGGTGGCGGCCCAGGCGCGCCAGCCATGGAGCTGGATGCGGGTGATCTCGCCGCCCTGGCGCTGGTCAAAGCGGGCCCGTCCGCGGGCCATCTTCTCGGCGGTCAGGCCCAGCAGGATGAACAGCAGCAGCAGCGCTGCCAGCTGGCCGGCAGCCGCCAGGCTGTAATAGCCGAACCAGGCGCGGTAGATGGCGGTGGTGAAGGTCTCGAAGTTGAACACCGAGACGGCGCCGAAGTCGGCCAGCGTTTCCATCAGGGCCAGCGCGGTACCGGCGGCGATGGCGGGGCGCGCCATGGGCAGCGCTACCCGGAAGAAGCTGCCCCAGGCCCCCAGCCCCTGCACCCGGGCCGCCTCTATGGGGGCAGTGCCCTGGCTGAGGAAGGCCGCGCGGCTGAGCATGTAGACGTAGGGGTAGAGCACCAGGCTCATCACCAGGATAAGGCCCGGCGTGGAACGGATGGAGGGCAGGCGCAGATCGGAAGAGATGGTCTCGCGGAGAAAGCCCTGCACCGGCCCGGCATACTCGAACAGGCCTACAAAGACGAAGGCCAGCACGTAGGTGGGTACCGCCAGGGGCAGGATCAGTGCCCAGTCAAAGATGTTGCGGCCGGGGAAGTCGCAGCGGGCCGTCAGCCAGGCCAGGCCGACGCCGATGAACAGCACCCCGGAGCCCACCCCGAAGACCAGCAGCAGCGTGTTGGTCAGGATCTCGGCGAGCAGCGTCTCCTGGACGTGCCGCCAGACCTCCATGTCCGGGTTGAACCAGCTGGCCAGCGTCACCGCGATGGGGATGAACAGCAGTGCCCCCATACAGACGGCAAAAAACCGCCAG
Source organism: Alkalispirillum mobile (assembly GCF_003664325.1). Lineage (NCBI taxonomy): Bacteria > Pseudomonadati > Pseudomonadota > Gammaproteobacteria > Chromatiales > Ectothiorhodospiraceae > Alkalispirillum > Alkalispirillum mobile. Next base: position 54,559 of record NZ_RCDA01000003.1, read on the forward strand.
AACCCGACCCGCCGGAGCGGGTCGAGCAGGCTGGCGGTCAGCCCCCGCGGGGGCGCGTTGCCGGACCAGGCGACGGACATCGGATCAGCGCCAGCCCACCCGGTCCATCAGCATGGCGGCCTGCCGTTGCAGCCGGCCGGCCTCGGAGACGTTGATGTTGTCGGCCTCGAAATCGCCCCATTCGGCGACAATCGGGTCCAGGGCGATGTCGGGGTTGGCCGGGTATTCCATGTTGAGCGCGGCGAAGTCCTCTTGGGCGGCATCGCTGGCCAGCCACTCGATCAGCTTCTGCGCCTGCTCCGGGTTGTTCGCATGGCGGGTAACGCCGGCGCCGGAGACGTTCACATGCACGCCCACGTCATCCTGGTTGGGCCAGAACGGGGCCACCGGGAAGTCGGGGTCGTCCTTGAGCACCCGGCCCAGGTAGTAGGTGTTGGTGATGCTGACATCACACTGGCCGGCGGCGATGGCGCGCAGCGTGGAGGTATCGTTGGAGAAGGGGCGGTCGGCGAAGTTGTTCACCCAGCCCTCCAGCACCTCGCGGGTCCGCTCCTCACCGTGGTGGGAGATCATGGTGGCCACCAGTGACTGGTTGTAGACGTGCTGCGAGGTGCGCACGCAGAGGCGGCCCTCCCACTTCGGATCGGCCAGGTCCTCGTAAGTGGACAGCTCCTCCGGGTCCACCCGGTCCGGGGCGTACATGATGGTGCGGGCGCGCACCGACAGGCCGAACCACTGGTCGTCGGGGTCACGCAGGTGTTCCGGGATGGATTCGCGCAGGGGCTCGGAGTCGATGGACTGGAGGACGCCCCGGTCGGCGGCCTGCCACAGGTTGCCGGCATCCACCGTCATTAGCACGTCGGCAGGGGTACGGCGCCCCTCCTGCTGCAGCCGGGCCAGCAGCGGGCCGGCGCTGTCGGTCACGTACCGCACGTTGATGCCGGTCTCTTCGGTGAACCGGTCGAACAGCGGTTTGATCAGGTGCTCCTGCCGGGCGGAGTAGACCGTTACGGTGTCGTCGCTGGCCTGGGCGGTGCCTGGCACGGCCAGGGTCGCGGCCAGCGGCAGGGCGAGGGGGGCGGCCAGCAGGCCGGTGAGAAGACGCTTGAGCTTCATGGTGCCACTCCTTGCAGCGAGGATGCTGACCGAGATGATAAGCATTCTCATTGCACTCTGCAAAGTCTTATTCTGTTTGTAGGTTTTAGTTATTCCAATTCAGGAAAGTCATGCTGGCGGAGGGCTTCGTACAGCACCACTGAGACGCTGTTGCCCAGGTTCATGCTCCGGCTCTCCCGGCGCATGGGCAGACGCAGCCGGCGGCCGGGGCTGAAGCGCACCAGATGCTGGCGCAGGCCGCCGGTCTCGCAGCCGAACACCAGCGCATCGCCGGGTTGGTAACGGGCCTGGTGGTAGCCGGTGTGGCCCCGGGTGGACAGGGCCCAGGCACGGCGGGGGCGGAGCCGGCACAGGCAGTCCACCAGGCTGGCGTGCTCCTGGACCCGCGCCCATTCATGGTAGTCCAGCCCGGCCCGGCGCAGGCGGGTATCATCCAGCTCGAACCCCAACGGGTGGATCAGGTGCAGGTGGGCACCGGTATTGGCGGCCAGCCGGATGATATTGCCGGTGTTGCCCGGGATCTCCGGCTCGACCAGGACGATATGGAACATGCGGGGGTTATTGCTCCTGGCGGCCGCCGGGCCGGAGCAGCAGGTTTTCCACGGCCTCGCGGGTGGAGATGCGGCCGGTCAGGCGCAGGTAGGCCTGCTCGCAGATGGGCATCTCCACGCCGTGGCGGACCGCCAGCCGGTGCAGCTCTTCGGCGGTGCGCACGCCCTCCACGGTGCCGATGGCGTTGATGGCGGCTTCCAGCTCCTCGCCCCGGCCCAGGGCAAGCCCGAGGCGGCGGTTGCGGGACTGGTCATCGGTGCAGGTCAGGATTAGGTCGCCCATGCCGGCGAGGCCGGTGAGGGTGTCCGGCTCAGCGCCCAGGGCCTCGCCCAGGCGGCGGGTCTCGGCCAGCCCGCGGGTGATGAGCGCTGCCCGGGCGTTGGCGCCAAAGCCCAGCCCGTCGGCCACCCCGGTGGCGATGGCCAGGACGTTCTTGACGGCGCCGCCCAGCTGCACGCCCACCAGGTCGGTGCTGACGTACACGCGGAAACGCTCGTAACGAAAGGCCGCGGCCAGGTCGTCGGCGAACCGACTGTCTTTGGCGGCCACGGTGACGGCGGTGGGCAGGCCGCGCCCCACTTCCCCGGCGAAGCTGGGGCCGGAGAGCACCGCCAGCGGCGGGAGCGGCGAAAGCACCCGCTCGGCCACCTGGCTGAGCAGGCCGCCGGAAGCGGCGTCCAGCCCCTTGGTGGCCCAGGCGATCCGGTGCTCGGGTCGCAGCGACGGGGCGAGGGTGCGCAGGGTGTCCTCGAAGGCGCGGCTGGGCACGACCAGCATCAGGTCGTCGCACGCGGCGAGCAGGGTGTTGAGGTCCGGCTCCGGTTGCACCGGGTCCGGCAGGGGGCAGTCCGGCAGGTTGCGGCGGTTGACCCGGTCGCGGGCCATGGCCGCCAGGTTGGTGGCGTCACGCCCCCAGAGCCGGACCGGCTGGCCGGCGTGACCGGCAGCGATGGCCAGCGCCGTACCCCAGGCGCCGGCGCCGATAATGCCCAGTGGCCTGCTCATGGCCTGCCCTCCGGCGGTTACTGCTGGGAGCCCTGCCCTTGTTGGGCCTGGCTGGCCGCGGTTTGCTCGCCCTGCTGCTCCGCCTTGCGCTGTTCCGCCGCCTTGGCCAGGCGCTGCTGGTACAGGGCGTCGAAGTTGACCGGTTGCAGCATCATGGCGGGGAAGCCGCCCTGGGTCACCAGGCTGTTGACCTGCTCGCGCACGTAGGGGAAGAGCTGGGCGGGGCAGTAGGCGCCGAGCAGCCCGTTGCGTGCCCCGTCCTCAAAGCCGCTGATCTGGAAGACCCCGGCCTGGGTGACCTCGCACAGGTAGGCCGTCTTTTCGCCCTGCTTGGCCGTGACCGTAACAGTGAGCGCCACCTCGTAGTGGTTCTCCTGCAGCGAGCGGGTCTTGCTGCTGAGGTCGACGTTGATCTGGGGCTTCCATTCGCCGGTGAACACCTCCGGGCTGTTCGGGGTCTCCAGCGATACGTCCTTCAGGTACAGCTTGGCGATCTGGAATTGCTGCTGGGCCTTGTCGCCCTGGGCGGCGCCCTGACCGTTACCTTGGGGTTGTTCCTCTGCCATCTCTGCCTGCTCCGTGATGTCTTTGCCGTGATTGTGCAGCGCGCCGGAAGGGTCAGCCCTTCGCCTTCTTGGTCTTGCCGCGCTCCATGGGGTAGCCCGCGCCCTCCCAGCCGCTCAGGCCGGTCTTGAGCTGGTAGACGGTCTGGATGCCCGCCTTGGCCAGCCGGCGCGCCGTCTTGTTAGCCTGCAGCCCAGTGGCATCATAGACGATCAGCGGCTGGTCCTGGTGGTTGCGACGCAGCTTGTCCAGCAGTTGCTCCACCTCGGTGGAGGGCATGTTGAACGCCCCCGGCAGGTGGGACTTGCGGTACTCGGCGTTGTTGCGGATGTCCACGAACAGCGCGTTTTCGCGGTTGTAGAGCTGGGTGGCGACTTCCGGTGTGACCGTCTTGACGCCACTGCTGAAGTGGTAGATCTCGGCGCCGATCCAATAGCCCAGGATGAGCATGAACGCCAGCACCAGCATCCAGTTGTCGGTGATGAATTCCAGCAACTGCTCCATGAAAGGTCCCGTTTTTGTTCGACCGGTTACGCGGACGGCAGCCCCGCTGGCCGGCGCTGCGGCGCCTTGCGGAGTGCCAAGTGGGCGGCCATGATACCAGCCTCCTGTTCACCGCGCAGTGCCCTTTGCCCACGACCGGAAAGTCCATGCCCAGAGCGCCTCTCATTATCCTGTCGTTGTTACTGACCCTGGTTTCATGGCCGGCGGTTGCCGTCGAAGGCGACTACGCCGACACCGAGGCGGAACTGGAGGCCGTGCGCGAGCGTATCGAGTCCGTGCGCCAGTCCCTGGCGGAGGACGAATCCGAGCGGGACGAGGCGGAGGCTGCCCTGGAAGAGAGCGACCGGCGAGTGGAGCGGGCCGCCAGGGCGCTGCGCGCCGCTCAGCAGGAGCGCAGCGAGCTGGCGGCGCGGGTCGCGGACCTGGAGGCGGAGATGGCCGAGCGTGACGAGGCGCTGCAGGCTCAACGCCAGCGCCTGGCGCAACAGCTGCGGGCGGTCTGGCAGGGCGGGCGCGATGCCGGCCTGCGTGTGTTGCTCAACCAGGAGGACCCCTCCGCATTGCAGCGGCTGCTGGCCTATCACGGGCGCCTGGATGCCGCGCGCCGCGCCGAGTTGGTGAACATCATCGACGAGTTGGAGCGCCTGCAGGCGCTGGAAACCGAGCTGGAGGAGGAGGCCGCCGCCCTGGCCCGCGCCGAAGACGAGGCCGAGGCCCGTCGCGACGAGCTGGCGCAGGAGCGGGCGCAGCAGCGCGAACGGCTGCAGGCGCTGGAGGCGCGGCTGGCCGAGACCGGCGAGCGGCTGGTGCGCATGGAGGCGGATGAACAGCGGCTGCAGGGCCTGCTCGATGAGCTGGCCGAGGAGTTGGCCGCGGTGCCCGACCGGGACCTGCGCGACCTGCAGTTTCGGGAGCACCGGGGGGAGTTGCCCTGGCCGGTGGACGGGGCCCTGGTAGCGCGCTTCGGTGAGGCGCGGGATATCGGCGACATCAAGTGGCGCGGGCTGGTGATCGAGGCGGAAAACGGCACCGAGGTGCAGGCGGTGGCCACCGGGCAGGTGGTCTACGCTGACTGGTTCCGCGGCCTGGGGCTGTTGGTGATCGTCGACCACGGGGAGGGTTACCTGAGCCTCTACGGCTACAACGAGTCGTTGTTCGTGGAGGAGGGTGACAGCGTCCAGGCCGGGGCGGTGGTCGCCTCGGTGGGCGCCAGCGGTGGCCGACGTGAGCCGGGGCTCTACTTCGAGGTGCGCGCGGACGGTGATCCGGTGGATCCGCTGCCCTGGCTGGCGGAAGCGGACTGAGCGGCCGGGTCTGACAACCGCATGCATCAGGGTTAAACTGCGGCAATACTGAACAGAACCCGCCGCCCGGGAACGGCCCGGCCGGCGAGGCATCAGGCTGAGGAGCGCCGCAGGCATGCGCATGATTCGACCACTGTATTTCACCGCCGCTCTGCTACTGCTGGCCATCTGGCTGGGGCTGGGCCAGACCGTCTGGGCCGAGCGCCAGCAGGCCAATGCGGAACTGCCCCTGGAGAAGCTCCAGGCGGTGGCGGAGGTTTACGCCCGCATCCGCAGCCACTACGTGGACGAGGTGGACGACGAAGAACTGCTGGAGGCCGCCGTGCGCGGCATGCTCAGCAGCCTGGATCCCCACTCCAGCTACCTGGACAGCGACGAGTTCAAGGCCCTGCAGGAGGGGACCCGTGGCGAGTTCGGCGGCCTGGGCATCGAGGTGGGGATGGAGGACGGCTTCATTAAGGTCATCGCCCCCATCGACGATACCCCGGCCAGCCGCGCCGGTTTGCGCCCCGGTGATCTCATTACCCGCATCGATGACGAGCCGATCAAGGGCAAATCCCTCAACGAGGCGGTGAAGCGGATGCGCGGCGAGCCGGGCAGCACCGTGGAGCTGACCGTGGTGCGCGAGGGCGAGGACCGGCCGATCACCTTCGAGCTCACCCGCGACGTGATCCAGGTGCAGAGCGTGCGGTCGCGCATGCTGGAGCCGGGCTATGGCTACCTGCGCATCAGCCAGTTCCAGGAGCGTACCGGCCGCGATGTGCGCGAGGCGCTCAGCGATCTCAAGAAGGAGGCCGACGGTAGCCTGCGCGGCCTGGTGCTGGACCTGCGCAACAACCCCGGCGGCGTGCTGGACGGCGCGGTGAGCGTCTCCGATATCTTCCTGAGCAACGGTCGGATCGTCTACACCGAAGGCCGCGATGAGCGCGCCGAAATGGACTTCAACGCCACTCCGGTGGACATGCTGCACGGGGCCCCGATGGTGGTGCTGGTCAACCGGGGTTCGGCCTCCGCCTCGGAAATCGTCGCCGGTGCCCTGCAGGATCACGGCCGCGCGGTCATCATGGGCTCGCCCACCTTCGGCAAGGGCTCGGTGCAGAGCATCCTGCCCCTCGGCCGCGACAGCGCCATCAAGCTGACCACCGCCCGTTACTACACCCCCGGTGGGCGCTCTATCCAGGACGAGGGCATTCAGCCCGATATCCTGTCGGAGGACCTGAAGGTTTCGCGGGTGGAGCGTGAGCGCGACGACATGTCCGAGGCCGAGCTGGAGCGCCACCTCCAGGGCGAGCGTCCGGAGCGCGACGACGAGGCGGAGAGGACCCTGGCCCAGGAGGACTTCACCCTGTACGAGGCGCTCAACCTGCTGAAGGGCGTGGGCATCTTCACCGGGCGCTGAGATGCGGACAGGCGGCGCGGACCGGCAACGGGAATGGCAGCGACCCTGGTGGCAGGGACTGCTGTGCGGGCTGATGCTCTGGCTTGTCGGGGCCGCCCAGGCTGATGAGCCGGTGCGGGTGGCGGTGATCATCGACGACATGGGCGATCATCGCGCCCTGGGCGAGCGCACCGTGGACCTGCCCGGCCCGATCACCTGTTCCGTGCTGCCCCACACCCCGCACGCCCGCCCGTTGGCCGAGGCCTGCTATCGCGCCGGCAAGGAGGTCATGCTCCACGTGCCCATGCAGGCCAAGAACGGCGCTGATCGGGGGCCGGGCGGGGTCGATATCCACATGGACCAGGCGGCGGTAGAGCAGGCCGTGGCCGACGATCTGGCCGCCGTGCCCCACGTGCGCGGCGTCAACAACCACATGGGCAGCCTCTACACCCGGCACCCGGGCAACATGCGCTGGTTCCTCGAGGCGCTGCGGGCCGAGGGTGACTACTATTTCGTGGACAGCCGCACCACCCCTCGTAGCGTGGCGGGCCAGGTGGCGCAGGAGACCGGCGTGCCTGCGCTGGACCGCCACGTCTTCCTGGACCACGACCGGGACGAGGACACGATCCGCTACCATTTCCGGCGGCTGGTACGGCTTGCAGAGCGCACCGGTTACGGGATCGCCATCGGCCATCCCTACCCGGAGACCCTGGCAGTACTGGAGGAGGTGCTGCCGGAACTGGCCGGGGCGGGCATCAAGCTGGTGCCGGTCTCGCGGTTGGTGGAGTTGCATGGTCAGGAGGAGGAGAACAGCCATGAGTAGCGTGCTGGTGCCCCTGGCGCAGGGGTGTGAGGAGCTGGAGGCGGTCACGGTGATCGACCTGCTGCGACGGGCGGGCATTGACGTGGTCACCGCCTCCCTGGACGGTGAGCCGGTGCAGGCCAGCCGCGGTGTCACGTTGGTCGCGGACACCGCCCTGGACGAGGCGCTGGACCGCGACTACGACATGGTCGTCCTGCCCGGTGGGGCCGAAGGGGCCCGGCGGCTGGGCGAGGACGAACGGGTCAACACACTGCTGCGCAAGCTGGCAGACAGCGAGCGTTTCACCGCCGCCATTTGCGCCGCCCCCAAGGTGCTGGCCGGTGCCGGCGTGCTGGAGGGCCGCCAGGCCACCGCCTTCCCGGGCGCACTGGACGACAGCCCAGGGGTGGAGTTACGCGGCGGCGAGCCGGTGGTGGTGGATGGCAGCGTGGTCACCTCCCGCGGCCCGGGCACCGCCATGGACTTCGCCCTGCGGCTTATTGAGCTGTTGGACGGCGAGCAGAAGGCCGTCGAGGTGGAGCAGGCGCTGCAGCGCCCGGCGGAGCACCGCCAGTACGTGCACGAGGCCTGACCCGCAGGCCCGTCGAACCCATTCCCAACCAGAGCACAACGGAGTCGCAATGAAAGCAGGCGTGATCGGACTGGGTGCCATGGGCGCCGGCATGGCCGCCAACCTGACCAAACAGGGGCTGTTGGCGGCCGTATGGAACCGCACCTATGACAAGGCGGTGGATTTTGCCGGTCAGCACGGGGTGGCGGCGGCAGCGGATGCCCCCACCGTGGCGGCCCAGTGCGACGTGATCGTCACCTGCGTGTCGGCGGACGCCGACGTGCTGGAGGTAGTGGACGCCATGCTGCCCGAGCTGGGCGAGGGCAAGGTGGTGGTCGACACCTCCACCGTCAGCGCGGATACCGCCCGGGAGGCCGCCGAGCGGGTTGCAGCCACCGGCGCGCAGTTCCTGGACGCCCCGGTCTCCGGCGGCAAGGAGGGCGCCGAGAAGGCCACCATGGTGATGATGGTGGGCGGCGACGAGGCCACCCTGGAGCGCGTGCGGCCGGTGCTCTCGGCCATCAGCCGCTCGGCCACCTACATGGGGCCGTCGGGTGCCGGGCAGGTCACCAAGGCGGTCAACCAGATCATGGTGGCCGGCATCAACCAGGGGGTGACCGAGGCGCTGGCCTTCGGCCAGGCCCAGGGCCTGGACATGGACAAGGTCATCGAGGTGCTGAGCGGCGGCGCGGCCGGCAGCTGGTTCCTGCAGCACCGCGGTCCCACCATGGTGCGCGGGGTGTACGAGCCCGGCTTCAAGATGGCCCTTCACCGCAAGGACCTGGAGATCTGCCGCGCCATGCTGGAGAACATGGGCGTGGCCCTGCCGGTGGTGGAGATGACCCTGAAGCAGTATCGGCCGTTGATCGAAGGCGGCCACGGGGATGACGATATCTCCGGGCTGTACCGCAGCAAGCGGGCCATGTTCGAGAACGGCGGGAACAAGAAAAGCCTCTGATCACGGCAGCGGCGCTGCTCCCCGGGTCTGGCCCGGGCGGGGAGCAGCGCCCAACCGCCCGGGCTGCCCAATGCCCATTTGTCAGGCCTCGGTGGCGGCCGACGCCCCCTTGCTGAAGGTCAGCGCGTCGCCCTCGGTATCCACCCGAATACTATCCCCAGGCATAAACTCGCCGCGCAGTATCCGCTGGGCCAGGGCGTTTTCCAGCCGTTGCTGCAGTACCCGCTTGAGGGGCCGCGCCCCGTACACCGGGTCGAAACCGGCCTCGCCCAACTGGTCCTTCGCCGCCTCGGAGACCTCCAGCGCCAGCTCCTTGTCCGCCAGCCGGGCGTTGAGCTGACGCAGCTGGATGTCGGTGATGGAGCGGATGTGCTCGCGGCCCAGGGGGTGGAAGACCACCACCTCGTCCACCCGGTTGATGAACTCCGGCCGGAAGTGGGTGCCGACGATGTCCATCACCGCCGAGCGCATCTCCTGGTAGTGCTCCTCGCCCGCCATCTGCTGGATCACGTCCGAGCCCAGGTTGGAGGTCATCACGATCACGGTGTTGCGGAAGTCCACGGTGCGGCCGTGGCTGTCGGTCAGCCGGCCGTCGTCCAGTACCTGCAGCAGCACGTTGAAGACGTCCGCGTGGGCCTTTTCCACCTCGTCCAGCAGGATCACCGAGTAGGGCTTACGGCGCACGTGCTCGGTGAGATAGCCGCCTTCCTCGTAGCCCACGTAGCCGGGGGGCGCGCCGATCAGCCGGGCCACGGCGTGCTTCTCCATGAACTCCGACATGTCGATGCGGATCATGGCCTCCTCGGTGTCGAAGAGGAAGCTGGCCAGCGCTTTGCACAGCTCGGTCTTGCCCACGCCGGTGGGGCCAAGGAACAGGAACGACCCGTTGGGCCGGTTCGGGTCGGACAGCCCGGCGCGGGAGCGGCGGATGGCGTTGGCCACGGCGCCGACCGCCTCGTCCTGACCCACCACGCGCTTGCGGATCTCGTCCTCCATGCGCAGCAGTTTGTCGCGCTCGCCCTCCAGCATCTTGTTCACCGGGATGCCGGTCCAGCGCGAGACCACCTCGGCGATCTCCTCGGTGCCCACGCTGGTGCGCAGCAGCTGGGTGTCGTGCATCTCCGCCTGCAGGGCCAGGTCGAGCTGGCGCTCCAGCTCCGGGATGCGGCCGTACTGAAGCTCTGACATGCGGCCCAGGTCGCCGGCTCGGCGGGCGGTCTCCAGCTCTTGCCGGGCACGCTCCAGCTGCTCCTTGATGCTCTGGGCGCCCTCCACGGCCGCCTTCTCGGAGTTCCAGATCTCTTCCAGCGCCTTGTACTCGTCCTCCAGCTCGTTGATCTCCCCCTCCAGCGCGTCCAGGCGCTTGCGGGAGGCGTCGTCCTCCTCCTTGGCCAGGGCCTCGCGCTCGATCTTGAGCTGGATCAGCCGCCGCTCCAGGCGGTCCATCTCCTCAGGCTTGGAGTCGATCTCCATCTTGATGCGGCTGGCCGCCTCGTCCACCAGGTCGATGGCCTTGTCGGGCAGTTGTCGGTCGGTGATGTAGCGGTGGGAGAGCTGGGCTGCCGCCACGATGGCCGGGTCGGTGATCTCCACCCCGTGGTGCACCTCGTAGCGCTCCTTCAGCCCGCGCAGGATGGCCACCGTGTCCTCTACCGAGGGTTCGTCCACCAGCACCTTCTGGAAGCGGCGCTCCAGGGCCGCGTCCTTTTCGATGTGCTTGCGGTATTCGTCCAGGGTGGTGGCGCCGATGCAGTGCAGTTCGCCCCGGGCGAGGGCGGGCTTGAGCATGTTGCCCGCGTCCATGGCGCCCTCGGCCTTGCCGGCCCCGACGATGGTGTGGATCTCGTCGATGAAGAGGATGATCTGGCCCTCCTGCTTGGCCAGGTCGTTGAGCACGGCCTTCAGCCGCTCCTCGAACTCGCCCCGGTACTTGGCGCCGGCGATCAGCGCGGCCATGTCCAGGGAGAGGATGCGCTTGGTCTTCAGCCCTTCCGGCACTTCGCCGTTGATGATGCGGTTGGCCAGGCCCTCGGCGATGGCGGTCTTGCCGACGCCGGGCTCGCCGATCAGCACCGGGTTGTTCTTCGTGCGCCGGGAGAGTACCTGGATGGTGCGGCGGATCTCTTCATCCCGGCCGATCACCGGGTCCAGCTTGCCCTGTTCGGCCCGCTCGGTGAGGTCGATGGTGTACTTCTCCAGCGCCTGACGCTGGTCCTCGGCGTTGGGGTCGTCCACCGACTGGCCGCCGCGCAGCTCCTCGATGGCCTTCTCCACCGCCTCCTGGGTGGCGCCGGCGCCGCGCAGCAATTCGCCCAGCTGGCCCTTGTCGGTCACCGCCGCCAGTACGAACAGCTCACTGGAGATGTACTGGTCCTTGCGCTTCTGGGCCAGTTTGTCGGTGAGGTTGAGCAGCCGGCCCAGCTCGTTGGACAGGTGCACCTCGCCGGCACTGCCCTCCACCGTGGGCAGCCGGTCCAGGGCCCGGCCCAGCTCGGTGCGCAGTTGGTTGATGTTCACGCCGGCGCGCGAGAACAGCTGGCCGACACCGCCCTCCTGGTCGAGCAGTGCGGCCATCAGGTGGACCGGCTCGATCATCTGGTGATCGCGGCCCACGGCCAGGCTCTGCGCATCGGCGATGGCCATTTGGAATTTCGTGGTCAGTTTGTCCTGCCGCATGATGAATCCTCTTGCTCCGGGGTGTGAGTCACCCGTCAATGCCTTTGCAATAACAGATGGGGGAGCGCGCCGGGCTTTTCAACCATGAGCGGTGCTGCGGCTTGGCGCCGGCGACGCAATGGCCGATGATGGACGGCATGAGTGAACTGGATTTCATACGGCCCGACTGGCCGGCGCCGCCCGGAGTGCGGGCACTGACCACCACCCGCGCGGGCGGGGTCAGTCCACCCCCCTACGATAGCCTGAACCTGGGGGCCCACACCGGCGATGCGGCGGCTTGCGTTGCGGAAAACCGCCGCCGCCTCGCGTTGGCGGCGGACTTGCCGGGGGCGCCGGTATGGCTGAAGCAGGTGCACGGCACGGCCGTGGTGGCGGCGCACCGGGCGACCGGCGTGCCGGAGGCCGATGGCAGCGTCACGGACCGGCGGGGGCTGGTCTGCGCCATCCTGACCGCCGACTGCCTGCCGGTGCTGCTCTGCGACCAGGACGGGACGCGGGTGGCGGCACTGCACGCCGGCTGGCGCGGCCTGGTCGACGGGATGCTGGAGTCCGGGGTCGCGGCGCTGGGCGGCCCGGAAGGCCTGATGGCGTGGCTGGGCCCGGCCATCGGCCCCGACGCCTTCCAGGTGGGGGCAGAGGTGCGCCAGGCCTTCCTGGCCCGGGATGAGGGGGCCGCCCCCTGTTTCCGCGAGGACCAGGAGGGCCGGTGGCGGGCCGACCTCTACGCCCTGGCCGCCCGCCGCCTGGCCACTGTCGGGGTCCACGCCGTGTACGGCGGTGACCACTGCACCCACACGGAGGCCGCTCGCTTCTACTCCTACCGCCGCGACGGCGAGACCGGGCGCATGGCCACGCTGATCTGGCTGGCGTGAGGCCGCGACAGCGCCGCGGCACGGATTGACCCGGCTGGCGGCGCGGCGGATCATCAGGGCAAGGACCACAGGGAGTGCCACCATGCGCCGATTCGTGCTCGACACCAGTGTTTTCACCAATCCCCACTGCGCCGTGCAGTTCGGCGAGGACCCGCTGGCCGGGGTGCAGACCTTCCTCCAGCTGGCCCGGCGCTCGCCGGCGGAGTTCTACATGCCGCTGTCGGTGTACGACGAGTTCCGGCGCATGCGCGACCTGGCGGAGATGGCAGCGGATTTCGAGACCGAGGTATGGGTCCGGTCGCCGCGCCGGTTCAGCATGAACATACCGGCGGAGATCCTCTACGAGTTCATCTACGAACTGCGCGGTCGCATCGACCGCGGCCTGCGCATCGCCGAGGAGCATACCCGCCAGGCGGGCGCCGCCACCGACATGCGCCCGGAGCTGATCGCCAGCCTGCGCGAGCGCTACCGCGAGGCCATGCGCAAGGGACTGGTGGACTCCCGTGAGGACGTGGATGCGGTGCTGCTGGCCATGGAACTGGACGCGGAGCTGGTCAGCGCCGACGAGGGCATGCGCAAACTGGGCAACCGGATGGGCGTGAAGCTGCTCACCGCGGACTACCTGCGGCGGGTGATGGAGAACCTGGCGGGCGGCTACTGACCCGGGTCGCCGCCGGCGGGTCACACCGCCGTGACAGACCGCCGCCACTGGCTACGCTCAGGGGTAGGGGGCGCGGGTGGCCCCCAGCAACGCGGGGGTGACGTAGTGACGGGAATGAGTATCGATGAGCGGCGTTACGGCCATGCGCCGGAGATCCACCTCAACCTCAACGTGCGGGACCTGGGCCAGTCCGCCACCCTGGCCATCAATGAGCGCAGCGCCGCGCTCGCGGCGGATGGGCGGCACGTCTTCCGCTTCGGGCTGGGGCAGTCGCCCTTTCCCATCCCGGCCGCGGTGGAGTCAGAGCTGAAGGCGAACGCCCACCAAAAGGACTACCTGCCGGTGAAGGGGCTGCGCAACCTGCGCGAGGCGGTGGCCGAGTACCACCGGCGCGGCCAGGGCGTGGAGGTCTCCGCCGAGGACGTGATGATCGGCCCCGGCTCCAAGGAGTTGATGTTCATCCTGCAGCTGGTCTATTACGGCGACCTGGTCATCCCGACCCCCAGCTGGGTCTCCTACGCACCGCAGGCGCACATCATCGGACGCCAGATCCGCTGGGTGCAGACCCGATACCAGAACAACTGGCGGCTGATGCCGGAGGACCTGGAAAGGCTCTGCGCGCGGGACCCCTCCCGTCCGCGCATCCTGATCCTCAATTACCCCAACAACCCCACCGGTGAGACCTACAGCGCGGACGAGTTGCAGGCGCTGGCGCAGGTGGCCCGCCGGTACCGGGTGGTGCTGCTCTCCGACGAGATCTACGGCGAGTTGCACCACCGCGGGCAGCACATGTCCGTGGCCCGCTTCTACCCCGAGGGCACCATCATCAGCAGCGGGCTGAGCAAGTGGTGCGGCGCCGGCGGCTGGCGGCTGGGTACTTTCGCCTTCCCGCGGGGGCTGCACTGGTTGCTGGAGGCGATGTCCGTGGTTGCCAGCGAGACCTATACCTCCACCAGCGCCCCCATACAGTTTGCCGCTGTACGCGCGTTCCAGGGCGGGCTGGAGATCGAGCAGTACCTGCAGCAGTCCCGGCGGGTGCTGCAGGCCCTGGGCCAGTACTGCTGGCGCCGGCTGGACGGGGCCGGGTTGCACACCCCCCGCCCGGCCGGGGGGTTCTACCTGTTCCCCGATTTCAGTCCGCTGCGCGAGCAATTGACTGCACGGGGCATTGGCACCGCCTCGCAGCTGTGCAACCAGCTGCTGGAGGACACCGGCGTGGCATTGCTGCCGGGGAGTGCCTTCGGCCGCCCGGACGAGGAGCTCTCCGCGCGGCTCGCCTACGTGGATTTTGACGGTGCCAAGGTCCTGACCGCGGCGGGAGACGAGCCCGCCGGGCCGCTCTCCGATGAGTTCCTGACCCACTCCTGCCCAAACGTGGTCAATGGCATCGAGAGGCTGGTGCGCTGGGCGCGGGGCGAAGAGGGGGGCTGAGGCCTGCGGCGCTCAGTCGAACTGGGCGCCACCGGAGAGGGCGTGGGCCAGGGTGCCGGTCATCCGCGGCAGGACCCGCTCGAACTCCAGCACCCAGTAGCCGTCCTGCTGGCGGCTGGGCTGGTAGAGGATCTTCACGTGCTGCGGGCCGCCGGTGGCCTCCAGGTGCGCGACGAAGTGGTCCAGGTTGCGCTGGTGGCGGAAGCGGCAGCGGTAGCGGTGGCCTACCCGGCCCACCTCCCGGCTGCGCTGCACCGAGCGGCCGAGCCCCTGCAGCAGGGCGCGCCCCAGTTCCCGCTCCAGGTCCGGGTCGTTGCCCCGGTGCTCGGCCTCGAACAGGGCCAGGCGCATCATGCGGTTGGTGAAGTACTCCGGCGGCAGGTCGAGAAGTGCGTCACTGACCAGGGCAATGTCGTTGATGTTGGAGCGGGCGGTGACGTACTTGCTGCGCGCGCCCTGCACCTCACCCTTGAATACCAGCCCCTCGCAGCCGGCCCGGTCCAGCGACAGGATTAGCTCGGTCAGCGCCTGCTGGTCCTGTGCCCGGTAGCGGCCGAAGACCCGCGCCACCGGCAGGCGGTAGCGCTCCGCCAGGCCCTGTTTTTCCGCCTGCGCAATGAAGCCGGGCTGCCCGTCCCGCATCAGGTCAAAGACGAACAGCGCCACGTCATGCGCCACGTGGGGCGGGCTGCCCTCCATGTAGGGGTTCTCCGGGCCGGCCAGCTCGGCGCAGGCGATCAGCCCCGGGTGCTCGTCGAACAGGGCCGGGTCGAGCAGTTCAGGGACGCGGTCGGTGCTGAAGGGGCAGAGAAAACCGCCCCGGCTGAAGGCCAGCAGCCGGCCCTCGTGGGCCACGATGCGGATATTGAAGCCGTCGATCTTCTCCTCGGCCCAGAAGGGTTCGTCGCCGTACTGCTTCTCCAGGCCGGTGGCCAGCGCCTGGATGCGGCCGATGGAGGGGTAGCCGGGTATGACCCGCCCGGTGTCCAGCCGGACGCTGCCCTTGGGCAGCCGGGCCACGCTGTCGTGCAGGCGGATGTAGCTCAGCCCCTCGAACTCGTGCCGGGTGGCCTTGCCCTTTTCCAGCGCCTGTTTCGCGGTCAGTGCGTCCATGTCCCAAGCCTAGCGCGCCGGGGGCGGTCGCGGAAAGCGCGCGGGTCAGCCCTGCAGGCAGGCGATCAGCGCCTGCATGTCCTCCGGCATGGGGGCGTCCCAGCGCACCCGCTCCCCGCTGTCCGGGTGGTCCAGCGCCAGCCGGGTGGCGTGCAGCGCCTGGCGGTGGAAACCGCGCAGGGCCTGGCGCTGGGCCTCGGTGGCGCCGGGGGGCAGGCGCAGCCGGCCGCCGTACACCGGGTCGCCCACCAGCGGGTAGCCCACGTAGGCCATGTGCACCCGGATCTGGTGGGTGCGACCGGTCTCCAGGAAGCAGCGCAGCAGGGTGTGGGCGCGCAGACGGGTCTCCACCCGGTAGTGGGTGACCGCGGGACGGCCGCGCTCCACAACCGCCATGCGCTTGCGATCGCGGGGGTGGCGGCCGATGGGCGCCTCGACCGTGCCGCCCGCCACCGGGCAGCCGCTGACCAGCGCCAGGTACTCGCGGCTCACGCTGCGCGCCTGGAGCTGGGCCACCAGCGCGGTGTGGGCCGGCAGGCTGCGGGCCACCACCATCAGCCCGGAGGTGTCCTTGTCGAGCCGGTGGACGATGCCGGCCCGGGGCAGTTCCGCCAGCGTCGGGTCGTGGTGGAGCAGAGCGTTCTGCAGGGTGCCCTCGCGGTTGCCCGCGCCCGGGTGAACCACCAGCCCGGCCGGCTTGTCCACTACCAGCAGATGGGCGTCCTCGTGGAGAATACGCAGGGGGATGGGCTCGGCGGAGACCCGTTGTTCCTCCTCCAGCTCGGCGCGCAGCGTGACCTGCTGGCCGCTGGCCACCTTGTCCCGGGGCCGCGGCTGGCGACCGTCGACGGTGACCTCGCCCTGCCGGATCCACTGCTGGATGCGGCTGCGCGAGTAGTCCGGCAGCAGCGCTGCCAGTGCCTGGTCCAGCCGTTGGCCCGCTTGTGCGTCTTCGATCAGGATGTCGTGTTCTATTCGAGTGCCCATGATGCTTTCCCGCTGCGCCAAGGCGCGTAGAATAAGCGCTTTCCCGCTTGATGTCAGATTGAGGTCCCGTATGTTGCCGAAGCGCTGGATATGGCTGCTAATCCTGATTGTGCCGCTGTTGCTGGCCA
The DNA here is from genome assembly GCF_003664325.1 of Alkalispirillum mobile. Lineage (NCBI taxonomy): Bacteria > Pseudomonadati > Pseudomonadota > Gammaproteobacteria > Chromatiales > Ectothiorhodospiraceae > Alkalispirillum > Alkalispirillum mobile. The sequence continues at coordinate 71,181 of NZ_RCDA01000003.1, forward strand.
GCGGTTGCTCGTCCAATGGCCCTGACCGGGAGCCGGAGGCCCAGGAGACTGCGGAGGAGCTCTACCAGCGCGCCCGCAGGCAGTTGGCCAACGGCAACTACAGCATGGCCGTGGAGACCCTGGAGCGGTTGCAGGGCCGCTTCCCCTTCGGCCCTTACGCCACGCAGGCGCAGCTGGACATTATCTACGCCTACTACGAGGCGGGCGAGATGGAATCCGCCATCGCTGCCGCCGACCGCTTCATGCGGCTCTACCCGCGGGACCCCAACGTCGCTTACGCCCGCTACATGCGGGGCCTGGCCCATGCCAGCAGTGGCGATGAGTTCTTTTCCCGACTGTTTAACCTGGACCGTAGCCTGCGTGACCCGCAGCCGTTGCGCCGGGCGTTCGTGGATTTCCGGGAGCTGATCCAGCGCCACCCGGACAGCGATTACGTGGAAGATGCCCAGGAGCGCATGCGCGAGATCCGTGACATCCTGGCCCGCCACGAGATCAATGTCGCCCGCTACTACCTGCGCCGCGATGCGCCGGTGGCGGCAGTGGGCCGCGCCCGCACGGTACTCGCCGATTACCAGGGCACCAGCGCCGTGGAGGAGGCGCTGGAGGTGCTGGTGGAGGCGTACGGCGTCCTGGAGATCGAGGACCTGCAGGCGGATGTGCGCCGGGTGATCGGCGAGAACTTCCCCGGCCACCCGCTGGCCGCCAACTAGGGGTCAGGCACCGAGCAGGCGGGAGAAGAAACTGCCCGCCTGGCCGGCGGATTCGCTCTTCGCCTGTTGCTGCCGGGCCTCGGCGTGGGCGGCTTCGATCAGGCTGTCCAGCTCGTCGGTGATGGCCGCGGCAACGCTGCGGTCCTCCTTGCTGAACGAGGTGCCGCTGCCCTGCAGGCCCGCGGCCGCCAACCCCTCCGCCCAGCGCCTTATACCCAGGCGCAGGGTGGCCAGCAGCACTTGCAGGTTCCGGGCGGGCACCACCAGCGCCAGACGGGTGTCCAACCGGGTCTCCACCCGCAGCTCCAGTTGCCGCTCCTCGGGCAGTTCCACCGGGATATCCATCTGCCGCTTGCCCGCCTGGTGCATAGCGTTCGATTCCAGATCACGGATGCCGTCGCGGATTTCGAACCGGGACAAGCGCTCGTTGACCGCGTCGGTGATCGGCGCTTCCACCCAACCCATGCCAGGCCGCCAGGCCACCAGTACGCCGCCGCTGGTCTGCCGGTAGGGCACCGGCACCGGGGCATCCTCCGGGTAGCCGTCGAGCTCTTGGCGCAGCCATTCCGATACGGGTTTCTGCCTCAGGGTGGAGGCGAGGAAGCGGGCCCTGGTGGCCAGGTCGCCCACGTACGTGCTGCTGTCCCTGGTCTCCTCGATCAGGGTTTCAATGACTGAACTCACTGCCGGTCCCTCCATTGGCGCATCCCAGCCCGCCCGTCACGCGAGCGGTGGGCCGTCATGGCCGCTTATTATTCTGACTTCCTGGGTCACGGCAGCTCGGGCCCGGCGGCCAGGCTGCCTTTGTGACTTATTCGTCGTTTCAGTCTATGCAGGAAACCGGAAGGGAAACAAGCGGCTGTGCAGTGAGGTAATTGGCAGGGGCCCAGCCCCTGGGAGGGGCCAGGCCGGCCGGGGGGTCAGATGGCGTTTTCGTCCTCTTCACCGGTGCGGATGCGGATGACCCGCTCCACGTCGCTGACGAAGATCTTGCCGTCACCGATCTTGCCGGTGTGGGCGGCCTTGGTGATCACCTCCAGGCAACGGTCCACCTGGTCGTCGGCGATGACAACCTCGAGCCGCATCTTTGGCAGGAAGTCCACCACGTACTCGGCGCCACGGTACAGCTCGGTGTGGCCCTTTTGCCGGCCAAAGCCCTTGACCTCGGTGACGGTCATGCCGGTGATGCCGATCTCGGACAGTGCTTCGCGCACGTCGTCCAGTTTGAAGGGCTTGATGATGGCCTCAACCTTTTTCATGCCTTGATTCTCCCTCGTCTGCGGGGCCGGAGGATTCCCGGTTGCCCCGAGTGTAAGCGTGCGAACCCGATCTGAAAACGCTCAGGATTCTACCGGCACCCCTGGCCAGCCGGAACTGATGGGGTAGCGGCGGTCCCGGCCGAAGGCGCGCGGGGTTACCTTGGGGCCGGGCGCCGACTGGCGGCGCTTGTACTCGTTGCGCCGGACCAGCCGGGTGACTCTCGCCACGGTCTGCGGTTCGTGGCCGGCGGCGACGATCAGGGCCTCGCTCTGGTCGTGCTCCACGTACCTCTCAAGTATATCGTCGAGCACGGGGTAGGGCGGAAGGCTGTCCTCGTCCTTCTGGTCCGGGGCCAACTCGGCGGTGGGCGGGCGGTTGAACACCCCCTCCGGGAATGCCGGGTTCAGGCTATGCCGATAGCGGGCCAGACGGTAGGCCTCGGTCTTGTACACGTCCTTGAGCGGGGCGTAGCCCCCGCACATGTCGCCGTAGAGGGTGGCGTAGCCCACCGCCAGCTCGCTCTTGTTGCCACAGGCAATGACCATGCGGCCGGTCTTGTTGGACAGGGCCATCAGCAGGGTGCCGCGGATACGCGACTGCAGGTTCTCCTCGGTCACGTCCGGCGCCATCCCCTCAAAGCTGGGGGCCAGGGTGCTGAGGAAGCCCTGGAAGATCGGCTCAATGGAGGTGGTCTGGTAGCGGATGCCCAGCATGCGGGCGATGGCCTGGGCGTCATCCAGACTCATGGGAGCGGTGTAGCGGCTGGGCATCATCACCGCCTGCACCTTGTCGGCGCCCAGGGCGTCCACCGCCACGGCGGCGGCCAGCGCCGAGTCCAGCCCGCCGGAGAGGCCCAGCACCACCCCGGGAAAGCCGTTGCGACGCACGTAGTCACGCAGGCCGGTGACCAGCGCCTGGTAGACGGCGCCCTCCTCGGAGGGCTGCGTGCTCTGCTCACCGTTGACGTTCCCGTGTGCCGGGTCTACCTCCACCGTGCACAGCTCGCTCCGGAAGCGGGGGGCGCGGGCCTGAACGGTGCCGCAGGCGTCCACCGCCACCGAGCCGCCGTCGTAGACCACCTCGTCGTGGCCGCCGGTCATGTTGACGTAGAGCATCGCCCGGTGGGTATCGAGGGCGCGCTCGCGCAGCACCGCCTCGCGTTCCGCCTGCTTGCGCCGGTGGAAGGGGGAGGCGTTGAGGTTGACCACCAGGTCAGCGCCGGCGGCCACGGCCTCGCGGGCGGGGGTGGGCCACCAGATGTCCTCGCACAGGCTCAGCCCCACGCGGGTGCCGGCCACCTCCACTACGCAGGGGCGTGTGCCGGGCACGAAGTGGCGGCTGTCGTCGAACACGCTGTAGGTGGGCAGCTCCCGCTTGGCGTAGCGGGCGATGACCCGGCCGTCCTGAACCACCACGGCGGCGTTGTGCAGCCCGTCGCGGTCCCGCAGCGGCACCCCGACCACGGCGGTGATCCCCTGCGCGGCCTCCTGAATGGGCTGCAGGGCGTTCTCCGCCGCGTGGATGAAGTCGTCACGCAGCAGCAGGTCGTCCGGCGGGTAGCCGGTGACCGCCAGTTCCGGGAAGACCACCAGCTGGGCCTGTTCCTTGTCGCGGGCGGCCTCTATGGCCTGGACGATTCGCCGGGTGTTGCCCTCGATATCGCCCACCGGGCAGGCCAGCTGGGCCAGTGTGACGCGCAATGTCATGTCGCGGTTCTCCTGCGTTGGTGGCCAGACGTGAGAACGGCCCGTCCCGCGGGGCGGGATCGGGCCGTTTTCTGGCTGGCAATGGCTTGGGCCATCGCAGCGGGGTGATCAGCCTTTGAACAGCTCGTTGAGCTTCTGGCCGATCTCCGCCGGGGAGCGCACGGTGGCGACACCGGATTTCTCCAGGGCGGCGAACTTGTCGTCCGCGGTGCCCTTGCCACCGGCAATGATGGCGCCGGCGTGACCCATGCGCTTGCCCGGAGGTGCGGTGACACCGGCGATGTAGGCCACCACCGGCTTGTCCACGTTCTGCTGGATGTACTCCGCGGCCTCTTCCTCGGCGGTACCGCCGATCTCGCCCACCATGACGATGCCCTTGGTCTGCGGGTCGGCCTGGAACAGCTCCAGGGCGTCGATGAAGGACATGCCGTGGATCGGGTCACCACCGATGCCGATGCAGGTGGACTGGCCGAGACCGATGTCGGTGGTCTGCTTGACCGCCTCGTAGGTCAGGGTGCCCGAGCGGGAGACGATGCCGATGGAACCGGCCTTGTGGATGTGGCCGGGCATGATGCCGATCTTGCACTCGCCGGGGGTGATGACGCCCGGGCAGTTGGGGCCGATCAGGCGGCAGTCGTACTGCGCCAGGGCGGCCTTCACCTTGAGCATGTCCAGCACCGGGATGCCCTCGGTGATGCAGGCGATGACCTTGATGCCGGCATCGGCCGCTTCCAGGATGGCGTCGGCGGCGAAGGCGGCCGGCACGTAGATCATGCTGGCGTCGGCGCCGGTCTCCTGGACGGCATCTTCCACGGTGTTGAACACCGGGCGGTCCAGGTGCTTCTGGCCGCCGCGGCCGGGGGTCACGCCACCGACCACGTTGGTGCCGTAGGCGATGGCCTGCTCGGCGTGGAAGGTGCCCTGCTTGCCGGTGAAGCCCTGGACGATGACCTTCGTGTTCTTGTCTACAAGTACGCTCATGTCGATTGGATCCTCTTCTCCGGCGTGGTTCAGGCGGCCTTGCCGACGGCGGCCACGACCTTCTTGGCGGCGTCGGTGAGATCGTCGGCGGGGATCAGGTCCATGCCGCTGTCAGCCAGCATCTGCTTGCCCTGCTCGACGTTGGTGCCTTCCAGGCGAACCACCACGGGCACGTCCACGCCCACCTCCTTGACGGCGGCGATGATGCCCTCGGCGATCACGTCGCAGCGCACGATGCCACCGAAGATGTTCACCAGGATGCCCTCCACCGTGTCGGAGGAGAGGATCAGCTTGAAGGCCGCGGTGACCCGCTCGGTGGTGGTGCCACCGCCCACGTCCAGGAAGTTGGCCGGCGAGCCGCCGTGCAGGTTGACCACGTCCATGGTGGCCATGGCCAGGCCGGCGCCGTTGACCATGCAGCCGATGTTGCCGTCCAGGGTGATGTAGTTGAGGTTGTGCTCGGCGGCCTGAACCTCGGCCTCATCCTCCTGGGTGATGTCGCGCATGTCGGCGATCTGCGGCTGACGGCCGATCTCGACAGCGTTGTCATCAACGTTGATCTTGGCGTCCAGCGCCAGCAGCTGGCCGTCGCCGGTGACGATCAGCGGGTTGATCTCGATCATGCTCAGATCCTTCTCTTCGAAGATCTGATACAGACCCTTCATGATCTTGACCAGCTGGCCGATCTGCTTGCCTTCGAGGCCCAGCGCAAAGGCCATCTTGCGGCCCTGGTAGGCCTGGAAGCCTGCGGCCGGATCCACCGCCAGGGTGATGATTTTCTCGGGCTCGGTGGCGGCCACCTCTTCGATATCCATGCCGCCGGCCGCGGAGCCCATGAAGGTGACGCGCTTGCTGGCGCGGTCCACCAGGGCGCCCAGGTAGAGTTCGCGGGCGATGTCCAGCCCTTCTTCTACCAGGACAGCGTGGATGGGTTGGCCTTTGGAATCGGTCTGGTGGGTGACGAGGCGGGAGCCCAGGAGGGAGTCGGTGAATTCTTCTACTTCTTCTTTCGCCTTCAGGACCTTGACCCCGCCGGCCTTACCGCGTCCGCCGGCGTGTACCTGGGCCTTGACGACCCAGACCGAGCCGCCCAGCCTGCCGGCGGCCTCTACCGCCTCGCCGCTGGAGCGGGCCACGTAACCCTGTGGAATGGGAATGTTGTAATCAGCAAACAGGTGTTTAGCCTGAAATTCATGGAGATTCATGGATGGCCTGCCTCCTCCTCGTGAAAAGCCGGTGTATTCTCTATCAAAGGCCGGTGCAAAAGCAAAAAGCGCGGCACATTGTCGCCCCGGCCCCGGTAGCGATGGGGTAAAGTGTAGGGCTGAATCACGGTTTCGCCCCACGGAGAGCCCATGCTCGGACAGATTCTCGTCATTATAGTGCTCATCCTGGCCTGGCTGGGCTTGCGCTCGGTGTTGCGCCAACTGCGTGAGCAGCGCGAGCGGGCGGCGGTCGCCGATGAGCAGAGCCAGCGGCGCACGCGGGGCAAGGACCGGGTGGAGGCGATGGTCCGCTGTGATCATTGCGGGGTCTACGTGCCTCGCAACGAGGCGCTGCAGGATGCCGGGCAGTGGTACTGCAGCGAGGAGCACCGCGACGCCGCGCGCCGGGGGGGCTGACCCCGGTCATGACTGCCCCGCGGACGGACGTTAGCCACTGGGTGGGCCTTCGGGTTCTCTGCGTCTATCGCATCGCCGTGGTGCTGGCGCTACTGATGCTCTTCATGTGGGCCCGGGGCGAGCCGCTGCTGCTCGCCGTTCGCTGGCCCGATATCTTTCTGAGTGCATTGCTGGGCTACCTGGCCTGGGCGGTCGTTGCGCTGTTCCTGCAGCAGCGCCAATTGCTGCCCTTTGCCTGGCAATTGCACGCGCAGTTGGGCGTAGATGTCATCACGCTGGGGTTGCTGGTGGCGGCCACCGGCCGCATGGACGGCGGCCTGGCCCTGCTCCTGCTGATGGCCGTGGCCGGCGGCAGCCTGCTGCTGTCGAACCTGCGCCTGGCGCTGGGCCTGGCCGCCATGGCCACGCTGACCCTGCTGGCGGTGCAGGGCTTCGTTGCGGTGTACGCCGAGGGCAGTGCCGAGGGCTACACCCTGGTTGCCATGTACGGGCTGGGCCTGTTCCTGCTGGGCGCGGGGGGCAGTCTGCTGTCGGTGCGCATGCGCCGGGTGCAGGCCCTGGCGGAGCGGCGCGGGGTGGACCTGGCCAACATGCAGGCCCTTAACGAACACATCGTGCAGCACATGGAGCCGGGGGTGATCGTGGTGGATGACGAAGGGGTCATCCGGCTGCTGAACCACTCGGCCATGGGCTGGCTGGCCACCGGCCGCGGCTCCGCCCTGGAGCATGTGGCCCCGGACCTCCACCGGGCCGTCGAGCGCTGGCGGCAGGGGGCCAGGGGGGATGACCCGGTGGTCCCCGTGCCGGGTTCGGGGGCCGATGTGCGGGTCAGCATCTCGCCGCTGGGGCGCGATGCGGGCGGTGCACTCCTGCTGCTGCTGGAGGACGAGGGTGGGCTGCGGGCGCGGGTGCAGCAGGCGAAGCTGGCCGCGCTGGGGCGGCTTACCGCCAGTATCGCCCACGAGATCCGCAACCCGCTCAGCGCCATCCTGCACGCCGAACAACTGCTCACCGAGTCCGCCGACCTGGACGAGGACGACCGCCGCCTGCTGGATATCATCCGGCGCCACGGCCGGCGGCTGAACAGCATTGTCGAGGACGTCCAGCAACTCTCCCGCCGCGGGCACAGCCGCCGGGAGGCGGTTTCACTGGGGCCCTTCCTGGAAGACTTCCGGCAACGCTGGCAGGAGCAGAACGGGCAGGCCTCTGTGCGGATTGACTGCCGTGTTTCCCCGGCCGCGCCGCTGGTGCTGTTTGACCCCAATCACCTCCACCAGGTGCTCACCAACCTGGTGGAGAATGCCGCGCGCCACGCCCGCGCCGGGCGCGATACCGTGGCGGTCACGCTGACGGGGCGGTCCTCCGGGGACGGCGGAGTGCAGTTGGACGTGGGCGACGACGGCCCGGGCGTGCCCAGCGAGGCTGCCGGCAGCCTGTTCGAGCCCTTCTTCACCACCGAGTCGTCCGGTTCCGGCCTGGGGCTGTTCATATGCCGCGAACTGTGCGAGAGCAACCGCGCCCGCCTGCAGTTGCTGAACCCCGGTGAACCTGGCGCCCTTTTCCGCATTACCTTGCAGGCGGCACCGCCGGAGAAACGGGCCGGGTGGCAGGAGCCGGCCGCCAGCCTTAGCGCAGGTGAGGACGGGCCAATTCCGGCAACTCGCCGCTGAGCCCCATGGCGTGTGCCATGAACAGCGACTTGGCCGGGGTGAAGCGGTCGGTCAGATTCAGCCCGGCGCTGCGCAGGGCCGCCAGCGGCGGCAGGTCATTGGCGAACAGCCAGTGGAAGGCGTCCATGCCAGTCTGCATCAGGTGGTTGGCGCCCAGCCGCCGGCGCTGGTAGCGGTGCAACACCGCCGGCCCACCCGGGTCGCGACCCCGCTCGTGGGCGGCCAGCATCTCCTCGGCCAGGGTGGCCGCGTCCATGAAGCCCAGGTTGACGCCCTGGCCGGCCAGGGGGTGGATGGTGTGCGCCGCATCGCCCACCAGGGCCAGCCGCCGGTCGATATAGCGGCGGGCGTGGGACCGGCGCAGCGGAAAGGCCGCCCGGGGGCCGCAGGCGTTGATCGGCCCCAGCACAGACTCGCTGGCCTGGGTCAGCCGCTCGCGGAAGCGCGCCTCGGGCAGTTCCAGTAGCTCCGCTGCCTGGGCCTCCGGGCAGGACCAGACGATGGAGCAACTGCCGTCGGACAGTGGCAGCAGGGCGAGCGGCCCGGTCGGCAAAAAGCGCTGCCGGGCGATGCCGCCGTGGTGGTGCTCCGGCCAGACGGTGCCCACCACCCCGTGCTGGCCGTACGGGCGGACGCTGTGTCCGATGCCGGCCCGCTCGCGCAGCGGCGAGCGGGCCCCGTCCGCCCCCACCAGCAGCCGCGTGGTGCACTCGCTGCCATCGGCCAGGCGGACCCGGAGGCATTCGGCCTCGGCGGTCCAGGACTGGACGCTGCCCGGCACGATCAACCGCGCGTTGTCCCGCTCCGAGAGCTGCTGCCAGAGGGTGGTCTGGGTCAGGCGGTTTTCGACGATGTGCGCCAGGTGCGGTTCGCCGTAGCGGTGGGCATCGAAGTCTATCGATCCACCGCCTTCGCTGTCCCAGGCGTGGATGGCGTGGAACGGGCAGGCGCGGGCGCGGCGGATGGCGTCCCAGGCGCCCAGCCGGTCCAGGTAGCGTTCCGAGGCCACCGACAACGCCGATACCCGCTGGTCCACCGGGTCCTCCCGGCGCCAGCGGCGTGGGGCCTGGGCCTCCAGCACGGCCACCGGCAGCCCCGCGCGAGCCAGCGTCAGGGCCAGGGCCAGGCCGACCATGCCACCCCCCTGGATGATGGCCTCGTAGTCGATCCTCATCGCGGCTCCTCGCGGTTCAGGGGGCAGCCAGCGGCCAGCGCCGGCAGCGGTGTTCCCAGCCCCATGCCCAGTTTCATGAAGGCCCGGCGCGCCGGCGGCACGATGTCCAGCCATTTCAGCGCCAGGTTGCGCCCGGCCCGCAGTCCGGGCAGGCGGTTGCCGAAGCTGGCCAGCAGCAGGTGGGTGAAGCCCATGATCAGCCGGGTGTCCGCCTGGCGCTGGCGGGCGTAGCGCTGGAGCAGGGCGGGGTGGCCTACATCCTCGCCGCGCCGCTCGGCCTCCGCCAGCAGCTGCGCCAGCCAGGCCACGTCGCGCAGCGCCAGGTTGAGGCCCTGGCCGGCCACCGGGTGCATGGTGTGGGCGGCATTGCCGATGACGACCCCCCGCGGGGCCAGCGGCTGGGTGACCACGTGGCCGCGCAGCGGGTAGTGGGCGCGCCGGCCCACCTGGCGGAAGCGGCCCAGCCGGTAGCCGAAGCGGCGCTGGACCTGGTCGAGGAAGGCGGCGTCGTCCAGTGCCAGCACGTCGTGCAACTCGTCGTCCGCCACCGACCACACCAGGGCGCAGCGCCCGCCGGTGGTGGGCAGCAGGGCCATGGGCCCGTCCGGGGTGAAGCGCTCGTAGGCACGGCCGCGGTGATCCTCGCCGGGGGTGAGGTTGGCGATCACCGCGTGGCTGCCGTAGTCGTGCTCGTGCAGCGGCAGGTCCCACTGTTCGCGCAGCACCGAGCGCGCCCCGTCCGCCGCCACCACCAGCCGCGCCTTGAGGAGCTGCTGGCGGCCCTCGTCATCCTCCGCGGTCAGCTCGATGCCGTGGGCGGTGGTGCGGGTGGCCACGGCGCGGGCCGGGGCCAGGTAGTCGAGGCCGGGCTGGTGCTGCAGGCGCTGGGGCAGGACCTGGCCGAAGCGGCGGTTGGGCACCAGGTAGCCCAGTGCCGGGACGCCCTCGCGGTCGGCGCGCATGCGGGTGTAGCCAAAGCCGGCCTGTTCGGAGATGTGGATCTCGCGGATGGGGGTGATCTCGCCCTGCAGGTCGGGCCAGAGGTCCAGTGCCTCGAGGATGCGGCGGGAGACCGGCGACAGGGCGGTGGTGCGGTCGTCGTAGCTGGGCTGGCTCGCGGCATCGCTGGCTACGGCCTCGAGCACGGCCACGCGCAGGCCGGTCTGGCCCAGGGCCACGGCCAGGCAGCCGCCCACCAGCCCGCCCCCGGCGATCACCACGTCGTACCGACTCATCGCCGGGCCTCCGCCATCAGCGCCTCGATGGCATCCGGAGCCTTGGGGACCTCCGGCGTGAGGTTCTCGTGGCCGTCGCGGGTGACCAGCAGGTCGTCCTCAATGCGCACGCCGATGCCGTGCCAGCGCGGGTCGACCTCCGGACAGTCCGGGGCGATGTAGAGCCCGGGCTCGATGGTCAGGGTCATGCCCGGTTCCAGCTCGCGCCACTCGCCGTCTATGCGGTAGTCACCCACGTCGTGCACGTCCATGCCCAGCCAGTGGCCGGTGCGGTGCGGGAAGAAGCGCTTGTATTGCTCCTCTTCGATGACCTGTGCCCGGTCGCCTTGGAGAATGCCCAGGTCCAGCAGGCCGTCCACCAGCACCTCGGTGGCGCGCTCGTGGGCCAGGTTCCAGCTCACCCCCGGGCGCACGGCGTCGATGGCCGCGTACTGGGCGGCCAGGACCACGTCGTAGACGGCCCGTTGCTCTGCGCTGAAGCGACCGTTCACCGGGAAGGTGCGGGTGACGTCGGCGGCGTAGCCGGCCAGCTCGCAGCCGGCGTCGATCAGCACCAGCTGATTATCGCGCAGCTCGTCCTGGTTGAGGATGTAGTGCAGCACGCAGCCGTTGCCGCCGCCGCCGACAATGCTCGGGTAGGCGGGTTCGCCGCCGGCGCGGCGGAACGCGTCCAGAAACCCGGCCTCCAGCTGGTACTCCATCATGCCCGGCCGGCAGCTCTGCATGGCGCGGATGTGGGCCGCCTCGGTGACCCGGGCGGCGCGGCGCATGCAGACCACCTCCTCCGGGCGTTTGATCAGGCGCATCTCGTGCAGGTGGTGTTCCAGGGCCGCGAACTCCTCGGGGCCGCGCCGGGCACCGCGGCTGCGGGCGCGTACCTCGCGGGTCCAGCCGATCACCCGCTGGTCGAACACCTTATCCAGCCCCATGGTGTAGTGGACCCGCTCGCGGCCCTCCATCAGCCCGGGCAGGATGTCGTCGATGTCCTCGATGGGAAAGGCGTCGTCGGCGCCGTAGTCACGTACCGCGCCCTCTTGGCCGGCCCGGGGGCCGTCCCAGACCTCGCGCTCGGGGTTGCGCTCGCGGCAAAAGAGCAGGAAGGCCCCCTGTTCCCGCCCCGGGACCAGCACGGCCACGGCGTCCGGCTCGGGAAAGCCGGTGAGGTAGCGGAAGTCACTGTCCTGGCGGAAGGGGTAGTGCACGTCGCGGTTGCGCACCTTCTCGGTGGCGCCGGGGATGATGGCAATGCCGTCCTCCCCGATGAATTGCATCAGTTCCTGGCGACGGGCGGCGTACTCGGCAGGGGCCATATCTGCTCCGGGTCAGTGCAGGGTGGATTTGTCCGGCACGGGGCCGGCGTCCGGCTTGAGCGGGTGCAGGTTGTCGCGCACCAGCAGGGCCGCGACGCGGACGTACTCGACCAGTTCGGTGTAGGCGCTCTCGTTGTCCTCGCTGGCCTCCGGGTCCAGCTCCACCCGGGATATTTCGCCCAGGTCGGTCAGCACCTCGCGGATGTCCTTGGGCAGGTCGCCGATCTCCGGCAGCCCCGCCACGCCCAGGCCGTAAAGAAAGCCCTGGCACCAGTTGGACAGGGCGTCCGCGCGCACCTGCAGCGCCTCGCCGTCGTCGGGCAACAGGAGGTCGAAGCCGAGGTTCTTGTCCTCGAGCTGTTCCTGGACCTCGTCGTAGAGGCCGGCCAGCAGCATCAGCACCTCTTTGGCCGCCTCGCCGCTGGGTTGCGTGCCGTCCAGCACTTGGGCGATCCAGCGGGCCTTGTCGGCGCCGTCGGGGAGGGCGCTCATGCCGCAGAGCACGCCGTGGGCCTCTGCCGGGTGGGTGCCGGCGTTGATGGCCGCGAGGGCGCGCTCGAGGTCGTCGTAGCTTGCTTCCAGGCGCATGGGGCTCACATCGGTTGTTGGCGGAGCCTTAATGCTAACACCCTCGCGGCGGGCTTCGCTTGGCACGCCGGGTTGGGGTACGGGGTGGTTGGGATGGGGCTCCGAATGCGCCCCCCTTCGGGGTCCCCTGTGCTACTCGGGAAAATCGGCGGCGCGAGAACTCGCTTCGCTCAGACAGCTCGCGCCTTTTCTCCGATTTTCCCTGCGTTGCTCGGTGCGCATAAGTCGCCCCATCCCAACCACCCCGTACCCCAACCCGGCACTGGCTTTTGCGTTGACCTGCCGGTGCGCGCACACTATATTCCGGATTAACGTCAAAAGAGGTCGTCAAGTGGCTGATTCCGTTGCTGAAGAGCTGATTCGCCTGGAACAGCGCGTGGAGGCGCTGCTGAAGGCGGATGCGCGGCTCAGGGAAGAGAACCGGGTGCTTCGCCAGTCGTTGGAGCAGCTCAACGGCGAGCGGGCCAGTCTGCAGGAGAAGAACGACCTGGCCCGGTCGCAGATCGAGGCCATGATCAGCCGCCTGCGCGCCATGGAACACAGCTGACCTCTCATCCCCGCCGGAGACCCCAAGATGACCGAACCCGTCAAGATCCAGATCCTGGACAAGGAATACATGATTGGCTGCCCCGAAGAGGAGAAGCAGGGGCTGCTGCAATCAGCCGATTATCTGCATCGGAAGATGAAGGAGATCCGGGATCGCGGCAAGGTGCTGGGTACCGATCGTATCGCGGTGATGGCGGCGCTCAACATCACCTACGAACTGCTGGAGGCGCGCCGGGAGAACGAGAGCATGGAGGACGTCCGCCGCCGGCTCCGTGCGCTGGACCAGCGTATCGCCGAGACCACCGGCGACTGAGCGTGCGGTGTGTCGCCGCGGGCGCCGATAACACTGGACGCCGGCGGGAACCCTGGTCCATCATGGAATTGCGCCCCCTGCGGTGTACGAAAGCGGGCTAAGTATTCTTGAGCCTCAACGTGATCGCCAGGGGATAAGGCGTGGAGTGACTGGTGTGCATGTCCGCCCTGGTAGCGGAAAGCCTAAGGCGCTCCCGATATCCCCACCTGGACCTCAGGGTTCAAGGGCGATGCCCGTACGGCACCTGTGGGGGGCGTCTTTTCTGCCGGAGCCGGTCGCCCGACCGCTCTGGTATCCTCTCCTTAATGTCCGCTGTTGCCCCCGAAAAACCGTTGGACCGCCAGCGCCTCCGCCAGATGATGCGCGCCCGTCGTCGTGCGCAGCCCCTGGCCGTGCGTCGCAAGGCCGCCCGAGCCCTGGCCCGACGCGTCTCGCGTCACCCGTTGCTGCGCAATGTGCGCCGGCTCGCCGCCTTTCTGCCCGCCGATGGCGAGATGGACCCGCGTCCGCTGGTGCACCGGCTGCACCGGCGGGGGGTCCGCGTCTACCTGCCGGTGGTCCGGCCCGGTACCCGCGTGCTGCGCTTCCGCGCCTGGCGCCCCGGCCAAGCGTTGCGCCGCAACCGCTTCGGTATACCGGAGCCGCTGCCGAACAGCACCCCGTTGCTCCGCCCGGTTGAGCTGGACCTGGTGCTGACCCCGCTGGTGGCGTTCGACGGGAGGGGCGGCCGGCTGGGGATGGGGGGCGGTTTCTACGATGCCAGTTTTGCCTTTCTTGGCCGCTGGCGCTGGCGTACCCACCCCCGCCTGGTGGGCGTGGCCTGGTCCTTCCAGTGTGTGCCGGAGCTGCCACTCGCGCCCTGGGATATCCCGCTGCACGGGGTGGCGACGGAGCGGGGCATCCAGGTGGTTGGCAACGGGGGCGTTACGCGGCGTCGCTGAGGAGCGGGGTTTTCGCCGGCGGACAACGCTGGCCCGGCTGTGCAAAACTAGCGCTCGTCATTCTTCCGACGGGGGGAGCCCATGAACTACTGGCTGATGAAGTCCGAGCCGGACGAGTTCGGTATCGAGGACCTGAAGCAGCGCCCGGACCAGACCGAGCCCTGGGACGGGGTGCGCAACTACCAGGCGCGCAACATGATGCGCGACCAGATGAAGGTGGGGGATCTGGCCTTCTTCTACCACTCGAACACCAAGCCGCCGGGCATCGTCGGGGTCGTGGAGGTCGTGCGCGAGGGTTACCCCGACCCGACCCAGTTCGACCCCGATGACAAGCATTACGACCCCAAAAGTGACCCGGACAAGCCGCGCTGGTATCTGGTGGACGTGACGTTCAAGCAGATGCTGCCGCGCAAGGTTACGCTGCACGAGCTGAAAGCGCAGCCGCAGTTGGAGGGCATGAAGCTGCTGGCGCGGGGCAATCGGCTGTCCGTCATGCCGGTGGCGCCTGAGCATTGGGACTACATCCTGCAGCTGGCAGAGCAGGACCCGGAAGGCTGAACCGCGCAGGCCCGCACGCACCAAGCGGGGCGGCGGGCAGAACGCGGACGGGGGCGCAGCGGCCCCCGTCCGGACGTGCAGGTCGAGGCGGGCTCAGATCGCCGCCACGTCCTCCGCCTGCAGGCCCTTGGGGCCGCGAACCACGTTGAACTCCACCTGCTGGCCCTCGTCCAACGAGCGGAAGCCCTCCCCGCGGATCGCGCGGAAGTGCACGAACACATCTTCACCCTGCGGGCGCTGGATGAAGCCAAACCCCTTGGCGTTATCAAACCATTTGACCGTACCGGTCTCGCGTTCTGCCATGACAGCAACCTCTGAAAACCTTGACGTAAAACGTTCCCGCCGGGTTTCAGGCTTGGCGCGGGCTGGCTGAGAGGCTGCAGAACACACGATGCACTCGAGGGATTCGGCAGTCCTGAGTCAGACTGGTCAAGCATGTCACCCGACTTTTGCCATATTGGCAGACTGTCGCGAATAATCAACGTCGGATTCCCGACAGCTTTTCCGGTCGAATCACGGAGATAGCATGCTTAGAGCAGTCCTGATCATCGGTGGTACGGTCCTGCTGGCCTGGTTGGCGCTGACCCTCATCATGGCGTTGGGCCAGAATCGGCTGGTCTTCCTGCCCCACATCCCGGGCCGGGAGCTCGACGCCACCCCGGAGGCCCGCGACCTGGTCTACGAGGACGTGGAGCTGGAGACCCGCGACGGCGTGCGCCTGCACGGCTGGTGGCTGCCGCACGCCGAGCCGCGCGGCAGCCTGCTGTTCCTGCACGGGAATGCGGGCAATATCTCCCATCGGCTGGACTCGCTGGAGATCTTCCATCAGTTGGGGGTATCGGTGCTGATCATCGACTACCGCGGCTATGGGCGCAGCGAGGGCAGCCCCAGCGAGCCCGGGGTCTACAAGGATGCCGAGGCGGCGCTGGCTTGGCTGCAGGCCGAGCAGGGGGTGTCGGCGGAGGAGCTGATCCTTTTCGGCCGCTCGCTGGGGGCGGCGGTGGCAGCGCGCACCGCGGCAGAACACGGCGCCCGGGGGTTGATCGTGGAGTCGGCCTTCACCAGCGCGCCGGACCTGGGGGCGGAGCTGTACCCCTTCCTGCCGGTCCGCCTGCTGGCGCGGCTGGAGCTGGATACGCGCGCGGCGGTGGGGCGGGTGGATGCCCCCACGCTGGTGGTCCACAGTCGTCAGGACGATATCGTGCCCTTCCACCACGGTGAGGCCCTTTACCAGGCCGCGGCTGAACCGGTGGGGCTGCTCGAACTGCGGGGCGATCACAACACCGGGTTTCTGGTCAGCCGGGACGACTACATGGCCGGGCTGGACGACTTTCTCGACCGTCTGCCTTGAAACCGGCGCCGGTCACCGTCATGTCACAATGATCGCCTTGGCCGGCATGGCCTAACCAGAACAAAAGGGGAACTTGCCAATGGAACAGCATTTTGACCTGTTGGTTGTCGGGGGCGGCAGCGGTGGCATGGCCACGGCGCGCCGGGCGGCCAGTTACGGGGCCAGAGTGGCCCTGGTCGAGCGCTCCCGCCTCGGCGGGACCTGCGTCAACGTGGGCTGTGTTCCCAAAAAGGTCATGTGGAACGCCGCCCACACGGCCGATGCCCTGCACCGGGCGGCCGATTACGGGTTCCAGGTGGGCCCGGCGGCGCTGGACTGGGGCGAGCTGAAGAGCCGGCGCGATGCCTATATCCGGCGGCTGAACGGCATCTACGGGCGCAACATCGACAAGGCGGGCATCACCCTGCTGGAAGGCGACGCCCGGCTGGTGGACGCCCGCACCGTCGAGGTGGCCGGTGCCCGTTACACCGCCAGTCACATCCTCGTGGCTACCGGCGGTCGGCCGAGTCGGCCCGATATCCCGGGCCAGGAACTGGGCATCGACTCCGACGGCTTCTTCGAGTTGGCCGAGCAGCCGCGCCGGGTGGCGGTGGTGGGCGCCGGTTACATCGCGGTGGAACTGGCCGGCGTGCTGCACCACCTGGGTACGCAGGCCGATCTGGTAGTGCGGCGCGAGGCACCGCTGCGCAGTTTCGACCCGCTGATCCGTGACAGCCTGCTGGAGGCGATGGAGCAGGATGGCATCACCGTGCAGACCCATTCCGTGCCCAAGGCGCTGGAACGGGCGGATGACGGCACCCTGACCCTGGAGCTGGAGGATGGCCGCCACATTGGTGGTTACGACCAGGTCATCTGGGCGATCGGCCGCGACCTGTGCACGGATGGCCTGGGGCTGGAGGCCGCCGGGGTGGAACGTAATGGTGATGGCAGTATCCCCGTCAACGCCTACCAGGAGACCAACATACAGGGTATCTACGCGGTGGGGGATATCATCGGCCACCATCCGCTCACGCCCGTGGCCATCGCCGCTGGTCGTCGGCTGGCCGACCGCCTTTTCGGCGGGCAGGCGGACCGCCACCTGGACTATCAATGCGTACCCACGGTGGTCTTCAGCCACCCGCCCATCGGCACGGTGGGACTCACCGAGCCCGAGGCCCGCGAGCAATACGGCGAGGAGGAGGTCGAGGTCTTTACCACGCGCTTTGTCGCCATGGATTACGCCATGGGCGATGACAAGCGGCGCAGCGCCATGAAGCTGGTAACGGTGGGCGATAACCGTCGGGTGGTGGGTGCCCACCTGTTCGGGGTGGGTTCGGACGAGATGCTGCAGGGGTTCGCCGTGGCCATACGCATGGGCGCCACCAAGCAGGATCTGGACGACACCGTCGCCATCCACCCCACAGCCGCGGAAGAGCTGGTCACCCTGCCGGGTTGAGGGCTGGGTGGGGGTGCTGGCCGGTAATCATCTTTAGCTGGCGGTCCGACCGGACAATGGCCGGGCCGCCCCGATTCATCGAATGAGAGAGACAACAATGACCGATAACCCGCTGCTGCGTGACGACCCGTTGCCCCCCTTTCCCGAGATCCAGCCCGAGCACGTGGAGCCGGCCGTCGACCAGCTGCTGGCCGAGTGCCGGCAGACCCTAAAAGACGTGCTGGCGAAGGGCGACTGGACCTGGGACGGCCTGGTGGCGCCGCTGGAGGCCACCGAAGAGCGGCTGAACCGTGCCTGGTCGCCCGTCTCGCACATGAACTCGGTGGTCAACACCGAGGAAATGCGGGCCGCATACAACGCCTGTCTGCCCAAGCTCAGCGCCTATGCTACTGAGGTGGGGCAGAACACCGAGCTGTGCGCCGCCTTCCAGGCCCTGCGCGACAGCGACGACTACCCGCGCCTGGACAGCGCTCAGCAGCGTACCGTGGACAACGCCCTGCGCGATTTCCGCCTCTCCGGCGTCGACCTGCCCCAGGACAAGAAAGAGCGCTACGGCGAGATCGCCCAGCGGTTGTCCGAGCTCTCCTCGAAGTTTGGTGAGAACGTGCTGGATGCCACCAACGCCTGGCACAAGGACCTGCCCGACGCCGATGCCCTGGCCGGGCTGCCCGAGTCCGCCCTGGCGCTGGCCCGGCAGGCCGCCGAGCGGGCCGGGGTGGCGGGTTACCGGATCAACCTGGAGTTTCCCAGCTTCTTCGCCGTCATCACCTACGCGGAAGACCGGGCGCTGCGCCGCGAGGCCTACGAGGCCTGGAGCACCCGCGCGTCCGAGCTGGGCCCCCATGGCGGCGAGTGGGACAACCTGCCGCTGATGGAGGAGATCCTGGCATTGCGCCACGAGAAGGCGCAGTTGCTGGGCTACGCCCATTACGCTGAACTCTCCCTGGCGAAGAAGATGGCCGGTTCCACCGATGAGGTGCTCGGTTTCCTCAACGACCTGGCCGAGCGCGCCAGGCCCCGCGCCGAGGAGGATCTGGCGGAGCTTCGCCGGTTCGCGGCCGGCGAACTGGGGCTGGATGAGATGGAGCCCTGGGATATCCCCTACGCCTCCGAGAAGCTCCGCCAGGCCCGTTTCGAGCTCTCGGACGAGGACTTGCGCCCCTATTTCCCCGCCGACCGGGTGATGGCGGGGCTGTTCGAGGTGGTGCAGCGGCTCTATGGGCTGCGCATTGAGGAGCGCGCGGGCGTGCCCACCTGGCACGAGGACGTGCGCTACTACGAGATCCGCGATCCGGACGGGGCGCTGCGCGGCGCTTTCTATACCGATCTCTACGCCCGTCCGCACAAGCGGGGTGGGGCCTGGATGGACGAGTGCCGGGCGCGGATGCGGCAGGGCGACCGGGTGCAGGCGCCGGTGGCTTACCTGACCTGCAACTTCACCCCGGCAGTGGGCGATCAGCCCGCGCTGCTGACCCACGGCGAGGTGATCACCCTGTTCCATGAGTTCGGCCACGGCCTGCACCACATGCTGACGCGGGTGGAGGCGCCGGCAGTGGCCGGCATTCGGGGTGTGGCCTGGGATGCGGTGGAGCTGCCCAGCCAGTTCATGGAGAACTGGTGCTGGGAGCGCGAGGCGCTGGATCTTTTCGCGGCCCACCACGAGACGGGCGAGCCCATACCGGATGAGCTCTTCCAGCGCATGAAGGCGGCGCGCAACTTCCAGTCCGCCATGCAAATGGTGCGGCAGCTGGAGTTCTCCCTGTTCGACTTCCGGCTGCACGCGGAGTACGACCCGGCGCAGGGGGCACGTATTTACCCGCTGCTGGAGGAGGTGCGCGATCAGGTGGCGGTGGTTCGGCCGCCGGAGTGGAACCGGTTTGCCAACAGCTTCGGCCATATCTTCGCCGGCGGGTACGCGGCCGGTTACTACAGCTACAAATGGGCCGAGGTGCTGTCCGCGGACGCCTACTCCCGGTTCGAGGAGGAGGGCATCTTCAGCCAGGAGGCCGGGCGCGAGTTCATGACCCACATCCTGGAGAAGGGCGGTTCCGAGGACCCGATGGTGCTGTTCCGCAACTTCCGCGGACGTGAACCGCGGATCGACGCCCTGTTGCGCCACTCCGGGCTGGCGGCTTAGTACTCGTCTCCGCTTGAAAGGCCCGGGGCTTCAAGACGGCTGGGGCGGGCGCAGCGCGGACTGCCGAGCGTCCGCCTGCTCCGCCTGCTCCGCCTGCCAGTCCGGCGGGTACAGCCCCCGCTCCACCCAGAACCGGAACGAGCTCTGCGGCCAGTCCCGGGGCGCGGCCACCAGCCCGTGGCGCACCGGGTCTGCGTGCAGCCGGTCCAGGGCGGCCTGCAGGGCCGCGACCGAGTCCAGCGGGCGAGACCGGACCTCCTGCGCCCAGAACCCGCGCAGCCCCGCCCGCCGCGATACACGCAACTTCACCCGCCGCCAACGCCCAGCGTAATCACTGTCGGGCAGCGTCCACACCGCATGCAGATGGTCCGGCAGCACCACCGTGCCGAGAACGCGGAAGGGCTGCTCGCGCATCACCTGGCGCAGTGCCGTGCGCAGATACTGCACCTGCAAGGGGTTTCGGAAATGGGGCTGGCGCCGCCCGGTGGCAAGGGTAAAAAAGAAGGTGCAGCCGGGCCGGTAGAGGGGTTCGAGTCCATTCATGGCATCCTGCCTGGGTCCTTGGGGGCGCATCCATGCGCCCGGGGTTTTCATGGCCACTAGACTAGCAGAGGCGCGCCGTGTCGGCCCGGCTGTCCGATCTTGCCCGGGTGTTATCATCTCCCGACCGTCCCACTCAAGAAGGAAGGCCCATGAAATACCGCGATCTACGCGACTTCATCAGCAAGCTGGAGGCCGACGACGAGCTGCGCCGGGTCAAGGTGGAGATCGACCCGCGCCTGGAGATGACCGAGATCTGCGACCGCACCCTGCGCGCCGAGGGGCCGGCGATCCTGTTCGAGAACCCCGCGGGGTACAAGATGCCGGTGCTCGGCAACCTGTTCGGCACCCCGCGCCGGGTGGCCCTGGGCATGGGGGCCGATGATGTCTCCGCGCTGCGCGAGATCGGTGAACTGCTCGCCTTCCTGCGCCAGCCCGAACCCCCCAAGGGGCTGCGCGACGCCTGGTCGCAACTGCCGGTCTTTCGCAAAGTGCTGGACATGGGGCCGAAGAAGGTCCGCCGCGCCCCCTGCCAGGAGGTGGTGCTGGAGGGCGACGACGTGGACCTGGGCCGGCTGCCGGTACAGACCTGCTGGCCCGGGGATGCCGGCCCGCTGATCACCTGGGCGCTGGTGGTCACCCGCGGCCCGGAGAAGGAGCGCCAGAACCTGGGCATCTACCGTAACCAGGTCATCGGCCGGAACCGCACTATCATGCGCTGGCTGGCCCACCGGGGCGGGGCGCTGGACTTCCGCGACTGGCAGCGCGAGCGACCCGGCGAACCCTTCCCGGTGGCCATTGCCCTGGGTGCCGACCCGGCCACCATCCTCGGGGCCGTCACCCCCGTACCCGACAGCCTGTCCGAGTACGGGTTCGCCGGCCTGCTGCGCGGCAGCAAGACCGAGCTGGTGAAGTGCCTGGGCTCCGATCTGCAGGTGCCGGCCTCGGCGGAGATCGTGCTGGAGGGGCATATCCACCCGGACGACATGGCCCCCGAGGGGCCCTTCGGCGACCACACCGGCTACTACAACGAGGTGGATCACTTCCCGGTGTTCACCGTGGAGCGCATCACCCACCGCAAGAACCCCATCTACCACTCCACCTACACCGGCCGTCCGCCAGACGAGCCGGCCATACTGGGCGTGGCGCTCAACGAGGTGTTCGTGCCCATCCTGCGCAAGCAGTTCCCGGAGATCACCGACTTCTACCTGCCGCCTGAGGGGTGCTCCTACCGAATGGCCGTGGTCACCATGAAAAAGCAGTACCCGGGCCACGCCAAGCGGGTGATGCTGGGGGTCTGGTCCTTCCTGCGCCAGTTCATGTACACCAAGTTCGTCGTGGTCACCGACGACGATGTGAACGCCCGGGACTGGAAGGATGTCATCTGGGCGATGACCACCCGCATGGACCCGCAGCGCGACACCGTCATGGTGGATAACACCCCCATCGACTACCTGGATTTCGCGTCGCCCGTCTCGGGGCTGGGCTCCAAGATGGGCTTCGACGCCACCCACAAATGGCCCGGCGAGACCAACCGGGAGTGGGGCCGGGCCATCGTCATGGACGACGAGACCAAGGCGAAGGTGGATGCCAAGTGGTCGAGCCTGGGGCTGGACTGAGTCCGGCCGTCGCTGGTCAGCCCAGTGGTTGCGTGTATAACATAGTGATTGATGGGGTATTGGGCATGGCGGCCAGTGTCGGGCGCCCCCGCCCCGAACGGACACAGGAAAGCATTCATGAGCTACAAGGTTCTCATCGAGCGGACCGGACATGAATTCACCGTCGAGGAGGGCGAGTCCATCCTGGATGCCGCCCTCCATCACGGCCTGATCCTGCCCTACAGCTGTCGTGGCGGCTCCTGCGGGGCGTGCATGGGCAAGGTGATCTCCGGCGAGATCGATTATCCCGCTGGCCGCCCCGACGGGCTCAGCGACACCGAGGAGGCAGTGGGCCAGGCGCTGTTCTGCCAGGCCCGGCCGCGCAGCGACCTGAGCATCGAGGTGCGCGAACTGCGCGAGGCCGGCGACCTGACGCCGCGCAAGATGCCCACCCGGGTGGTTCGCATTGAGGACCTGGCCCACGATGTACGCCGGCTCTGGCTCAAGCTGCCCAAGACCGAGCGGTTGCAGTACCTCGCCGGGCAGTACGTGGACGTGCTGCTGCGGGATGGCCGGCGGCGAGGCTTCTCCCTCGCCAACCCGCCCCACGATGACGAGTTGCTGGAGCTGCACGTGCGCCACGTCCCGGGCGGTGAGTTCACCGGCTATGTCTTCAATGAATTGAAGGAGAAGGCGCTGCTGCGCATCGAGGGGCCGTTGGGCACCTTCGCGCTGGACGAGGAGTCGGACCGCCCTGTCGTCATGCTGGCCGGTGGCACGGGGTTCGCACCCATCAAGGCCATGGTCGAGCACGCCCTGTACGTCGGCATCCGGCGCCCCATCCATATCTACTGGGGGGTGCGGGCCCGCCGCGACCTCTACCTGGATGGCCTGCCGCGGCGCTGGGCCAGTGAGCATGAGCACGTCCATTATGTGCCCGTGCTGTCTGAGCCTCAGCCGGAGGACAACTGGCAGGGGCGTATCGGGCTGGTGCATAACATCCTGCTGGCCGATATCCCCAACCTGGCCGGTTACGACGTCTACGTTGCCGGCCCGCCCGGCATGATCAGCGCTGCAAAGCGGGACCTTCTCGCCCACGGGTTGCCCGAGGCGCGTTTCTTCTACGATTCGTTCGAGTACAGTAACGATCGTCCTGTGCAGGAATGAGACACACAGCAAATTCCGCTTGAGCAATGGAGCGGCAATGGTCTACCTTTGACTGCAGGGCAGTGAGGGGCTTTTGCCTCTCCCCTGTGATTTCCCGCAACTTCTGGGAGCAGTAAGCCAATGATGCAGAAAAACAACGAGCAGGCCCGCCGTTTTGGTCTGGGCACAATGTGTTCCGGGCTGGTGATGGCCGGGATGCTGGCCGTTTCCGGGGCCGCCTTCTCAGCGGGGCATGGAGGCGAAGGCTTCCTGACCGATACCCGCGGGAACGAAGTGCGCAGCGGGTTCGGTCACTGCTGGGGCGTGACCTGGGAGACCGACACCAAACCGGAAGCCTGCATCGACCAGCCCGAGCCGGAGCCCGAGCCGGAACCGGAGCCCGAGCCGGAACCCGAGCCGGAGTTGGAGCAGATCAGCATCGATAGCGAGGCCCTGTTCGGCTTCGACAGCGCTGAGATTACCCCCGGGGGCCGTGCCAACCTGCGCACCGTCATCGAGCGCATCAACGCCATGGAGCGCGTGGACAGCGTCGAGGTGCGGGGTCACACCGACCGCATCGGTAGCGCCGAGTACAACCAGGACCTGTCGGAGCGCCGTGCGGCCTCCGTGCGTGACTTCATGATCGATCAGGGGGTGGATGAAAACATCATCGATTCCCGCGGTTACGGCGAGGATCGCCCGGTCAAGGAGTGTGACGACGACCTGGCCCGTGATGAGCTGATTGAATGCCTGGCGCCCAACCGCCGGGTGGAGATCCACGTGGAGGGGGTGCGCTAAGAACCAGCGCCAGCTAAAACCTGCCGCGTTTTAAAGAAAGGCGCCCTTCGGGGCGCCTTTTTTTGCTCACAATCCCGCCGCATACCACAAGTTTCCCAGTTAGCTGCGCCATGTCGCCATCACGTCGGCTGGCCCAGCGCGATCACTTCTTGTATTCCTCTGGCATCCTCATCGTGCTTTGCCGGGCGAGCCGTCGCCATAGCCAACCGTCCGGGCGCAGTTCACCGGTGCCCAGGTAGCGCAGGGTGTTGATGTTGTTCACACTGGCTTCCAGTTGGTGGCGCGCCCGCTCCGTACCGCAGAACAGGATTTGGTCATCGGGCTCAATGACCGCCTCTTCGCCCGGGTGAAGGTAGACCTCGTCGCTGCGGGCCAGCAGCAGGGGCAGGGCGGCCAGCGGGGCGTCACGGTCGCCGGGGTCGCGCAGGAGGTGGCCCAGCCGCTTCACCAGGCCCTCGCGCAACGCCAGGAGGAGTGCCGGGCAGCAAACGGCATCCAGCCGCACCGTCCAGATTTCGGGCACGCTCTCCCCCGAGACCCTGCGCATCTCGCCCACCAGCTGCTCGTGCCAGCCTGGCTCCTGCTTGCGGGCGAGGCGCAGGAAGTCCGGTAGCAATGGCGCGTTGATCAGGGAGAGGATGCGGGTGGCGATTATGTAGCTGGGCTCCACCGGCAGTTCCAGGTTGGCAGCCCGGAATACCGGTTTGTTGGACAGCTGGTTGTTGCGCGCCCCCAGGTACAGGTCCGGGTTGAGATCACGCGCGGTCATGATGACCGACAGGTTGTCGGCGTCATCGGCGGTGGCGGCGAGCACTGCCGCCGCGGACTTGACGCCTGCTTGGTCCAGGGTATGCGCCTCGGTCCCCTTGCCCCGGATGCTGCCGTCCGGGCAGCCATTCTCCTCGGGGGTTTCGTCCACCACCACGGTGGGCACACCGCTGTCGTCCAGAAACCGGTGCACGGCCCGTCCCAGTCTGCCGTATCCGCAAATGATCCACGTGCCCTGCGGGGGGCGCGGGCGCTCCATCAGCGCGGTCCCTGGCATGCTCGACAGCCATTCGTACGCCTGATGCATCCGTGGGCTGCGGATGGCCATCGCCAGCCGGTCGCCGAAGGCCTCGAAGGGGTTGATGATGTGATCCGTGCCGAAAGAGGCCATGTTGCCGGCGGCCTCCTCGGTTTCGGCGCGGCAGGTCACCGGCAGCGCTGGATTGAGCAGTTTGCTGTTGATGGCCACCTGCAGGTTCGCTTGGTCGTCGTCGGTCACGGCCAGCACACCGACACAGCAGGCGTGTTGCAGCCCGGCGTTGATCAGGGTTTCCGGCTGGCGGGCGTCCGCCCGCAGACCGGGCACATGACTGATCAGGTCTCGGGTACCCAGCAGGTTGATGCGCTCCTCCTGGATATCCAGCACCACCGCCCGCAGGCCCCGCTCGGTCAGGGAGCGCACCAGCAGGTGCCCGGTGTCACCGTAGCCGCACACCAGGTAGAACGGGTCGCGCAGATGGCGCACGGTGCGGCTGAAGCGGGCCTGGGTCACGGTCTCCCGGAATTGCCGGTCCTGCACCAGGGCGATGATGGTGACCAGGGCGTAGAACCAGGTGATCACCGTCAGGTAGATGGCCACCAGCGCCCAGAGCCGCTGGGCCGGGGTGAACTCGTAGGGTACCTCGCCGAAGCCGATGGTGGGGGCGGTGTAGGTGACGAAGTAGAAGGCGTGCAGGAAGTCCATCCGCCAGGGGTCGCCCTGGTCGTCCACGCCCGGGATGAGGACCAAGCCGAGAGTGGCGATTGAATAGGCGGTGATCACCAGCAGCAGCGGCCAACGCATGCGCCGCAGGATCAGCGCGATAACGGTATGCATGGCGCTAGCGGTGCATCTTTGCAGTCTCGATGATCAGCAGCGTCACCGACACCAGGTTGGCCAGCAGCGCCCCGCCGGAGAGCGAGACGATGCTGGCGGTCACCATCGGTGTCAGCCCCACCTCCGTGCCGTACACCGCCACGCCCCAGAGCACGGCGGCTGCTATGAGCTGGAGGTCGGCCACCAGGCTGGAGGCGAGCAGGATGGCGCCGATCTGGGTGCGTTCGCCGAACTTGAGCACCGTGGCGATCAGGTTGACGACGATGGCGGCGTACAGCTCGTAGACGGCGTGGTGGTCGGGGTTGTCGATGTCCCCGATGAAGAAACCGAAGTTGAGGGTGAGGGCCAGCAGGATGAAGAAACCGAAGATGACTTTTTCCAGGTTCATGCGGGGGCTTCCTTGGCTGATGCCAGCCGGTCCGCGGCCCGTTGCGGTTCCGGCAGGCGGTAGCGGGTGCAGCAGGCCAGTACCCAGTGAACGGCATCCTCGTGGCTCATTCGGTGACCGGGGGAGACGTAGAGTGGGCGCACGTGATCCCGGCTGCGCAACACCGTGCCGATGCGCTCGTGGCCGTCGTACAGGCCGCTGGTCGCTCCTTTCTCCGACCGGGGTTCGCGGTAGGTGCCCACCAGGCGGCTCTTGCCCACGCCGATGGCGGGCAGGTCGGTGATCAGGCCCAGGTGGGCGGCGATGCCCAGTCGGCGTGGGTGGGCGATGCCCTGGCCGTCACAGAGCAGCAGGTCGGGGGTGACCTCCAGCCGCTCCAGGGCCGCGACCACGCCGGGGAGTTCGCGAAAGGAGAGCAGGCCGGGGATGTAGGGCATGATGGCCGGGGCCCGCGCCACGCTCTGGGCGATGACCTGCAGGTCCGGCAGGGACATGACCACGACCGCTGCCCGTATGGTGCGGCCACCGTCGACGATGCCCGCATCGATGCCGGCCACCCGCTGCGGGCGGAACCCTCGCGGGGTTTTGAGGCAGAGTTGCTCGCGCAGGGTGTGCTGGAGCCGCCGGCCCTCGGCGGCGTCCACGGCCCAGGGGTGCAGTGTGCGTATGGTGACACCCATTGGCGGGTGTCACTCCTGGCGTTCCAGGGCGTCCAGTGTTTGCTGTACCGGGTCGCCGTGGAGGTGGTTCCAGCCCTCGATGTTGGGGTCCATGTCCATGGAGGCGACCCAATCCTCGGGTGGGCTGATCGGTTCCTTGCGGAATTCGGCCCAGGTCTCCAGGTCCAGTTCCTCGATGGCGCCATCCATGTACTGGATTTCGATGGTCTCGTCGTCCTCGTCGGAGGCGACAATCTCGAAGACCCGGCCCATGTGGTCCATGTACCAGGCGCCGACCTCGGGTGGGTTCTGCCAGGCCATTTGGGTCCTCCCCCTTTTGGCTGCTCTGAACACCTGTTTCATCTATAGGCCCGATAGGGGTTTTGTGCAACTCGGGGAGGGGCATTGCTGCAGGGCAGCAGCCGAGGGATCAGAGCCGGTGGCGTTGGTCGGTCTGGATGAATTCGGGCAGCGGGGGCAGGTCGCGGCCCAGGGGCAGGACCTTGAAGCGCTCGCCCAGTTCGGCGGGCAGGGTGAGGCGGCGGACCTCCTGGGCGATCCGCAGGCGGTGCATGTCATCGTCATGCTTCGCCATGGCGGCGTCCGCCAGTTGCGGCAGACCGGCGGCCAGCAGGTACTGGGCCTGGCTGGTGAAGCCGAGCACGTCCAGGTCGGCCGCCAGCGCTGCCTCCGCCACCGCGGTGAAGTCCACGAAGGCGGTGATGTCCTGCAGCCCCGGCCAGAAAAACGGGTCTTCGTGGGCGCGATGGCGGTAGTGGCAGAGCAGCGTTCCCATGTGCCGATCGGGCAGGTAGTACTCGCGGCGCGGGTAGCCATAGTCGATGTAGAGCACCAGTCCGCGCGCCAGGCAGCGGGTGGTATCGCGCAGCCACTCGGCCAGTTGCGGCAGGCATTCGCTCCGGTAGCCGGCGGGCAGCCGCTGGCCGGTCTCGTGCTCGATATGGCGGACATGCTCAGCCAGGTCGTCGTCGGCGGGGCGGGGGGTCCAGTGGAGCTGGCCGCCCTCGTTCAGGGCCACGCCCCGCTCCAGAATGTGCGCGTCCTCGCGCTGGAAGCAGCGGAAGGGCAGGGCGTCCAGCACCTCGTTGGCCAGTATGACGCCGCTAATCGGTGCCTCGGGCAGGGCCTCCAGCCACTCCACCCGTTCCAGCAGGTGCGGTGCGTGCTCGGCCAGGGTGTTGCGCTGCTCCTGGCGCAGGGCGGCGCTTACCTCGAGGATGAGGTAGCGGGCCGGCAGTTGTTCCAGCCCCTCCAGCTCCAGCAGCAGGTCGGCGGCCATGCGGCCGGTGCCGGCGCCCAGCTCCATGACCTCGCCCTCGCCGGCGGGCAGTTCCAGGGCCTGCAGCGTGCGCTGGACGGTGTGCGCCAGCGTGCGGCCGAACAGCGGCGAGATCAGCGGTGCGGTGGTGAAGTCGCCGCCGCTGCCGAAACGTGGCGCCCCGGCGCTGTAATACCCCAGCCCCGGTTCGTACAGGGCCATGGTCATGTAGCGGTCAAAGGGCAGCCAGCCGTCGGCGGATTCGATGGCCTGGCGGATGCGGGCCTGCAGGGTCTCGCTGTGGGCACGGGCCTCGGCGTCGGGCGCGGGCAGGTCCAGGGCCGGTGGGCGCTGCCGGCTCATGGCGCCATCTCCAGTTGGGTCATGCCCGCGTGCTCGCCCTGGAAAGCAGCCCAGAGTTCGGCATAGGTCTGCCCCAGTTCGGGGTGGCATTCGTCGCCGGCGATATCCGCCAGCGGCTTGAGCACGAAGGCGTAGCGGGTGATCTCGTCGCGCGGGAGTTTCAGCCCGCCCCGGTCAATGATGGCGTCGCCCCAGGTCAGCAGGTCCAGGTCCAGCGTGCGGGCGGCGAACTTGCCCCCGCCCCGGCGACGGCCCTGTGTCGCCTCCAGCGCCCGGAAGGCATCGGCCAGGGTCTCCGGCGGCAGTTCGGTGTCGAAGCCCACCGCCAGGTTGTAGAAGTCGTTGCCGTCGAAGCCCACCGCCGGGTTGCGGTAGACGGGGGAGACCAGCAGCCTGCCGTAGTGCTCGCGCAGGGCCTGCACGGCCACGCGCACATTTTGCTCGGGTTCGATGTTGCTGCCGATGCTGACGTAGACGCGGGTCATGGTTGTTCGCCTCGCTCGATGCAGATGCCGACCGTGCGGCACTGGGGCAGGATGCCGGATTTACTGAGCCTTAGCCGCACCCAGGGGAGGCCGAACTGGGTGCGCAGTTCGTCGGCGATGTGCTCCGCCAGGGTTTCCAGCAGCTGGCATTCGCCCTCGGCGGCCAGTGCCTGGACGAACCGCGCCACGGCGGCGTAGTCCACCGCGGCCTGGATGTCGTCGCTTTCGGCGGCCGGCCGGGTGTCGGTCCCCAGGTCCAGATCGAGCAGCAGGGTCTGGCGCACCTGTCGTTCCCAGGCGGTGACGCCTATGGTGGTCTCCAGGCGGATTTCGCGCAGAAAAACGGTGTCCATGACGGCTCCGGGTGGTGCAAAGCGGGCACTATAGCGGCTCGCGTTGGGTGCGCCAAATGCGGCGCCCGACTTGACCCCGGGCCCGCGGCGCATTGGAATACATCGCCATGATCATGACAATCCTGCTGATAATCGCCGCCTACCTGTTCGGCTCGATCTCCTCGGCCGTGCTCGTCTGCAAGGCCTTCCGGCTGCCCGACCCGCGCCAGGAGGGGTCCGGGAACCCGGGCGCCACCAACGTGCTGCGCCTGGGGGGCAAGCTGCCGGCCGCACTCACCCTGGGCTTCGACTGGTTGAAGGGCATGTTGCCGGTGCTGGTGGCGCTGGCGTTGCTGGATGGCTTGTGGGGGATTGGCCTGGTGGGGCTGGCGGCTTTCCTGGGACACCTCTACCCGGTGTTCTTCGGCTTTCAGGGGGGCAAGGGGGTGGCCACCGGGCTGGGTGTGCTGCTGGGCTGGTCGCCGGTGGCGCTGCTGCTCACCGGCGCCACCTGGCTGCTGGTCGCCGCGGCATCCCGGTACTCCTCTCTGGCCGCACTCATCGCCTTCGTGCTGGCGCCGGTCTGGATCGCGGTGGTGACCGGCAGCGCGGCACTGACCACCTGCATGTTCGTGATCACCGCCTTCAGCTGGTGGCGACACCGGAGCAACCTCAAGCGCCTGGCCGCCGGCGAGGAGCCGAAGATCGGCCGCCGCAAGGGCTGAGGCGGTGCGCGTCAGGCCGGGGGCCTGAGCTCGCTCAGCGGCCAGCGGGCGGTGACACTGAAATCCAGGTCATCGTGCTGGCCCTCGCACAGCCGGCACCAGCCGGCGTAGGCCACCATGGCGCCGTTATCGGTGCACAGGGCCAGCCGCGGATAGTGCACGGCAGCGCGCTCCTTCTCCGCCATCGCGGCCATGCGGTCGCGCAACAGGGTGTTGGCGCCCACGCCGCCGGAGATCACCAGCCGCGGGCTGCCGGTCTCCCGCAGCGCCCGCCGGCACTTGATCACCAGAGTGTCCACCACCGCCTCCTGGAAGGCGGCCGCGATATCCGCCCGGTCGGCCTCCGTGCTCTGCTGTACCGTCTGCAGCACCCGGGTCTTCAGGCCGCTGAAGCTGAAGTCCAGCCCGGGGCGGTCGGTCATGGGGCGGGGGAAGCGGTAGCGGCCGGCGTCCCCGGTGCGTGCCAGGCGCTCCAGCTCCGGGCCGCCGGGGTAGGGCAGGCCCAGCAGCTTGGCGGTCTTGTCGAAGGCCTCCCCGGCAGCGTCATCCAGGGTCTCCCCCAACACGTGGTAGCGGCCGATCCCGGCCACCTGCACCAGCAGGGTATGGCCGCCGGAGACCAGCAGGGCCACAAAGGGGAAGGCCGGCGGGTCCGGCTCCAGCATGGGGGCCAGCAGGTGGGCCTCCATGTGGTGCACGCCCAGCGCCGGCACCCCCAGGCCCCAGGCCAGGCTGCGGGCCATGCCGGCCCCGACCATCAGCGCGCCCACCAGGCCCGGGCCGCGGGTGTAGGCCACCGCGTCGACGGACGCCAGGTCGCAGTTGGCCTCGGCCAGTACCCGGCGGGTCAGGGGGATGACCCGCCGTACGTGGTCGCGCGAGGCCAGTTCGGGCACCACGCCGCCATATTCCGCGTGGGTGGCCACCTGGCTGTGCAGGGCGTGGGCCATCAGCCCCTGGGTGCTGTCGTAAAGGGCCAGGCCGGTCTCATCACAGGAGCTTTCTACACCGAGTACACGCATGTGCTATCTTTTTCCGCTTAAGGGTTTTGCATTCGCCGCGGGGCGCGGATAGAATACCGCGCCTTCACCCCGTATGCAGGGGTGGTCCAAAAAATTCTCATCAAGCATTTAAAAGGGTGTGATCACGCATGCCGATTGTTAAGGTTCGCGAAAACGAGCCCTTCGAGGTGGCGCTGCGCCGTTTCAAGCGCTCCTGCGAAAAGGCGGGTGTCCTGTCTGAAATCCGTCGTCGGGAGCACTACGAGAAGCCGACCCAAGAGCGCAAGCGTAAGGCCGCGGCCGCGGTCAAGCGTCACATGAAGCGCCTGTCCCGCGAACAGGCCCGTCGGCGTCGCCTGTACTGATCGCAACCGGAACCGGGAGCGAACATGGCCGCGGCCAGTGACTTGAAGCATCGCCTGCAACAGGCGGTCAAGGATGCCATGCGGGCCAAGGACAAGACACGCCTTGGCGTGCTGCGCATGGTGACCGCCGCGGTCAAGCAGCGTGAGGTGGACGAGCGCACCGAGCTGGACGATGCGCAGGTGCTGGAAGTGCTCACCCGCATGGTCAAGCAGCGGCGCGAGTCCATCGCCCAATACCGCGACGCCGGTCGGGATGACCTGGCAGCCGTGGAAGAGGCCGAGCTTGAAGTGCTCGCCGAGTTCATGCCCCAGCCGCTCAGCGAGCAGGAGCTGGACGCGCTGGTCGCGCAGGCGATCAGCGACACCGGCGCCGAGGGCATGCAGGACATGGGCCGGGTCATGGGGCAGCTCAAGTCCCAGGTTCAGGGCCGGGCCGACATGGGCGCCGTCAGCAAAATGGTGAAGGCCCGACTGGCGAGCTGAGTCCCGTGCCGGTTGGCGTCACCCGCGCCCACAGGTTCGGGGTGTTATGGCCGGCAGGATTCCCGACGAGTTCATCGACGAGCTGCTCCACCGCACGGATATCTCCGAGGTGGTAGGCGCCCGTGTGCGTTTGAAAAAGACCGGCGCTAACCTGCTCGGTCTCTGCCCCTTCCATACCGAAAAGACCCCCTCCTTCACCGTCGCCCCCGCGAAACAGTTCTATCACTGCTTCGGCTGTGGCGCGCACGGCACCGCTATCCGCTTCCTCATGGACTACGAGCGGATGGACTTCCGGGAGGCGGTGGAATACCTGGCCCGCCAGGCTGGGATGGAGCTGCCGGCGAGCGCCGCGGCCACGCCGGTTCCCGATCGCCATGCCCGGCTTTACGAGGTGCTTGCCGAGGCCGCCGCCTTTTACCAGGACGCCCTGCGTCGCCATCCCGCCCGGAGCAAGGCGGTGGAGTACTTAAAGCAGCGGGGCCTTTCCGGGGATATCGCGGCGCGATTCGCGCTGGGTTTCTCGCCGCCGGGCTGGGACAACCTGCTCAAGCGCCACCGTGATCGCCAGGCCGACCTGGTGGAGGCGGGGCTGCTGATCGAGCGAGATGGCGGCCGGGTCTACGACCGCTTCCGCGACCGGATCATGTTCCCCATCCGCAACCGCCGGGGCACGGTGGTGGGGTTCGGTGGCCGGGTGCTGGGTGATGGCGAGCCCAAGTACCTGAACTCCCCCGAGACCCCGGTCTTCCACAAGGGGCGGGAGCTCTACGGGCTGTACGAGGCCGTCCAGGCGGAGCGTAACCCGCCGCTGTTGTTGGTGGTGGAGGGCTACATGGATGTGGTGGCCCTGGCCCAGCACGGGGTGCAGGGGGCGGTGGCCACCCTGGGCACCGCGGTGACGCCCGACCAGGTCAGCCGCCTGTTCCGGGCCACGGACCGGGTGGTGTTCTGCTTTGATGGCGACCGGGCCGGGCGCCAGGCCGCATGGCGGGCGGTGGAGAACAGCCTGCCCGCCATGCGGGAGGGGCGCTCGGTGGAGATCTTGCTGCTGCCCGAGGGCGAGGACCCGGATAGCCTGGTCCGGGCCGAGGGGCCCGAGGCCTTCCGGGGGCGCCTGGAGGCGGAGACCCGTCCGCTCGCCGAGTACAGCCTGGAGGCGCTCGCCGAGGGGCTGAAACCGGACACGGTGGATGACCGGGCGCGCCTGGTACAGCGCGCGCTGCCGCTGGTGCAGCGCCTGCCGGTGGGCATCTACCGCGATTTTTACATCGAGAAACTGGCCGAGTTGGCGCACACCCGGGTGGAGCGCATCGAGCAGGCCCTGCAGCAGTCGTCGGCAGGCGCCCGTGAACCGGCAAGGCCGCCGATGGAGCGACCCCGCACGGCCGGCCGGGGCCGGACCGGCTCCGCCATGGTGCGCCGGACCCCGGTGCGCCAGGCCCTGACCCTGCTGCTGCAGCGCCCGGCGTTGGCAGAGCAAGCCGGTCCCCTGGATGAGCTGCACGGGGATCTGCCCGGGCTTGAGTTGTTGCGCCAGATCCTTGAAATCGCGCGCGACCACCCCGATGTCAGTACAGCGGGGCTGTTGCAGCGTTTTCAAGGTCATCCGCAGGAAACCGCCCTTTGGCGCCTGGCCACCTGGGAGCTGCCGGGGGGCGATGTGGCGGCGGAGTTCGAGGACTGCATGGGCCGTGTTCGCCAGGCCTGCAGCAGCGAGCAGACCAGTCAATTGCGTGCCGCCCTCACCGAGGAGCACGACTTCGACGCGGCCAAGGACAAGCTGCGCGTGTTGATGCAGCGGCGCAGGCTGCAATACTTGCAGGAAAAGTCGAAGCGGGGAGCGCTGGACGAGAGGGAATCGAGGGAACTGCAGACCCTGGAGCAGGGTCAACTTTGATACGACGCAGTCTTGTCAGCAGCCTGCACTGCCACTTATACTGCCGGGTTCACCAACTGCCCGGCAAGTTCACCGCCGCCTCAGGTAACTGTACTCTATGACACAGGATCAGCAGTCACAGATCAAGCAGCTCATTGCCAAAGGCAAGGAGCAGGGGTTCCTCACTTATGCCGAGGTGAATGACCATCTGCCCGACGATATCGTCGATCCGGAGCAGATCGAAGATATCATCGGCATGATCAACGACATGGGCATCAATGTCCATGAGGTTGCACCTGATTCCGATGAGTTGCTGCTCGGCGATACTGCGGTCAGTACCGATGAGGACGAGGCCGAGGAGGCCGCCGCGGCCCTGGCAGCTGTGGATGCCGAGTTCGGCCGGACCACCGACCCGGTGCGCATGTACATGCGCGAGATGGGTACCGTGGAATTGCTGACCCGTGAGGGCGAGATCGAGCTCGCGAAACGCATTGAAGAGGGGCTCGACCAGGTGCTCGTGGCCCTCTCCTCCTACCCGGGTGCCGCCGCCAAGCTGCTCGGCCTGTTCCAGAAGGTACAGGACGGCGAGATGCGCTTGAACGAACTGGTGGGCGGTTTCCGCAACCCGGACGAGGAGCTCTCCTCCCACGCCGTGGATGCGGGCAAGGAGGAAGACGAGGATGGCGAAGAGGCCACCGCCGACACCGGGCCGGACCCGGATATGGCCGCCGAGCTGTTCCGCCGCCTGGCCGAAACCGACGCCGCGATGAAGGCGTGCCTGGCCAGCCAGGGCTCGGGCAGCGACGAGTGCAAGGTGTTGCGCGAGCAGCTGGCGGAGATCTTCCTCACCTTCAAGTTTCCGCCGAAGATCATCGACCAACTGGTCGACGGGCTGCGCCGGGACGTGAACGTCCTGCGTCGCAACGAGCGCGCCATCCTCAAGGCCTGCACCAAGGCGGGCATGCCCCGCAAGACCTTCGTGCGCAGCTTCATCACCCGCGAGACCGACCCGGGCTGGCTGGACGAGATGCTGGCCGGCAAGGACACCTGGGCCGCGCGGCTGGCCGAGCACGAGGAGGATATCCGCCGCTCCCAGCAAGTGTTGATCGACGCCGAGAAGAAGGTCGGCATGACCATCGGCGAGATCAAGGACATCAACCGGCGCATGTCCATCGGCGAGGCCAAGGCCCGCCGGGCCAAGAAGGAGATGGTGGAGGCCAACCTGCGCCTGGTCATCTCCATCGCCAAGAAGTACACCAACCGCGGCCTGCAGTTCCTGGATCTGATCCAGGAGGGCAACATCGGCCTGATGAAGGCGGTGGACAAGTTCGAGTACCGTCGCGGCTACAAGTTCTCGACCTACGCCACCTGGTGGATCCGGCAGGCCATCACCCGCTCCATCGCGGACCAGGCCCGCACCATCCGTATCCCGGTGCACATGATCGAGACCATCAACAAGCTCAACCGCGTCTCCCGGCAGATGCTCCAGGAGATGGGGCGCGAGCCCAGCCCGGATGAGTTGGCCGAGCGCATGGAAATGCCCGAGGACAAGGTGCGCAAGGTGCTCAAGATCGCCAAGGAGCCGATCTCCATGGAGACGCCCATCGGCGATGATGAGGACTCGCACCTGGGTGATTTCATTGAGGACATCAACGCCATGTCCCCGGTGGACTCAGCCACCCGGGAGGGGCTGCGCGAGTCGGTGAAGGGCGTGCTCTCCGGCCTGACCCCGCGGGAGGCCAAGGTGCTGCGCATGCGCTTCGGCATCGACATGAACACCGACCACACCCTTGAGGAGGTCGGCAAGCAGTTCGATGTCACCCGTGAGCGCATCCGCCAGATTGAGGCCAAGGCGCTGCGCAAGCTGCGCCACCCGACCCGTTCCGAGGGGCTGCGCAGCTTCCTCGACGAGTAACGGTTGCAGGGCTGCTGGCCGGGCCGGTGACCCCGGCCCGGCCAGCGGTATATACTCCCTTCCCGAACCCACCCAGATACGGGCCTGTAGCTCAGTTGGTTAGAGCAGTCGACTCATAATCGATAGGTCGCAGGTTCAAGTCCTGCCGGGCCCACCAGCACCGCTCGTCAAGCCCGCCCCGCGCGGGCTTTTTTGCGTCTGCGGCATTGTTGTGCCGCGCGGAAAGCTGTGTTCGTGGCCCAGGCCTTCCTCTTCCCACAGCCCTGCGTAAGCTGTCCGGATAGACCGTTCAACCGGGAGCGACCATGCGACTGCTGGGTATCCACCACCTGACTGCTATCACCGCCGATGCGCCGGGCAACCTGGCCTTCTACACCGGCACACTGGGCATGCGGCTGGTCAAGAAGACGGTCAACCAGGACCAGACCGAGGCCTATCACCTGTATTACGCCGATGCCGTGGGTTCGCCGGGTACCGACATTACCTTCTTCGATTTCCCCGCGCCCCCGGAACGGCGGGGAAGCCAGAGCATCTGCCGTACCGCGCTGCGGGTGGCCGGCGAGGAGGCCCTGGCGTGGTGGCAGGCCCGCTTGGAGGCCGCCGGCGTCCCCTGCGGCGGGATCACGACCCGGGATGGCCGTCGGGTTATCGACTTCGAGGATCCGGAGGGGCAGCGCCTGAGCCTGGTGGACGACGGTGGTGAGGGCGAGCCCGCCCGGCCCTGGTCCGGCAGCCCGGTACCGGCGGCCCTCCAGGTTCGGGGCCTGGGGCCGATCACCCTCAGCGTACGCGAGCCCGAGGCGCTGGATAACCTGCTGACCGCTGCCCTGGGGATGCGGGAGGTGCGCCGCTACCGCGATGATGGGGTGGCGGTGCGGGTGTACGCCATGGGCCCTGGGGGCGCTGGAGCGGAATTGCACGTAGCCGAGGAACCGGACCGGGCCCCCGCCCGCCCGGGAGCCGGCGGGGTGCACCACGTGGCGTTTCGGGTCGCGGACGATGAGTACGAGGCCTGGGCCCGCCACCTGGCCGACATCCGCCTGCCCAACAGCGGTCCGGTGGATCGCTTCTATTTCCGCAGCCTGTATTTCCGGGAGCCCAACGGGATCCTCATGGAGCTGGCCAGCGACGGACCCGGGTTCGCGACGGATGAGCCCCTGGAGCACCTGGGCGAATCCCTGACGCTGCCGCCCTTCCTGGAGTCTCGGCGGGAGGCGATCGAACGCCGGCTTAAGCCCCTGTAAGCGACCGGCCCGATGCGGCAAGCCACCGGGCCGGCGACGTCGGCCTTAGCCCGGCCGGTGCATGCGGAAACGCTGGGCGGGGCCCACCGTAAAGTAGTCGGCTGGGCCACCGCCACGGAGAATGGGCTCCGCGGCGGTGGTGTCGTAGACACCGTCCTGCAGCAGGGCCGGGTCGATGTGCACGCCCACCACTTCGCCGAAGACCATCCACGTGTCCACCGGCTGCTGGTCGGCCCCCTGCAGTTGCAGCAGTTGGCTCAGCCGGCACTCGAAGGCCACCGGCGATTCGGCGACCCGGGGCACGTCCACCAGCCGGCAGGGGGCCGGGGTAAGGCCGGCCAGTTCAAACTCGCTGACCTCCGCCGGTACGCTGGAGCTGGTCAGGTTCATCGCCTCCGCCAGGGGAAGGGTGGCCAGGTTCCAGACAAAGCAGCCGGTGTCGGCGATGTTCCGCACCGAATCCTTATAGCCGATGCTGGAGAAGCCGATGATCGGCGGCCGGTAGTTGAAGGCATTGAAGAAGCTGTAGGGTGCCAGATTGATCTGCCCCCGGTGGTCGCTGGAGGCCACCCAGCCGATGGGTCGGGGTGCGACGATGGCGTTGAAGGGGTCATGGGCCAGACCATGCCCCTTGCCCGGTTCGTAAAAGTAGTATTGCGTGGTCATGCCCTCACCTTGGCCGGAGCGCCCCGGGGCGCGTCAATAGCGAGCATACACGGTACGCTGAAAACAACGCACGGTTGGATGGATCGACATGAGTGAACCCTTGCCACCACCCGCCCCAATGCGCCGATGGTGCCTCCGCCTGCCCGCGGCCTGCGCCCTGGTCGCCCTGCTGATGGCGCCTCTTGCCAGCGGCGACACCCCGCCCTGGGTGGCGGAGGAAAAACGCACCGCCCAGGGCGAGGGGGCCATGGCGGTGACCGCCAACCCCCACGCTACCCGGGCGGCCCATGAGATGCTGGCTGCCGGGGGCAGTGCCGTGGATGCGGCCATCGCCGCGCAGCTGGTGCTCACCCTGGTGGAGCCCCAGTCCAGCGGCATCGGCGGCGGCGCCTTTCTGCTGCACCACGACGCCGAGACCGGTGAAACGCTGGCCTACGACGGCCGGGAGACCGCGCCGGCGGCGGCGGACGCCGAACTCTTCCTGCAGGAGGGCGAGCCCATGGACTTCCGCGAGGCGGTCAGCGGCGGCCTCGCCGTGGGTGTCCCCGGCGTGGTGCGGCTGTTAGAGCGCGCCCATGACCACCACGGTGTCCTGCCGTGGGCGGAGCTGTTCCAACCGGCCATCGAGCTGGCGCGGGAGGGCTTCGAGGTCAGTCCTCGCCTGAACGACATCCTCCAGAGCGACTGGGCCATCGTCGACCACGAGGCCGCCCGGGCCTATTTCCACACCGACGAGGGTGAGCCCCTGCCGGTGGGCCAGCGCCTGCGCAACCCGGCGCTGGCCGATACCCTGCACCGGATCGCCGAGGAGGGGGCGGAGGCCTTTTACGCGGGCCCCATCGCCGAGGATATCGTCGACGCCGTGCAGGGGGCGGCGCACAACCCGGGCCGGCTGACCCTGGAGGACATGGCCGGTTACCGGGCGGAATTGCGGGCGCCGGTCTGTGCGCCCTACGCCGGGCACCGGGTCTGCAGCGCACCGCCCCCGGCCGGCGGGTTCGTCGTGCTGCAGATCCTGGGGCTACTGGAGCGGGCGGAGGGCGCCCACCCCCCGGAGGATGAGGTCGACCGCGCCCACCTGCTGGCGGAGGCCTCGCGCCTGGCCTACGCGGACCGCGCCCGCTTCGCCGCCGATCCGGACCACGAACCGGTGCCGGTGGCTGAGCTGCTGGACCCCGATTACTTGGACGAACGCGCCGCCCTGGTCGACCCGACCCAGAGCCTGGGCGAGGCGGAAGCCGGGCTGGTAATGGAGCCGGAGCAGGCCGCCATGCCCCGGGGGCCGGCGCGGCCCTCCACCTCCCACCTCTCCATCGTGGATGCCCAGGGCAATGCCGTGTCCATGACCTCGTCGGTGGAGATGCCCTTCGGCTCCGGGCTGTTCGTGCGCGGCTTCATCCTGAACAACCAGCTGACCGACTTCGCCTTTGAGCCGGAGGACCGCGAGGGCAATCCGGTGGCCAACCGGGTGGCACCGGGCAAGCGCCCCATGAGCGCCATGTCGCCCACCCTCGCCTTCGAGGACGACGCCCTGCGCCTGGCCGTGGGCTCGCCGGGCGGCCCCTGGATCATCGGTTACACCGCCCGCCGCCTGGCGCTGGTGTTGGGGGAGGGGGCGCCGCTGGCCGAGGCGGTGGCCGCACCCAACTGGAACAACCGCAACGGCCCCACCAAGCTGGAAGAGATGGAGGGCAGCGAGGCGCTGGCCGAGGCCCTGCGCGAGCGTGGCCACGAGGTGTCGGTGCGGGGGATGACCAGCGGGGTGCACGCCATCTGGGTGGACGGTGACGGGGTGCGCCACGGGGCCGCTGACCCGAGGCGGGAGGGCACGGTGCTGCACGTGGAGCCGTAATGCGGCGCGGTTGCGGGTTGGCCGCGCCTCAGTGGATTTACATCGGCAGTGCCCCACCGCCACCACCACCCGGCAGGTTGTTGGCCAGGTAGTCACCGGTCTGGTTCATCTCGGCGACCATCTGATCCATGGCCGAGAACTCCCGGATCAGGCTCTCCTCTCGCCGCTCCATGCGGTTGTCCAACCGCTCCTGCTGCGGCTCCAGTGCCCCCATGCGGTCCTGCAGGGAGTCGGTGCGGTTGCCAATGACGCTGTCCGCGCCGGTGAACTCGTCCACGGCATCCTCCAGCCGGCGGGT
Organism: Alkalispirillum mobile; assembly: GCF_003664325.1. Taxonomy (NCBI): domain Bacteria; kingdom Pseudomonadati; phylum Pseudomonadota; class Gammaproteobacteria; order Chromatiales; family Ectothiorhodospiraceae; genus Alkalispirillum; species Alkalispirillum mobile. The sequence goes on from NZ_RCDA01000003.1 coordinate 110,595, forward strand.
CATGCCGTCCTCCTCGTCGGTGAACAGCCGCACCACATCCAGACGGTTTTCGTTCAGGGCCTGGCTCAGCTGCTGGTCATCCACCGACAGGGTGCCGTCGCGCTGGGTGGTCATGCCCAGGTCGGCCAGGGTCTGCACCGGACCTTCGGCGTTGGGGATGGGCTCGTTGATCAACTGGCGCATCCGCGACTGCACCGAGCGCAGGGTGGCATCGCCGTTGAGGGGACCGGCCTCGTCCTCTTCCGGGTCGTAGGCGTTCAACTCGGTCAGGGTGCCCTGCAGCGTGTTGTAGGCCTCGACGAACTCGCGCACCGCGCCCTCGGCGGCACCCTGCTCCTCGCTGACGTTCACCTGCGCCGTCTCGTCCTCCTCGTTGACGGTGAGGGAGACGCCGTCGATGGCGTCGTTGATCTCGTTGGTGGGGCGTTCGATCTCCAGGCCGTCCACCAGGACGCGGGCGTTCTGCGCCTCGGTCAGCTCGTCGGCAGCGCCTTGCCCGTCTTCGTCCAGATCCTCGCGGGAGAACGCCAGGTTGTTCAGCAGAGCCTCGTCGCCATCCTCCGCGTCCACCTCCAGGGCGGTCACCGAGTTCTCTTCCCCGGTCTCCCGACTGGTCAGCACCAGCCGCGGCCCCTCGCCATCATCCACCACGGAGGCGCGCACGTTCTGGCTCTCCTGATTGATGATCGCGCGCACGTCCTGCAGGGTGTCGGCCCCTTCCTCCAGCTCGAAGGTCTCGGTACTGCCGTCCTCGAAGGCGAGGGCGAAGCTGCCGGCACCCAGCGAGGTGCTGCCGGCGGAGAAGTCATCCACCCCGGCAAACGCATCCTCGGTGGTGGCCACGCGTTGGGCCTGGGCGATCTGTTCCACTTCCACGTTGTAGCTGCCGGGCGGCGCGTCGTCGTCCGCCGAGACGCTGACTGCCTGCTCGTTGTTGCTGGACGCCTCCACGCTGCGGAAATCCCCCTCGCTGGAGACGCTGCCCAGTGCCCCGCCGAACTCGGACACCGCCTGCTGCAGCTTACCCAGCCCGGAGATCTCCGATTCCAGCCGCTGCTCCTGGCGGTCGATGCGTTGCTGCGCGGGCTGGCGCTCCGCCTCGACCAATTGCGTAACCATGTCCTGGATATCCATTCCGGAACCGACGCCCAGGGAACTGATGCTAGCCATAATGACCATCCACTGCGTTGTGACCCTCTCCCCGACCGCGGGCTGGCGGGCGGGGGCCGCATGGTCCCATACAAGAATTGAACCACGCCAGGGTGTTGAGGAGTTGCCGACCTGCTATCCCGCCCTATCGGCGAAGTGCCCGTGACCTTTAACAATTTTTGGCCCCGGATACGCATCCGGTCGGTGGTCAACCCGTGCCGGCGCCGGGCAGTCCGCTACCGTCAGGGTCGGCAAGGGCTTGCCTGCTGCCCCAATCTGCCTAGCGTGCAGGGTAGGGCAAATCGGGTGCAGGTTCCGGCCCCCGATCCGGTACTATGCTAAAAACCATCACTATTAGACGGAGAGGGCCATGCAGGGCGTACTGGACGAGCGGCTGTTGATGGCGGCATTGGAGCAGTCGTACAACGCGGTGGTGGTGACCGAACCGCAGCTGGACGGGCCCGGGCCGAGAATCCGTTACGTCAACGCGGCGTTTGAGCAGATGACCGGCTACCGGCGCGAGGAGCTCATTGGCCAGACGCCCGCCATGCTCCAGGGCCCGGCCACCGACCCGGAGGAACTGCAGCGCCTGCGCCGGCAACTGGAGCAGGGCGAGTTCTTCGAGGGCAGCGCGGTCAACTACCGCAAGGATGGGCGGCCCTATCACGTGCAGTGGTCCATATCGCCGGTCCTGGACGACGACGGCGTCGTCACCGCCTGGTTGTCGATTCAGCGGGATGTGACCCGGGAGCGTCAGCTCGAGCAGGAGGCCCGCCTGCTCTCCACCGCGGTGGAGGCCTCCGCGGCCAGTATCCTGATCACCGACCCGGAAGGCAGGATCGTCTACGTCAACCGCGGCTTCGAGCAGATCACCGGCTATCGCCGTGATGAGGTCATCGGTCAGAGCCCCAGGCTGTTGAGCTTTGGCGAGCAGTCGCGCCGTTTCTACTCGGACCTGTGGTCCACCCTGGAGCGCGGCGAGACCTTCCGCGGTACCTTCGTTAACCGCGATCGGCACGGGCGGCGCTTTTACCTGCAGCAAAGCATCACCCCGGTGCTGGGCGATCACGGCGAGGTGATCCGATACGTGGGGACCGGGAAGGACATCACCGAGCGGGTGCGCATCGAGGACGAGCTCAAGCGCGCGGCGACCACCGATGCCCTGACCGGTCTGGCCAACCGGTTGAGCTTCGAGCAGTTGCTGGAGCGCGAGTACGAACGTGCCCGCCGCTACGATTGTCCGCTGTCGCTGGTGATGTTCGACCTCGACCTTTTCAAGGACATCAATGACCAGCACGGGCACGAGGCCGGGGATGCCGTGTTGCGCGCCCTGGCCGGACTGGTGCTGGCCAACGTGCGCACGGCCGATACGGTGGCCCGCTGGGGCGGCGAGGAGTTCATGATCCTGTTGCCGGAGACCGGCCTGCGATCGGCGGAGATCCTCGCCGAGAAGTTGCGCGAGCGGGTGGCCGCGCACCGGTTTGCCCACGGCGACCCGGTGACCGCCAGCTTCGGCGTCTCGGCATTGCGCGAGGATGATACCCGCAAGGACTTGTTGCGCCGGGTGGACGAGGCGCTCTACCGGGCCAAGCACCTGGGCCGCGACCGCGTGGCATGCCTGAACAGCTGACGCTGGCACCACCGCGGTTCGAGCCCCCTTTCTGGTTGGCCAGCGGCCATGCCCAGACCCTCTGGCCAGCGCTGGTCCGGCGACCGCCCGCCGTGGCCCGTCAGTGCGAACGGCTCGCGCTGCCCGATGGCGATGAGCTCAACCTGGTCTGGGGCCCGGGGCCGCGAACCGGCCCCTTGGTGCTGATCCTGCACGGGCTGGCGGGCAGTGCCACGGCCTCTTACGTGCAGGGGCTGATGGCAGCACTGGCGCAGGCGGCGATGGGATCGGTGGTGATGGAGTTTCGAGGCGCCGGGGTGCGCCCCAACCGCTTGCCCCGCTTCTTCCATGCCGGCGAGACCGAGGACGTCCAGTGCGCGGTCCAGCATGTACGCGCGCGCCACCCCGACCGGCCACTGGCCCTGGTGGGCTTCTCCATGGGCGGCATCGTGGGACTGAACTGGCTGGGCAGGCTGGGTGTCCGGGCGGCGGTTGAGCAGGCGGTCATCGTCTCGGCGCCGTTGCAGCTGGCGGAGTGCTCCCGCCGGCTGGACCGCGGGTTCTCGCGCCTCTACCAGTGGGCCATGGTGCGCGATCTCAAGGCCATGTTGGCGCGCAAGCGCGAGGCCGGCTGCCCACCGCCCCAGGCCGAGGCCGCCTTCCGCGCCCGCAGCCTGTGGGAGTTCGACGACCGGCTGACCGCGCCGCTGCACGGTTTTGACGGCGCTGCCGATTACTATCAGCGGTGCGCCCCGGAGCAGCGCCTGGGGTGCATCCGCGTGCCCACCCTGATGATCAACGCTGCCGACGACCCCTTCTGCCCGGCCGATACCCTGCCCCCGCCCGGTGCGTTGACCCCCTGGGTGCAGCTGGCCATGAGCCCCGGCGGCGGCCACCTGGGTTTCGTGGCGGGCTGGCCCTGGCGACCCCGCTACTGGCTGGAGCCCACCCTGGTGGCATGGCTGGCAGCCCGCCTCAACCGTCCTCGCGCAGCGGCAGGTTGATCAGCAGGTTCTGCGGTTTCATCCGCAGGAAGCCCTGGCGATCCATGGCCAGTCCAAGGTGGACCGGGTAGCCCTCTGCGTCGGGACGCAGCCGTTGCTCACCGGTCAGCTCCAGGGTAAAGAGTGCCAGGATCTGGCGTTGTTCGTCACGCTTCAGCTCCGCCCCCTGGTACAGCCGGTTCAGCAGGTCGGTGCTGTTGACGTCCAGGCCGATGTGCCAGCGCCAGCGCTCGTCCTCGATGGCTTTCACCGGCGCCAGTCGGCCGGTCAGTCCGGTGAAGTGGTGCAGCCAGTCCTGCAGCAGCCCGGCCAGGGCGATCAGCCCGGGGCTGTCGAAGCTGATGTCCAGCGCCAGATCATGGGCCTCGCTGGCAGTGAGATAGCGTGGCGCGGTCTCCGAGTTGAGCACGTCCAGGGTGGGGCGGCCGTCGGAGGCCAGGCCCTGGGCCTCCCGCAATAGCGACTGGATGATGTCGGTGCCCCCCGGGGTGCCGCGCCGGCCCTCCAGGTATTCGTGGTCGGCCAGCACCACCCCGCCCTCCAGGGCCACCTTTTGCTCCCGGAAGAAGAGCTCCGCGGCGCGGGCGCGGAAAGCGTCCGGGTTCGGGCCCAGCAGCCCGCGGAGGATGAGTTGGGTGAGCCAATCCATCAGCACCGGCGGGACCGGCCCGCCGCTCTGGCCGCGGGCAATGCGCAGGTAGGCCTGCTCCAGGGTTTCGGCCTGTTCCAGCAGGTCGCGGAACCGGCGGTAGACCTGGTAGTTGGTCTCCGCCTCGGGATCGCCCAGGGTCTTCAGGACCTCGTCGTTCAGCGGCAGCAGTGGGTCGTCCAGCAGTCGGCGGTACAGTCGCCGTTCCGCCTCCCCGGCCTCCTCGGGGGGGCGGAGTTCGGGCCGTTGCAGCAGGTGGCGGTAAAGGTCGGCGGTGGGTTGCAGGCCCGCCGGGGTCGCGGTCAGCGTCCGGTAACCGCAGCTGGGCCAGAGGTCTTGCGGCGCAGTGGTCATGGCAGCCCTTGTCTGGTTGCGGGGCCGGTTCAGCCGGCGCCCATGGAGAAGAAGGGGCGGATCGAGAAGTACAGGATGATCGCCACGAGCGCGACGTAGGCGGTGACCTTGAGCGGATTGCGCAGGAACAGGCTGGTCACCGTCTCGGCGGTGCCGTCGCGTTTCTGCTGCTCGTAGGCCTCGCGCACCCGGCGCTGGCGTTCGCGCTGGTAGTCGTCCAGCAGCCGGCGGGCCGCGGGGTGCTGGCCCTCGTCACGCAGCCATATGCCACCGGCACTCAACCCCCAGCGGTTCGGGGGTGTCTCGTAGTAGTCAATGCCCTCGCGGGTCAGCAGTTCGCGCACCTCGTCGGCCTCGTCGGCGGGGACGTTGCGCAGGTTCATCAGTCGTTTGGCCATGGGGCCATTCTAAACCAAGCGGTGGCGGTGGTGCTGTTCAGCCTGCGTTCAGCCGGCGTGCGGCATGCTCTCCCCTGTCTGGTCCAACAAGAACAGCAGAGGTCTGCCATGAACAAGCCGATTCTCACCGCACTGGCAACCGCCGGCCTGCTGGCCGCCGGCCTGGCGCAGGCCGCGGGCAGCCAGTATGCCTACGGCGAGGTGCTCAGTGTTACGCCGCAGTACCGCACCGTGGAGGTGTCCAATCCGCGCCAGGAGTGCTGGGATCAGCCGGTGCAGCGTACCACCCAGGGGCAGCGCAACACCGCGGCGGTGATCGCCGGTGGCGTGGCCGGCGGAGTGGTGGGCAGCCGGTTCGGCGGGGGCCGCGGGCGGGATGCCGCCATCGCTGCCGGTACCCTGGCCGGGGCCGGTATCGCCGACGGGCTGAGCGGCACCGAATCCCGGACCTACACCGTAAACGAGCGCCAGTGCCGTACTGTCCACGATACCCGGACGGAGGAGCGCCGCGACGGCTACCGGGTGCGCTACCTCTACGATGGGCAGGAATACTCCACGCGGACCAACTCCCACCCGGGGGATCGCATCCGGCTGCGGGTTTCGGTGACCCCGGACCACTATTGATCCGGTCACCGGTGTGGGGCGCGATGGCCGCGCTGGTGTAAATTAGCGGGATGAACCGCCGAAACTGTATCCGGCTGCTCTGCGCCGCCCCGCTGGTGCTCATCGCGCCCCCGGCCCTCGCGGAACTGAGCGAACGCGAGGCCGTGGCCCGCGTGCGTGAACACACCGATGGCCGCGTCCTGGGCGTGGAACGTCGCGGCAGCCACTACCGGGTCAGGGTGCTGGTCGCGCCCGGCCAGGTGCGGGTCTACCGGGTGGATGCCCGCTCCGGGGAGGTGCGCTGATGCGCCTGCTGGTGGTGGAGGACGAGGCCGCCCTGCGCGACCAGCTCCAGACCGCCCTGGGCGGTGTCGGTTACGTGGTGGATGTGGCCGCGGACGGCCCCGAAGGGCTGCACATGGCCCGTGACTACCCGCTCGACCTGGCCATCGTGGACCTCGGGCTGCCCGGGCTCTCCGGGCTGGAGCTGATCCGCGCCCTGCGTGACGAGGGCAGCAACCTCCCGGTGCTGGTTCTCACCGCCCGTGGCCATTGGCAGGACCGGGTCACCGGGCTGGAGGCCGGTGCCGATGATTACCTGGTCAAGCCCTTCGAAATGCCGGAACTCCTGGCCCGGGTGCAGGCGCTGCTGCGGCGCGCCGGCGGCTGGGCCGCCCCGGTGTTGCGCTGTCCGCCGCTGGCGGTGGACAGCCGCAGCCAGACCGCCTGGCGGGGCGATGACCGGGTGGAGCTGACCGGAAGCGAGTTCCGGCTCCTGCACTACATGATGCTGCACCAGGGCGAGGTCTTGTCCAAGGCGGTGCTGGAGGACCACCTCTACCCGGACGCCGCGGAGCACGACAGCAACGTCATGGAGGTCTTCATCCGCCGTCTGCGCCGTAAGCTCGACCCGGACGGTCGGCTCCAACCCATCGAGACCCTGCGCGGTCGCGGCTACCGCTTCCGCCTGCCCCGGGGCGGCTGATGACCGTCCAGCGCCTCTCCCTGCTGCACCGGGTGCTCTGGGTGGCGGGGCTCTCCCTGTTGCTGTTGCTCGGCACTACCGGCCTGGTGGTGGACCACGCCTACCGTGAGGGCGCGGAGCAGGCCCGCAGCGAGCGTCTGCAGGGGCAGGTGTTCGGTCTGCTCGCCGCTGCGGAACTGCGCGACCAGGCCCTGACCCTGCCCGGCGACCTGCCCGATGCCCGCCTGCGCAGTGCCGGTTCCGGGCTCTACGCCCAGGCGGTGGACGAGCAGGGTGAGGTGCGCTGGCGTTCTCCTTCGCTGCTGGACAGCGCCTTGCCGACCCCGCCGCTGCTGGCGCCGGGGGAGACCCGGGAGAGCACGGTGCCGGGGCCCGACGGCACGCCCCTGCACGGCTACGCCTACGGCATCGCCTGGGAGGAGGCGGACGGCGAGTCCGGCCGTTTTACCCTGCAGGTGCTGGAGGCGCAGACCGTGCTCGGCGACGAACTGAGCCGCTTCCGCCAAGCCCTCTGGGGCTGGCTGGCGCTGGCGGCGGTCGGCGTGCTGCTGACCCAGTTGCTGCTGCTCCGCTGGACGCTGCAACCGCTGCGCCGGATGACCCGGGAGTTGCAGGCGGTGGAGGCCGGCGAGGCCCGCCGTCTGGGCGAGGCGCACCCGCCGGAGCTGGCGGCGTTGACCGGCCGGCTGAATCAACTGCTGGCGGCCCAGCAGCGCCGTATCGACCAGCACCAGACCGTGCTGGCCGACTTGGCCCACAGCCTCAAGACCCCGCTGGCGGTGCTGCGCAGCCAGCTGCCGGGCGCCGGTGATGACACCGCCGCCGAGCAGCTTCGGCGCATGGACCAGGCCATCGACTACCACCTGCGCCGGGCCGGACACGGGCCGGCGCCCCTGGGTGCGCGAGTAGCGGTGCGGCCGGTGCTGCAGCGGTTGGTGGCCGCGCTGGCCCGGCTCAATGACCGGGTGGGCGTCGATCTGGACTGTCCCGGTTCACTGCACTTCCCCGGGGGCGAGGCGGAGCTGATGGAACTGGCCGGCAACCTGCTGGACAACGCCCTGCGACACGCCCGCAGCCAGGTCCGGGTGAGTGCCGGGGGCCGGGACGGCGGGGGGCTGTGGCTGGAGGTGGAGGATGACGGGCCCGGCGTCCCGGAGCGGGCGGTAGCGCACGTCCTGGCGCGCGGCGGTCGGGCCGATGAGCGGCACCCGGGGCAGGGCATTGGCCTGGCGGTGGTGCGGGAACTGGCCCTGGCCCGGGGAGGCGACGTGGCGGTACAGGCGTCCGACCGCCTGGGCGGGGCCCGCTTCCGTGTCACCCTGAGGTACTGAGCGGGACGGGCTAGCCGCCCCGGGCCAGGCCCAGCTGCTCCATGGCCTTCACCACCTGCTGCATCCGCGCCTTGTCACCGCCCCGGTCCGGGTGGTGGCGCATCACCAGGCGCCGGTACTGCAAGCGGATCTCCTCGTCGGTCACCGGCTCGCTCAGCTCCAACTCGGCCAGGGCGGCGTCCCGCTGGTCCACGCGAGTCACCCGCCGCCAGCCGTCGGCCAGCATGGCCTCCACGCTGGCCAGGTCCGCCTCCGCCAGGTGGTCCAGGTCCAGGTAGTAGGCCGCCAACGGGTCCGGCGCGCTCAGGCTCTGGCGCCGATCCGGGTTGCCGCCGCCGGGTGCCGGGCCGCAGGTCAGCCCGATGCGGGTGCAGTGGATCTGCAGGTCCTCGCCCTGGCGCCGCAGTCGCTGGCGCAGCCGGTAGAGGCAGTGGAAGAGCAGGAAGTGGGTGCGGAACAGGCTGCCGGTCTCGCGCAGGCCCTCGCGGCTGAACGGGCCCACCGCCGCCTCGTCCAGGGCGCGGACCAGCTCGAACTCGCCGAGCCCCTGCGGGTGCGCCCGCAGCACGGCGAGAATCTGCGGCAGCAGGGCTTCCAGTTCCTGTTCCGGCGGCACGTGCATGGCCGGCAGTATACGATAGGGGGCGCCCGGGGCCTAAGCGGCCCGGCGCCGGCTGCACTCACGGAGGATGAATGGCTCGCATACTGCGCGTGGCGCTGCCCGTGCCGCTGTACACCTGTTACGACTACCTGCCCCCGCGCGAGGCGTGGCCTGAGCAGGCCGGCCGCGGTTGTCGGGTGCGCGTGCCCTTCGGCCGGGGTCGGCGGGTGGGCGTGGTGGTGGCCGTCACCGAGCACACCGAGGTGCCGCAGCACAAGCTACGCCCGGCCCAGGCCTGGCTGGATGCGGAGCCTCTGCTGGACGCGCCCCTGATGGCGCTGCTGGAGTGGGCGGCCCGCTACTACCACCACCCGCTGGGCGAAGTGCTGGATGCCGCCCTGCCCACCCTGCTGCGCCAGGGCGAGCCGGCCCAGTGGCGGCTGCGCGAGCACTGGTGGGTGACCGAGCAGGGCCGCAACACCGAGCCGGACGCGCTGAACCGGGCCCCCCGCCAGGCTCAGTTGCTGGCCCGCCTGCAGGCCCTGGGCGAGCGCGGCCTGGAGGCGTCAGAGCTGGCGCAGATGCCGGGGCAGGCCCGCCGCGCCGCCCGCGCCCTGGCCGACCGCGGCCTGGCAGTCAGCGCGGAGCAGGCCAGCCCGGAGCTGCTGCAGGGCGAGGGGGTGGAGACGCCGCCGGCCCCGCTGGATGACCAGCAGGCAGTGCTGGACCACTTGCAGGCGGCGGGTGAGGGCTTTCAGCCCATTCTGCTGGAGGGGGTGACCGGCAGCGGCAAGACGGAGGTCTACCTGCGCGCCACGGAGCAGGCCCTGGCCTCGGGCCGGCAGGTGCTCATCCTGGTCCCCGAGATCGGCCTGACGCCGCAATTGCTGCGCCGTTTCCGCCGCCGGCTGGCGGTGCCCATGGCGGTGTTCCACTCGGGGCTCAACGACCGCGAGCGGCTGGACGCCTGGCTGGCGGCCCGCGAGGGCCGCGCGCGGGTGCTCATCGGCACCCGCTCGGCGGTCTTCGCGCCATTGCCCGAGCCGGGACTGATCCTGGTGGACGAGGAGCACGACACCTCTTTCAAGCAGCAGGACGGCTTTCGCTACTCCGCCCGTGACCTGGCGGTGATGCGCGCCCGTCGGCTGGGTGTGCCCGTGTTGCTCGGTACCGCCACCCCCTCGCTGGAGAGCCTGCAGAACGCGCTGGCCGGACGCTACGCCCACCTGCACCTGAAGCACCGCGCCGGCGGGGCGGCCATGCCCTCGTTCCGGGTGCTGGACGTGCGCGGCCGGCCGTTGCGCGAGGGGTTGTCGCCGGCGCTGCAGACCGCCATGGACGCGCACCTGGCCGCCGACGGCCAGGTGCTGCTGTTCCTCAACCGGCGGGGGTTCGCGCCCACGCTGCTCTGCCACGAGTGCGGCTGGGTGGCCGAGTGCCAGCGCTGCGACGCCCGCTACACCTGGCACCGGCGGGCCGGGCGGCTGCGCTGCCACCACTGCGACAGCGAGCAACCGGTGCCCCGGGCCTGCCCGGAGTGCGGCAGCGTGGACCTGCGGGCGGTGGGGCAGGGGACCGAGCGGGTGGAGCAGGTGCTCGCCGAGCTCTACCCCGACGTGCCGGTATTGCGCATTGACCGCGATAGCACTCGCCGGCGCGGCGCCATGGACGCCCTGCTGGCCGAGGCCCACCAGCCGGGCGCGCGCATCCTGCTGGGCACGCAGATGCTGGCCAAGGGGCACCACTTTCCCGATGTGACCCTGGTGGGGGTGCTGGATGCCGACCACGGGCTGTACGGGGCCGACTTCCGGGCGCTGGAGCGCATGGCGCAGTTGCTCATCCAGGTGGCGGGCCGGGCCGGTCGCGCCGAGCGCCCGGGCGAGGTGCTGATCCAGACTCACCACCCGGAGCACCCGCTGCTTCATACCCTGTTGGGGTCCGGCTACGACGCCTTCGCCCGCGCCCACCTGGAGGAGCGTCGCGGTGCCGGCCTGCCACCCTTCGCCGCCATGGCCCTGTTGCGGGCCGAGGCGGTGCAGGCCGGGCACGCCCGCGGTTTTCTGCAGGCGGCTGCGGAGCAGGCCCGGGCGCTGGCCGGGGGCGGCATGCAGGCAGGGGTGATGGTGCTGGGGCCGGTGCCGGCGCCCATGGAGCGGCGGGCCGGACGTTACCGGGCGCAACTGCTGTTGCAGGCGGAGAGCCGCGCCGCCCTGCACCGGTTGCTGGCGCGCTGGGTGCCGGGGCTGGCGGCGCTCCCCACGGCGCGCCAAGCCCGCTGGTCACTGGACGTGGACCCGCAGGACATGTTCTGAGTGGGGCCGCGGCCGGCAGGGGGTGACTATTTGACCGCCGCCTGCAGGGCGCGGCGGATCAGTTCCTCGCTCGGGGTATCGTCGGCATCGGGTACGGCGTTGACCAGGCGGCCGGCCTCGGCGGGCTTGTAGCCCAGGGCTATCAGCGCGCTCACCGCGTCGTCGCGGGCGCTCTGGCCGGCCGCCGGGGTGGCGGGCTGGCTGGTGCCGCCCCGGCCGCTGGCGGTGAGCACACTGCCCTCGGCCCCGGGCAGCAGCCCGTCCAGCCGGTCGCGCAGTTCCACCATCAGCCGCTGGGCGGTCTTCTTGCCCACCCCGGGCAGGCGGGTCAGGGTGGCCACGTCCTCCTGTTCGATACAGCGCTGCAGGCCCTCGGCGTTCATCCCCGACAGCAGGGCCAGGGCAAGCTTGGGCCCGACGCCGCTGATACGGATCAGGACCCGGAACAGGTCGCGCTCCGAGCGACTGGCAAAGCCGTACAGTGCCTGGCCGTCGTCGCGCACTGCCAGGTGGGTCCAGAGGGTGACCGGCTGGTCGCCGGCGGGCAGGGCGTAGAAGGTGGACATGGGCGCCTCCAGCTCGTAGCCCACGCCGCCCACGTCCAGCAGCAGGGCCGGCGGGTGGCGCTCCGCCACGGTGCCGTGCAGCCGCCCGATCACGCCCCGGCCCTCGTCAGTCGCGCGCGCACATCCGCCTGGTGCAGGTGGCACATGGCGGCGGCCAGGGCGTCGCCCGCGTCCTCCGCCGGGGTGGTGTCCAGGCGCAGCAGCATGCGCACCATGTAGCCCACCTGGGCCTTGCCGGCCCGGCCGTGGCCCACCAGCGCCTGCTTGATCTCCCCCGGGGTGTACTCGGCCACCGGCAGCCCCGCGTTGACACAGGCGCAGATGGCCGCGCCCCGGGCCTGGCCCAGTTTCAGGGCCGAGTCGGGGTTGCGGCTGACAAAGACCTGCTCCACCACGGCGGCCTCCGGCCGGTGTTCGGCGATCACTTCGGTGAGGGCCCGGTAGAGCACCCGCAGCCGCTCAGGGAAGGCCCCGGTGGGCAGGCGCAGGCAGCCGCTGGCGATGTGGCGCAGCTGGTTGCCGCTGCCTTCCACCACGCCGAAGCCGGTGATGCGCGAGCCGGGGTCGATGCCGAGGATGCGGGGCATCAGTCGGCGTAGGCCTCTTCGGCGATATCGGCGTTGGTGTAGACGTTCTGCACGTCGTCCAGGTCTTCCAGCATGTCGATCAGTTTGGCCGTGCGGGTGGCGTCGTCGCCGTCCACCGCCACCATGACGTCCGGCCGCATGGTCACGTCGGACTCCGCCGGTTCCAGGCCGGCCGCCACCAGGGCGTCGCGCACCTGGCGGTACTCGTCCGGGGTGGTCAGCACCTCCAGCGAGTCGTCCTCGTGGTGGACAATGTCCTCGGCACCGGCTTCCAGGGCCGCCTCCATCAGCCGGTCCTCGTCGGTGCCGGGGGGGTAGAGCAGCACGCCACGGTGCTGGAACAGGTAGCTGACCGAGCCGTCCGTGCCCAGATTGCCGCCGCACTTGGTGAAGGCGTGGCGCACCTCGGAGACGGTGCGGTTACGGTTGTCGGTCATGCAGTCGACCATGATCGCCGCGCCGGAGGGGCCGTAGCCTTCGTAGCGCAGCTCCACGTATTCGATGCTCTCGTCCAGCCCGGCGCCGCGCTTGATGGCGCGCTCAACGTTATCCTTGGGCATGTTCTGGGCGAAGGCCCGGTCGATGGCCAGGCGCAGCCGCGGGTTGCTGTCGGGGTCCGGGCCGCCCATGCGGGCCGCCACGGTGATCTCCTTGATGTGCTTGGTGAAGATCTTGCCCCGCTTGGCGTCCTGCGCCTTCTTGCGGTGCTGGATGTTGGACCACTTGCTGTGTCCTGCCATAGCCCTCGTCCGTTGCGTTGCCGGTGATGGCGGGGATTCTATCATCCCCGTTGGGGCGTGGCCGCCGGGTCAGTCGAGAAAGTCGGACAACGGGCGGCTGCTGGTACTGCCCAGGCAATGACCGTGCTCTGCCAGCCAGCGCCCGGCGGCCTCCCGCCCCGCGTCACGCAGGTGGCTGAGGAAGGTCCAGTCCGCATTCAGGTGGCTGGCGGGGCCGAGGCCGAGCAGGTCGGCATCGCCGGTGAGGTGGTGGAAGCGTAGTCGGGCGATACGGCGGCGCAGCGGGGCGGGGGACCATTGCGCGAACGGGCCGCAGTCGGCCTGCTGCAGGGCCAGCCAGTGCAACTCCCGGTACAGGTGGGTGCTGAAGCTGAGCTCCCGCGACCGGCGCAGGATGTCACCCGGTTGCCGCGGCGGACCGGCCTCCGCCCGCTGGGGCATCAGCTGGATCAGGAAGAGGTCGTCCGCCGTGGGGTGGGTAAGCAGGGGGTGCAGGGCCGGGTTGGCCGCGAAGCCGCCATCCCAGTAGTGGTGGTCGCCGTGCTGCACCGCGTGGAACAGGGTGGGCAGGCAGGCTGAGGCGAGCAGGGCTGATACGTCCACCTCTCGACCGGCGAAGATGCGCAGGCGCCCGGTTTCCACCTCGGTGGCGGCGACGAACAGCGGCGGTGCCTCCGGTGCGGCGAGCGCCTCCCAGTCCAGGCACTCCGTCAGCAGCTCCCGCAGCGGATTGATGCCGGTGGGGTTGAACTGGTAGGGCGAGGCGACCCGGGTGACGGCCTGAAAGGCCCGGTAGTGAACGGACCAGTCCTGGTTCCAGCCCTGGAGCAGGTAGTCCGCTGGCGAGGGCTGCACCGGGCTGCCCAGCGCGCTGATCCGGCGCCAAAGGTCCGCGAGCGTGCCGCGGGCGCCATCGGCCCCGCCCCGGGCCCAACCGGAGGCCAGGGCGGCGGCGTTCATGGCCCCGGCGCTGGTGCCGCTGAGGCCGCCGGGCTGCACGCCGGCCTCCAGCAGACGGTCGAGCACACCCCAGGTGAAGGCGCCGTGGGCACCGCCCCCCTGCAGCGCCAAGGCCAATGGCTGGTTCAGGGACATGATGGTCTGCTACCCCTCTGCCGCGCTGGCCGGCCGCTCCACGGTCGGCTGTGATAGGCTTCTCGCAAGTGCTGCCGCTGTCACTCTGCAGTGTACCCGCACCGGATGCCAAGTGAGGAATGGACCCCATGAGTCAGCCAATCCCGCCCGCCTTCCTGCGCAACCTCAAGCCCCTGGACATGCTGGACGCCGCCGACCTGGAGATGCTCGCTGAACAGGGGCGGGTCGAGGCGGTGGCTGAGCGCAGCGTGATCTTCCGCAAGGACAGTGACGATCACTGGCTGCGCTATCTGCTGGCGGGGGAGGTGGTCCTCGCCCGGGCGCCAGGGGAGGCGCGCACCCTGGTGGCCACCGGCCGGGAGGATGTGCCCGACGAGCCGCTGGCCTGGGAGCCGCCCTGGCCCTGCACCGCCGTGGCGCGCACCGATGCCCGACTGCTGCTGTTGCCCCGCGAGACCGTGCAGGCCTGCGTGGATGCCGTTCGTCCCGCGGATTACGCGGTCGAGGACCTGAGCGAGGGGGGCGCGGTGGCCGACCGGGTGTTTGCCGAGGTGGCCCAGGATCTGCTGCACGACCGGCTGGAGTTGCCCACGATGCCCGATCTGGCTATCCGGGTGCGGGAGGCGATCGCCGACCCGGATGCGGACAGCACCGCCGTGGCACGTATCCTCCAGGCCGACCCGGTGGTGGTCACCCGGCTCATCAAGGTGGCCAATAGCGCCATGTTCTCCTCCCGCAGCGGCGTGGACACCTTGACCGGCGCGATCGTGCGGCTGGGCCTGGAGAACGTCCGGCATATCGTCATCGCGGTCACCCTGCGCGAGGTGTTCCGTGCCCGCCACCCGCTGCTGCAGGCACGCATGGCGCAGCTCTGGGAGCACAGCGCGCGGGTGGCGGCGGTGGCGGCGTTGCTGGGCGGACACCTCCCCCGTTTCGTCCCCGAGCGGGCGTTGCTCGGCGGTCTGCTCCACAGCATTGGCGGCATCCCGCTGCTCACTCACCTGGACCGGCTCGACGGCGGGGCGATCGACGAGGCCCAGGTGGAGGCCCTGCTACACGAGTACGCCGGCCAGCTCGGCGGGATGATCCTGCGTAACTGGAACTTCCCGGAAGCTATCTGTGAGGTGCCCGCTGTTGTCTGGTCCGGCCAGGGTGGGCACGCCGGCAATGCGGGGGCCGGTTACCCGGCGCTGATCCTGGTGGCCGACGCGTTGGCCCGCGCCCTGGAAGAGCAGGCGGCGTGGGACGCCGTGGCCGGCGGCCCGGCCTGGGTCGAGTTGGGCATGGATCGGCTGCTGGCCACCAACCCGGCACTGCTGGACGAGGCGCGCGAGGAGATTGAGCGGCTGAAGGGCGTGCTGGGGGGCTGATGCCTCAGCTCCCCGCTTCCACATCTTCGAGTGCCTGCGCCCGCAGCTCCCGGCGCAGCACCTTGCCCACCGTGCTCGTGGGCAGGCTTTCGCGAAAAAAGACCCGACGCGGGAGCTTGTAGCGGGTCAGCCGCTGGTTGAGGAAGTCGCGCAGGGTGGTCTCGTCCGGCGCCTCGCCCGCCGGGTCGCAGACCACATACGCCACTACCTGCTCGCCGCCGGCCTCACCGTCCGCCGGCGCGCCGACCACGGCCGCCATCAGCACCGCCGGGTGCTCCAGCAGGGCCTCTTCCACCTCCTGCGGGAAGACGTTGAAGCCGCCCACGTCGATCATGTCCTTCTTGCGGTCCACAATGCGCAGGTAGCCCTGTTGGTCCATGACGCCGATATCCCCGGTGTGGAACCACCCGCCACGCAGGGCGTGCTCGCTCTCCCGCGGTTGATGCCAGTAGCCGTCGAAGACCTGGGGGCCGCGCACCACCACCTCGCCCCGCTCGCCGGGGGGTACGGGCTGGTCGGCATCGTCCACGATGCGCACGTCCGTGCCGGGCACCGGCAGGCCCACAGTGCCCAGGCGCGACTCACCCGCTGGGGGGTTCACGGCGACCACGGGGGCCGTCTCGGTGAGTCCATAGCCCTCCAGCACCCGGCTGTGGGTGGTGGTCTGCCAGTCCTCCGCCACCCGCCGGCTCAGGGCGGTCCCGCCGGCGATGGTCAGGTCCAGCCGCGGCGGCGGCGTCTCCCGGAACCAGTCGGCCTGGCACAGCCCGTGGAGCAGCAGGTTCACCCCGGAAAACTTGGTCACCGGGAAGCGGGCGAACGCCTTGCGGAGCCTGTCCACCGGGCGGGGCGAGGGGCAGAGCACGTTGTGGCTGCCCTGGCGGTGGAAGAACAGCAGGTTAAAGGTGAAGGCGAAGATGTGGTAGAGCGGCAGCGCGGTGAGTACGGTATCCTCCCGTCCGCGCAGGGCCGGGCCCGCCACCGCCTCCACCTGGGCGATGTTGGCCAGCAGGTGCCTGTGGCGCAGCACCGCCCCCTTGGCGCGGCCGGTGGTGCCGCCGGTGTACTGCAGGAGCGCGATATCGTCAGTGGCCGGCGTGGGTGGCGTAAACCGCCCGAGCCGGGTGGTTCCGGCGTCCAGCGCACGGCGCAGCGCCACGGTGTCGGCCGGCGCGGCCGGGCACTCACCGCGCCAGCGCAGCGCGCCCTGGATCAGCCATCGTACGGGGGGCGGGAAAAAGTCGGCCACCGAGGCGACCACCACCTGCTCGACGCGGGTATCCGGCAAGGCCTGGGGCAGCTTGTCCGCGAATAGGTCGACGATGACCAGTACGCGCGCACCGCTGTCCTGCAGCTGATGCCGCATCTCGTGGGCCGTGTAGAGGGGGTTCATATTGACCAGCGGCGTGCCGGCCTTCAGGGCGCCAAAGGCGCAGACCGGGAAGGCCAGGCAGTTCGGCATCTGCAGTGCCACCGGGTCCCCCGGCTGCAGGCCGGCCTCGCCCAGCAGCCAGGCCATGAAGGCCTCGGACAGCCGGTCAGTGGTGTCGTAGTCCAGGCTGGCGTTCAGTCCGTTGTCCAGGCAGGTGGTGAAGGCGGTGTATTCAGCGTGGCGGTGGCTGCTCTGGCGCAACATCTCCGCCAGGCTGCTCTCCGGCAGCGGCTGGAAGGCCGGATCGACGCCCTCACCGTAGGCGGCTTGCCAGGGCTGTCGGTCATAGAATGACTGCGCTGTTGGCACGGTGCTGGCGATCCCCGGAGGCCGACGGTCCGTGCGCCCGGAATGCCGCTTCCGTCGTGCAGCATCACGGTGGACCGGAGACATTGGTGCTTTACTTTTCAGGAGCATAGCAGGACACGCCCATGCCCGCGTATTACCCGATGCCCTATCTGGCCGATGGCACCCGCCTGTTGCGGGCGGTGGGCCATGAGCCCTGGTGCCAGTGGTTGGACAGCGGGTGGCCCGCCGCTTCCGGTGGCCGGTACGACATCCTGGTGATGCGGCCGCGGACCACGCTGGAGTCCGAAGGGGGCACCACCCGGATCACGACAGGGGGGCGCACGGCCGCCAGTGAGGATGACCCGCTGGCCCTGCTGCAGCAGCAGCTGGATGCCCGGCGCGAGGCGGTCGGGGCCTCCCGCTGGCCCTTTGCCGGCGGTGCGGTGGGCTACTTCAGCTACGACCTGGGCCGTCGGCTGCACGGCCTGCCGGTGCGCGCCGGGGCGGGCCCGGAGATGCGGGTCGGGCTTTACGACTGGGCGCTGGTCACCGATCACCACCAGCGGTTGAGTGCGGTGCTCGGCGAGATCGACCCGCAAACACTGCTCTGGCTGCGCGAGCGCCTGTTCGCCTGCCAGGGCACGGCCCTGCCTGCCTTTCGCCTGAGCGGAGGGATTACCCGGGTGCCCGACGCCGAGGCCTACGGCCAGGCGTTCCGCCGGGTGCAGCACTACCTGCACGCCGGTGACTGCTACCAGGTGAACCTGGCCCGCCGTCTCAGTGCGCCTTTCCGGGGGGATCCGCTGGGGGCCTGGCTGCGGATGCGTGAGCGCGCGCCCGGCCCGTTCGGGGCGTGGCAGAGCTTTCCCGGCCAGCAGGTGCTCAGCATCTCACCGGAGCGCTTTCTGCGGCTGGAAGACGGCGAAGTGGACACCCGGCCCATCAAGGGCACGCGCCGGCGCGGCGGGTCGCCCCAGCTGGACCGGCGGCTGGCCGAGGCCCTGCAGCAAAGCGCCAAGGACCGGGCCGAGAACGTGATGATCGTGGACCTGCTGCGCAACGACATCGGCCAGGTGTGCGAAACCGGGTCGGTCCGGGTGCCGTTGCTCTGCCGGCTGGAGACCTATCCCGCCGTGCACCACCTGGTCAGCTACGTGACCGGGCGGCTCGCCCGCGGGCGCACCGCCACCGACCTGCTGCGTGCGTGCCTGCCCGGGGGGTCCATCACCGGGGCGCCCAAGCGCCGGGCCATGGAGATTATCGACGAGCTGGAGCCGGGGCCGCGCGGGGTGTATTGCGGCGCCATCGGCTACATCGGCTGGGATGGCAACATGGACACCAATATCGCCATCCGGACGGCCGTCTGCGATAACGGTGAAATCCGCTACTGGGCCGGCGGGGGCGTGGTGGTCGACTCGCAGGAGGAGGCGGAGCTGCGGGAGACGGTGGACAAGGCCCTGCCGTTTCTGGCGCTGACCGACGGGGACTGCCCCTAGTCGTCAGGCCAGCAACTCGGCGAAGCTGGCCAGTTGCTCCGTTTCGCGTCGGCAATGCTGGGCCTCGCGGGTTAGCAATGAGGGGTCCAGTTGTTGGTAGAGCGGGTGGTCCTCCGCCAGCTCAAAGCCGGCCTCGTGCCACTCGGCGGCGTGGCGCACCAGCTGGACCAGCTCGGCGTGCTCCCCGCGGTAGTGAGCGGAGTGGAAGTGGGCGGCCGCGGTTATCACCGGTGCCGGCAATTCCCAGGCCTTGAGGAGCATGCCGCCGGCCTCACCGTGGTCGCAGCCCAACTCCGCGCGGGTGAGCGCGAGTAAGGACCCCTCTGGCTGGCGGCCATGCTCGGTAAGGATGCGGTGCATGGTCTCGGGGAAGAAATGCACCAGCAGCAACAGGCCGATGTTGTGCAGCAGCCCCGAGATGTAGGCCGCCTCGCCCGCCTCCTCCGGCGCCAGCCAGGGGGCCAGCCGGGAGGCGGTGTAGCTGGTGGCGATCGCGTCGTGCCAGTAGCGCGGGGCGCTGAAGGCCGGGCAACGGCTCGGGTCGAACAGTTTGTTGAGCAGCACCGAGGCGGCCAGCACCCGCACCCGAACCAGCCCCAGCCTCATGATGGCGTGCTCGATGGAATAGAGAGGCTGCTGGCTGGCGAAAAAGGCGGAGTTGGCCATGGCGACCACCCGTGCTGACAGCCCCGGCTCCCGTGCCAGCTTGTCAGACACCTCGCGGATATCCGGTTCGCTGCGGTTGGCGGCGAGCAGGATGTCGTGCGCCACGTAGGGCAGCGGCGGCAGCGTGTCCTGGCCCTGTAATGTGTCCAGCGCGGACTTGCTCATGCGGGGGCATCTCTTTCGGGTGGTCGGCTCATGCTGCGGTCCGGCATGCCGGCTTGACAGCCTCGGCCCTGCACAATACTGTGAAATCCATAAGTCTATGGTGCGGCGCGGCAATGGCATTGGTGAGCTCCCCCGCCGCTTCGGGTCAGTATACCGTAGTTACCCACCCGCATGATCCCGTCCGGAGTAATCCAGCATGAGTGAAACCCGCGTCATCAAGAAGTACCCCAACCGCCGTCTCTACGATACCGCCATCAGCAGTTACATCACCCTGGCGGACGTCAAGGGGCTGGTGCTTGATGGTGTGGATTTCCAGGTGGTTGACGCCAAGACCCGGCAGAACATCACCCGCAGCATCCTGCTGCAGATCATCTCCGAAGAGGAGGAGGGCGGCGAGCCCATTTTCAGCAGCGAACTGCTGGCCCAGCTGATCCGCGCCTACGGTGGCAACATGCAGAACGTGCTGACCAGCTACCTCGAGAAAAGCCTTGAGCTGTGGTTCGACCAGCAGCGCATGCTCCAGGAGCGCACCCGGACATTCATGGACCACAGCCCCATGAATGTGCTCACCCAGTTCGCCGAGCGCAATCTGTCCATGTGGCAGGCCATGAGCGGGCTGGAGCCGCACGGGCCGGGTGAGGGGGATGAGCAGGAAGCGCCGCAGCAGGGCAAGGGCAAGAGCGGGCCGGAAGGCGACAAGAACAAGCCCGGCGGTCAGTCCGGCCGCCGCAAGAGCTGAGGCGCCCGTCACAATAACGACCTGAATACCCGATCACCTGGTTGACACCCGGGGGATTCCCCCATAGTATCGCCTCACATTAGCGATTGTGCGCCGCAACACCGAGGCCTTGTCCTTTCCGGTCACACCGCTTTCGGGTGGGTTTGAGCGCGCCCACCCCCATTTTCTGATCTAAGAGGGGAACTGTCATGGCAGAGCGCGTGGCACTTGTAACTGGCGGAAACGGCGGTATCGGCACCGAGATCTGTCGGCAACTGGGTCAGTCCGGTTACCGGGTCATCACCACCTGCCTGGACGCCGAGAAGGAGAACCTGGCCGGCTGGCAGGCGGAACTGAGCGCCGAGGGCGTGGACGCGGCGTACGTGGAGTGCGACGTGGCGGACTTCGCCAGCTGCGAGCGTATGGCGCGCCAGGTGGAAGAGGCCCACGGTCCGGTGGACGTGCTGGTCAACGTGGCCGGCATCACCAAGGACACCTTCCTCCACAAGATGGATGCCGAGGCCTGGAACGCGGTCATCAACGTCAACCTGAACAGCGTGTTCAACGTGACCCGGCAGTTCGTCGCCGGCATGCGCGAGCGCGGGTTCGGCCGCGTGATCAACATCTCCTCGGTGAATGGCCAGACCGGCCAGTTCGGCCAGGCCAACTACTCGGCGGCCAAGGCCGGCATGCACGGCTTCACCATGGCCCTGGCCAAGGAAGGGGCGCGCAAAGGTGTCACCGTCAACACGGTGTCCCCCGGTTACATCGCCACTTCCATGACGGCGGCCATGCCCGATGACGTGCGCGAGGCGATCGTCGGCCAGGTGCCCGCCGGCCGCATGGGTGAGCCCGGTGAGATTGCCCGGGTGGTGCGTTTCCTGGCCGCGGATGACTCCGGTTACATCACCGGTGCGAATATCCCGGTGAACGGCGGATTGTTCTGCAGCTTCTGATTCTGATCGCGTAGGGCGCAGGGCACCGCCGCATCAGGTCGTGCCCTGCGGAACCTCGATCAGCGGGATCGGTCAAACCAATTGACCTGGCGTTGACAAACTGAATGGCTGGTCATAGAATGTTGCACAGCAACATCGGACAGGCAAAAAATTAGGGAGCGGTGGCGGCTCCCCGGCGGTAAGTAGGCGCTGTTATGGCCCGTTCGATGACAGGCGGCTTGTTGTAACGCCTTGGCAAGGACTGCTTTTTATAGTTGTTAGTCGGTCTCCTCCTGGCGGCGCGTATCCTAGGTAAACGTCGCCTTCCTCTTGCCCCCTCTCTCATGAGGGGGTTTTTTTTGTCCTGCTTTTACGCCGACTGGGTCGCTCTGCGGCAATTTGTCCCAACGGCGTAATGTGGGCCATTGTAGTTAGGTCGACAGACATGGCAAGCACTTTCGTTGACGCGCCGCATCATGAGTGCTCCGTCATAAGGGACTGTCCTGCCGAAATTTTCCCCATCCTGACGCTTGGTTTATCGCCGCGCTGGCGAGGGCAGGGGCTGGGCCAGCCACTGCCAGAGCCGCTGGTGCAGGCCCTGGCGCGCCTTTCGACTCAGCATGACCCCCAGGTGGCCGCCGGGGATCGCCTCTTCCTGGTAGTCCACGGCGGCCGGTAGCAGTCGGGCCAGTGCTGCGGCAGCGGCGGCCGGTACCAAATGGTCCCGGGTTGCGTAGGCGTTGTAGACGGGGTGGTGCAGGCGCGAGAGGTCCACCGGTCGTTCGCCAATCCGCAGCCGGCCCCGGGTCAAGGCGTTGTCCTGGTAAAACGCGCGCACGAACTCCAGGAAGACCTGCCCGCCCAGGTCGGGGCTGTCGTACATCCAGCGCTCCATGCGCAGGAACTCCCGCAGCGCGTCGGGCCGTGCCCGCAGCTGCGGCAGCTGCTCAAGATAACGGCGCGAGAGCAACTCCGCCGGTTTCAGGCTGATGAAGACCAAGTTGAGCAGGTCGGCGGGAATGTTGCCCAGGGTTTCCACCGCCAGGTCCAGCTGGAGGTCGCGGGCCAGCCCGCTCAGGGTGTCCTCCGGGGTGTGGAAGTCCACCGGTGTGGCCAGTGTGGCAATGCGACCCACCCGCGCCGGCTCAAGGGCCGCATAGCAGAGGGCGAAGGTGCCCCCCTGGCAGACCCCCAGCAGGTCCACAGGCTGCCCCTGGTAGCGCTTGCTGAGCTCGACGATGGCCTGGTGCAGGGTGTCGTTCAGGTAATCATCGAGGCCGAGAAAACGGTCCGCGGGCTCCGGGCGGCCCCAGTCCAGCAGGTAAACGGGTAGGCCGGCGTCACGGGCGCTGCGGATCATCGAGCGCTGCGGGGAGAGATCCAGCAGGTAGGGTCGGTTGACCAACGAGTAGAGGACCAGCAGGGGGCGTTTGCCGGTGGTCGGTGCGCTGCCCTCCGGCTCCGAGGGATAGTGGTACAGAGTGGCCGGTGGCAGTTCTCGCACCACCTGGCGCGGGGTCTCGCCCACGGGGACTGGCTGCAACGCCGCGCATTCGCGAAGGGCGGCCTTCAGGGCCTCTTGGTTTGGGTGTGGCCCCTGACTGCCCGGGGAGTCAGCAGCGGTCACGCGCCACGCCCCCCTTGGCTCTGCTGTTCCGAGGCCGCCTTCAGCCGGCGCACCTCTTCACGCAGGCTGCGGACCTCGTCCCGCAGACCGGCCACGTCTGCGTCCATCTCGGTGGCGAGCGCGCGGTGCGCCCGGCGTAGCTCGTGCAAGCGCCTCTGGGTGCTCTGCAGGCCGCGGCGTGTGGGCAGGTCCAGCAGCCCCAGCCAATGGTCAAGGTGGGTCTGCAGCGATCGGGTGTAGGCCAGACCGGCGTTGCTCACCGAGGCGAAGGCCTGTCGGTATGCCGTGGTGGCGATACGTGCTTCCCAGGCCTGCTCGGCCGCCTCCAGGTAGCGCGCTTCCAGCTGGTGCAGGTCGATAGCTTCGAGGGGCGTTGTGGCCAGGTTGTCCACCAGCCGGTCCAGGGCCTCCAGGGCCGACTGGCGGACCTGCTTCGTGTAGTCGGCCAGGGCGGCCTGGTAGTCCAGTCCGGCCTCGATGAGTTGCTGTTGCCGGGCCTGCTGCTCATGCCACGGGCCCAGGCGGGCGCTCACCAGGTCCAGCCAGGGCCGAAGCCAGGCGGGCGGTGGGCTGGCATCGTCTGGCCCACCCGGCTGCATGGCCTGGTGCAGGGGGCGGGCCCAGTCCAGGGTGCGGGTGAACTGCTGGAAGGTCTGGTCCAGCTGGGCCCGGAGCGGCGCCAGGGCCTGGTGCATTGCGGCGGGGTCGGGGGTGCGCTCCCGGGCGGCCGCCTCGCGAACGACTTCGAGCAGCGGGGCGAGCTGCTGGCCGATCAGCAACTCATTGGTAGTGGTCCAGAACGCACGGAAGGGGCCCCGGACGGCATCCGTCCAGGCGCGCCATTCGTTTCCGGTTTGATCCCCGTGTTCAGACACTTTGCCCACATCCCCTGTTATGCGGCACCAGTCTACCACCCCTGCGGCACGGGGTAAGGGCGGCGGGTGGATAACAGGCTAGCGGTCGGCGGCCTGGCGCTGCCAATCGCTCTGCAGGGCTGCAGCGCGGGATTGCTGGTAGTGATCCGCTTCCGGGTGGCGTTCCACCTCGCGCAACTGCCCCAGGGCGCTGCTCAGGTCCCCCAGCTGGTGGTAATAGCGGGCCATCGCCAGGTGGGCGTCCACCGGTCGGCCGGCCTCGCTGGCGGCCTCGGCCAGACGGCGTTTCAGCTCCGGGTGGCCGGGGTGGCTGCGCACGGCGCGGGTGAGCACCTGCCGCGCCTCGCCGGGGCGGTCAGCGGCCATCAGCGCCTCCGCCCGGTAGGTTGGAATGGCCCGGTTGCCGGGGAACAACTCCTGGGCCTGTTCGTAGGTCTTGATGGCGGCCTCCAGTTCGCCAGCCTCTTGGCGCAGGCGCCCCATTGCCAGGTGCCAGGCCGGTTGGCTCCCCAGGGTTTCCTCCAACTGCTCCAGCAGGGCTTCGGCCTCATCGAACTGGCGGTCTCGGATCAATGCCAGCGCCAGCCCGTAACGGGCCCCCTCCTGCTCCGCGCCCCCGGTCTGTTCCGTCCGGGCGCGGAACTGCTCCACGGCCTCCCGGGCGTCGTTGATTGCCTGGACGCGCAGGCGCGCCTGGATCAGGTGGAACTGGCCGCTCTCCAGTGGCTCTCCCGTTTCGTATGCCTCGGCGCGGGCGCGGGACTCGGAGACGCGGTTTTCGGTCAACGGGTGGGTGCTGAGGTACTCGGGCGCGCGTTCGCGGTAGCGGCTGGCCTCCAGCAGGCGCTCAAAGAAGCCGGGCATGCCTTGTGGGTCCAGCCCGGAACGCGCGAGGATGCGCAGACCGACCCGGTCGGCCTCGCGCTCGAAGGCGCGGGAGTAATTGAGCTGCTGTTGCAGGGTGCCACCCAGGCCGGCCATGGCCGCGGCGCTGCCCGCCTGTGGGTCGTAGGCGCCGATCAACACGGCGGCCAGCAGGCTCGCCGCGGTCTGCAGGTTCAGGCGCCGGGCTGTGGCATAGTGGCGGGCGATATGGCGCTGGGTGACGTGGGCGATCTCGTGCGCCATTACGGCGGCGAGCTCGCTCTCGGTGCGGGCGGCGTCGATCAGGCCGGTGTTGATGCCGATATAGCCGCCGGGCATCGCGAAGGCGTTGATATTGTCGTCTTCGACCAGGAAGAACGTGTATTGCAGCCCCGGCATATCGCTGTGGGCCGCGAGCCGCTGGCCGAGCTCCTCGACGTAAGCGGTGAGCTCCGGGTCGTCGGAGAGCGGGATGTGGCGGCGCAACTGGCGCATCAACTCATCGCCGATCTCCTGCTCCTCGGCCTGGGACAGCGCCTGGGAGGCCGGGTCGCCGAGGTCGGGCAGGCGCAGGTCATCGCCCGCCTTCGCCGGGCTGAAGCTGACGAGCAGCACTATCACCGCGAGCAGGGCGACGAATGGGTACAGCAGGGGCGTGCGTATCTTCATGGTCACGGCGTTAAGACCCCGGGGGATGGGATGGGGTTCCACTGCCCGGACAGGTTACCGCCCAGCCGGTTTACTGGCTATGATTGAGGCCGGTGGCCGGCGTCTGACGGGCCCGGATATTCAAGATTCCGCAGGACGGACATGCGACTGATCAGAGACTGGTTTTCCCGGACTTTTAACGACCCCCAGGTGGTGGTGCTGGGGGTGGTGCTGCTGTTGGGCTTCGGTGTGGTGCTCTTCATGGGCAACATGCTGGCGCCGGTGTTGGCGAGCCTGGTGCTGGCCTACCTGCTGGAGGGGTTTGTCCGCTACCTGGAGCGGTGGCGGGTGCCGCGCCTGGCTGCGGTTACGGTGGTGTTCCTGGCCTTCACCGCCTTCCTGTTTGCGCTCTTCCTGATCCTCTTTCCGGTGCTCTATCGCCAGCTGGTGCAGCTGGTGGAGCAGCTGCCCGCCATCCTCGCCCAGGGGCAGTCGGTGCTGCTGCAGTTGCCGGAGCACTACCCGCAACTGTTCAGTGAGGCGCAGATGCGCGAGATCATCAACGGGCTGCGCCGGGAGTTGGTGGACTGGGCACAACGCATTGTCACGTCATTCTCTTTTCAGTCCGTGGTGGTGGTGATCACACTGCTGGTCTACATGGTGCTGGTGCCGTTCATGGTGTTCTTCTTTTTGAAGGACAAGCGGCTGATGCTGCAGTGGCTGAGTGACCACTTGCCCCGGGAGCGGGGACTGGCCTCGGAGGTGTGGCGCGAGGTGGATCTGCAGATCGGCAACTATGTGCGCGGCAAGTTCGTCGAGATCCTCATCGTCTGGGCAGTGACCTTCATTACGTTCTCGTTGTTCGGCCTGCAGTTCGCGATGCTGCTGGCGGTCATGGTCGGGCTATCGGTGATCGTGCCCTACGTGGGGGCGGCGGTGGTGACCTTGCCGGTGGCGATCATTGCCTATTTTCAGTGGGGGCTGAGCCCGGAGTTCGCCTGGCTGATGGTGGCCTATTTCGTCATCCAGGCGCTGGACGGGAACGTGCTGGTGCCGCTGCTCTTCTCTGAAGCGGTCAACCTGCACCCGGTGGCAATCATCGTCGCCATCCTGGTCTTCGGCGGCCTCTGGGGCTTCTGGGGGGTGTTCTTCGCCATCCCGCTGGCCACGCTGATCCAGGCGGTGATCAAGGCCTGGCCCCGCACCGCCCAGACGGCGGTGGACAGGGCCTGAGCCGCGTCGGCCCAGGCCGCCTCAGAGCGCCTCGTTGGCGAAGTCCGCCAGGCGCGAGCGCTCACCCCGCTGCAGCGTGATGTGGCCACTGTGGGGCCAGTTGCGCAGGCGTTGTACCGCCCAGCTGAGCCCGGAACTGGACTCGGTGAGGTAGGGGGTGTCGATCTGGCCCAGGTTGCCCATGCAGACCACCTTGGTGCCGGGGCCGGCGCGGGTGATCAGGGCCTTCATCTGCTTGGAGGTCAGGTTCTGTGCCTCGTCGAGAATCAGCAGCCGGCGCACGAAGGTCCGGCCGCGCATGAAGCTCAGCGAGCGCAGCTTGATGCGCGAGTGGATCAGGTCCGCCGTGGCCGCCCGTCCCCACTCTCCGCCGCTCTCCGGCTGGCCGAGCACTTCCAGGTTGTCCGCCAGCGCGCCCATCCAGGGGGTCATCTTCTCCTCCTCCGAGCCGGGCAGGTAGCCGATATCCTCGCCGATGGCGATGGTCGCCCGGGTCATGATGATCTCCGCGAAGCGGTTCTGCTCCAGGGTCTGTTCCAGGCCGGCAGCCAGGGTGAGCAGCGTTTTGCCGGTGCCCGCAGGGCCGAGCAGGCTGACGAAGTCCATTTCCGGGTCCATCAGCAGGTTGAGGGCGAAGTTCTGCTCCTGGTTGCGGGCCTGGATGCCCCAGGGGCCGACCCCGTTGCGGTAGTCCTGCGTGGGCTCTGCCCAGCAGGCGCCAGGCTCGGTGTGGCGTACCACCCCCTCGAAGCCGCTTGCGTCGTGGTGCAGGCACTGCCCGGGGAACCAGCCGGTTTCCGGGGGCAGGGGGATGCGCCAGCCCTCGTGGCCGCTCTCCAGCAGGGTCTCGCGGGCCTCCTCCCACTGTGCATCGGGGATGGTGGCAATGCCGCTGTGGAGCAGGTCCAGGTCCTCGGTGACTCGGTCGCTGCGATAGTCCTCCGCCCGCAGGCCGCTGGCCAGGGCACGGACCCGCAGGTTCACGTCCTTGCTGACCAGGGTGACACGGGTGTGGCGCAACTCCCGGCTGAGCTGGTCAGCGCTGGCCAGGATGCCGGTGTCCCCGGGGCGGTCGTCGGCGTGATGGAACCAGAGCCGGCCGGTGGCGCCCGGGTCGGCACCGGCCAGCGGGACGCCGGCGGTGAGCGCTGCGCGATCGGTGTCGCTCAGCAGCCCGTCCAGGAACCGCGACGCCTGGCGGGCGCTGCGGGCGATATCCGAATGCCCCTGCTTGGCCGCATCCAGCTCCGTGAGCACCGCCATGGGCAGGCAGACCCCGTGCTCCTGGAAGCGGAACAGGGCCGTGGGGTCGTGGATCAGCACCGAAGTGTCCAGCACGTAAAGCCGCTCCGGTGCGCAGGCCGGGTTGATCATCGCTGCAGTCCCTCCCCGGGTGCGCGGTTGGGGTTGTGGCCTCAGGCCAGTGATTTCAGGGTCTCCAGCACTTCCTGGGCGTGCCCCTTGACCTGGACCTTGCGCCACTCCTTGCGCAGGACCCCGTCGGGGTCGATGAGAAAGGTGCTTCGCTCGATGCCGCGCACCTTCTTGCCGTACATGTTTTTGTCCTTCATCACCCCGAACTGCTCGCAGAGGGATTCCTCCGGGTCGGCCAGCAGGGTGTAGGGGAACTCGTGCTTGGCCTTGAAGTTTTCCTGGGTGCGGACCTTGTCACGGGAGGCGCCCAGGATGACGGCCCCCTGCTGGTGGAATTCGTTGTGCAGGTCGCGGAAGTCCTGCCCCTCCAGCGTGCAGCCCGGGGTGTTGGCGCGGGGGTAGAAGAACAGCACCACCCACTGGCCGCGCAGCCCGGACAGGCTGACATCGCTGCCGCCGGTGGCCGCGGTCTGGAAATCCGGGACGGGCTGGTCGATTTGGAGTTCGCTCATGGGGTTGTCCTCTCGGTCAGTGTTTCAAGGGTTCAATCATCGCATCCAGGTTGAGCTGATCACAGAACTCCATGAATTCATCCCGCAGCGTTGCCAGGTGCAGGCTTGCGGGCACGTCCACGGTGATCTGCACGGTCGCCATGCGGGTGCCGGTGTGCTGGGCCTGGTAGCTGGCGGTGGAGAGGTCGCGGATGCTGATCTCCCGCTGGGCGAAGAAGCCGGCCAACTGGCTGACGATGCCCGGCTGGTCAAGGCTGACGACCTCGGCCACGTAGGGCAGGGTCTGCCCGGTGGGTTCCGGGCTCTCCGTGCGTCGTGACTGCAGGACCAGCCCGAGGCGGCGGCCCACGCCGGCCAGGCCCGCCTCCAGGCGCGCCAGCTCGTCCCAGCGACCGGAGACCAGCATCATCACGCCAAACTCGCAGCCCAGCGTGGTCATGCGGCTGTCGAGGATGTTGCAGCCGGTGTCGCCCACGGCCGCGGTCAGGTCGCCGACCAGTCCAGGGCGGTCCTGCCCCAGTGCAGTGATGACCAGCAGGTTGGCGATGGCGTTGTCGTGGCCGGGCATGGGTGGTCCGTCCCTGAGTGGTGTGCCTGGACGCTGGAGTTTAGCATGCGGCCGGGGCGCTATCGGCCGGGAACCCGCGCTATTCTTGTGTCCTGGGGATACCGGCAGTACCATGCTGCCTCATCCCTGATCAGGCTTTTCGGAGGTGGCGATGTTCCATGGCAGCATGGTGGCGATGGTGACGCCCATGCACCCGGATGGGGCGGTCGATGAGGCGTCGCTGGCGCGTCTGGTGGATTTTCACGTGGAGCACGGCACCGATGCCATCGTCGCCGTCGGCACTACCGGTGAGTCCGCCACCCTGGACTATGAAGAGCACTGCCATGTCATGCGCAAGGTGGTGGATGCGGCCCGTGGTCGCATACCGGTTATCGGTGGCACCGGCGCGAACTCCACCTGGGAGGCCATCAAGCTGACCCGCTGCGCGATGGAGGGCGGCTGTGACGCCACGCTGCTGGTAGTGCCCTATTACAACAAGCCCACTCAGGATGGCTTGTACCGCCACTTCGCGGCCATCGCCGACGCCGTGGCCATCCCGCAGATCCTTTACAACGTGCCCGGGCGGACCGCCTGCGACCTGCTGCCCGATACGGTGGATCGCCTGGCCGACATATCCAATATCGTCGGCATCAAGGAGGCCTCGACCATCGAGCGTGTCCATGAGCTGGTCGAGCGCTGCGCGGACCGGCTCGACGTCTTCAGTGGCGAGGATGGACTGAGTCGCGAGGCCGTGTTGGCCGGCGCGAAGGGGGTGATATCGGTCACCGCCAACGTCGCCCCGCAACAGATGCACGACATGGTCGCCGCCGCCCTGCGGGGTGACGGGGAGGAGGCCAGTCGTATCGACGCGCACCTGGCGGCGCTGCACTCGGCCCTGTTCCTCGAGTCCAACCCGATCCCGGTGAAGTGGGCGGTGAGTCAGATGGGGCTGTGTGGCCCCAGCATCCGCTTGCCGTTGACGGAACTCTCCGAACAGCACCATGAAACCGTGCGCCAGGCCATGAAACTGGCCGGCTCGCTCTGAGTCATACATACCATGCGACTGACTAAACTGATGCTGGCCGCGTCCGCCGCGGCCCTGTTGCTGGCCGCGTGCGGCCGGCCGGAACTGGACCCCGAACGGCTGGACTACCCTGAGCGCCTCAAGCTTCCGCCGGACCTCACCGCGCAACACTCGGAAGCGATGAGCATCCCCGAAGGGCAGCGCCAGGTGACCGGGGCCGAGCAGCTCTCCCGCACGCTGCTGCCCGAGGCTGCCGACAACGTTCGCGTGCAGCGCGTCGGCGGACAGCGCTGGCTGGAGCTGCAGGCGGCACCCGATCAGGTCTGGGAGTGGTTGGAGGAGTTCCTGGCCGCCCAGGAGATCCCCGTGGCCGAGACCTCGCCGCCGCTGGGCCTGGTGGAGACCGAATGGCTCGAGGGTCGCGTGGACGCCGGCCGCGGCGTGTTCACACCGATTGCCGTCGATGAGCAGGACGAGGGGGCGCTGGCCGAGCGTTACCGTTTCCGCCTGGACCGCGGTGACGATGGCGCGACCGAACTGCACGTTGCCCACAGTGCCGTGGTCCGCGAGGACGACAGCTGGCGGTGGCGCACCTCCGACAGCTTTGCCGAGGCCGAGATGCTGCGCGGCATGATGGTCTTCCTGGGGTTGCGCCAGGCCGAGGCCGCGCAGCAGATCGGGGCGGTGGAGCGCACCCCGCGGACCCGCGTGGAGCAGGACGACGACGGGCAGCCTGTCATGCTGCTTGAGGACGCCCCGGCAACCGCCTGGCGCCGCACCGGGCTGGCCCTGGACCAGTTGGGTTTCAGCGTGGACGACCGCGACCGGGACGCCGGCGCTTACCTGATCCGGTACGATCCCTTCGCGGAGGAGGGTGCGCCCGAGACCGGTTTCCTGGACCGCTTTGCCTTCTGGCGTGACGAGGTTCAGGAGGGGCCCCAGCCCTACCGGCTGCAGGTGGAGCCGCGTACCGGCGGCAGCCAGATGCGGGTCCAGACCCCTGAGGGCGAGCCCGCCGACGAGGAACTGGCTGAGCGCCTGCTGGCCGTGATCTCCGAACAGATGCGTTAACCACACGCCTACAGGGAAACACCATGCACGTCTCGCGAATGCAGGGCCGTCCGGCCCTGTCCGACTTTCGTTTGCAGCGCCTCCTGGAGGCGCTGCAGTCCGTTCATGGCGGCGTGGAGGCTGTGGCCGCCCGCTTCGTCCATTTCGCGGCCAGCCGCGAACCCCTCACCGGCGAGCAGCGGGCGCTGCTGGAGCGGCTACTGGATTACGGCCCGGACCTGCCCGAAGCGGATCTCAACGGCCGCGAGCTGCTGGTCACGCCGCGCCCCGGCACGCTCTCCCCCTGGTCGAGCAAGGCCACCGACATCCTGCACCACTGTGGCCTGGACGCGGTGGCCCGGGTCGAACGCGGCATCCGTTACACCGTCGTCTGCAGCGATACGCCCGATGCGGCCACCTGGCGCCGGTTGGGCGCGGTGCTGCACGATCGCATGACCGAGGCGGTCTGGCTCGAGGGGGAGCCGGAGCAGGCCCTGTTCCGTGAGGACCAGCCGGCGCCGCTGGCGCGGGTGGACCTTGTGGGCGGTGGGCGCAACGCGCTGGTCCAGGCGAACAAAACGCTGGGCCTGGCCCTGGCCGATGACGAGATCGACTACCTGGTCGAGCAGTACCAGGGCCTGGGGCGCAACCCCACGGACGTGGAACTGATGATGTTCGCCCAGGCGAACTCCGAACACTGCCGGCACAAGATCTTCAACGCCGACTGGACCATCGACGGCGAGCGCCAGGCGCGCTCGCTGTTCGCCATGATCCGTAACACCCACCAGCAGCGCCCGGAGGGAGTGCTGTCCGCCTACGCCGACAACGCCGCGGTGGCGGAGGGCTACCCGGCGCAGCGCTTCTTCGCCGACCCGCGCAGCGGGGTCTACGGCGAGCACGCCGAGCCCGCCCACCTGGTGATGAAGGTGGAAACCCATAACCACCCCACCGCCATCGAGCCCTGGTCCGGCGCAGCCACCGGCGCCGGCGGCGAGATCCGCGACGAGGCGGCCACCGGCGTCGGCGCTCGCAGCAAGGCCGGACTGGTCGGCTTCTCGGTCTCCGATCTGCGCATCCCCGGTCACGAGCAGCCCTGGGAGTCCGATTACGGCCGTCCGGCCCGCATCGCCTCAGCGCTGGACATCATGCTGGACGGCCCCATCGGTGCGGCCGCCTTCAACAACGAGTTCGGCCGCCCGAACCTGGCTGGCTACTTCCGCACCCTGGAGGTGCAGGCGGACGGTGAGCGGCGCGGCTACCACAAGCCCATCATGATCGCCGGTGGCATGGGCAACATCCGCGATGCCCACGTGCAGAAGGGCGACGTGCCCGCCGGCACCCCGGTGGTGGTGCTCGGTGGTCCGGCCATGCTGATCGGCCTGGGCGGCGGCGCGGCCTCCTCCGTGGCCAGCGGCGAGGGCGACGAGGCCCTGGACTTTGCCTCGGTGCAGCGGGCCAACCCGGAGATGCAGCGCCGCGCCCAGGGCGTCATCGACGCCTGTTGGGCGCTGGGCGGTGACAACCCTATCGTCTCCATCCACGACGTGGGCGCCGGCGGTCTGTCCAACGCCGTGCCCGAGATCCTGGACGACTCCGGTCGCGGCGGCGAGCTGGAGCTGCGCGAGGTACCCAACGACGAGCCGGGCATGTCGCCGATGCAGATCTGGTGCAACGAGTCCCAGGAGCGCTACGTCCTGGCCGTGGCACCCGACCGACTGGAGGCATTCCGCGCCCTGTGCCAGCGGGAGCGCTGCCCGGTGGCCGTGATCGGCGAGGCGACGGCGGAACAGCGCCTGCGCCTGGACGACCGCCTGCTGGGCGAGCCGGCGGTGGACGTGCCCATGGAACTGCTCTTCGGCAAGCCGCCGAAGATGCACCGCAACGTCGAGCACGGTGACGACGCCGGCCGGTCCGACGAGTTCGAGAAGCTCGATCCGCGCACCGCCGCCGAGCGGGTGCTGCGCCTGCCCGCCGTGGCCGCCAAGGACTTCCTGATCACCATCGGCGACCGCTCGGTCACCGGCCTGGTGGCCCGCGACCAGATGGTGGGTCGCTGGCAGACCCCGGTGGCCGACGTGGCCGTCACCCTGGCCGACTACCGGGGCTACACCGGCGAGGCGATGGCCATGGGCGAGCGCAGCCCGGTGGCCCTGCTGGATGCCCCCGCCTCCGGTCGCATGGCGGTCACCGAGGCGCTGACTAATCTGGCCGCCGCCGACATCGGCGATATCCGCAAGGTCAACCTCTCCGCCAACTGGATGGCCGCCGCCGGTCACCCCGGGGAGGACGCCCGGCTCTACGATACCGTCCGTGCCGTGGGCATGGAGCTGTGCGCCCAACTGGGCGTGGCCATCCCCGTGGGCAAGGACTCCTTGTCCATGAAGACCGTCTGGGAGCAGGGCGGCGAGACCCGCAGCGTGACCTCGCCGTTGTCGCTGATCGTCTCCGCCTTCGCCCCGGTGGCCGATGCGCGCCGTACCCTCACCCCGGCGCTGCAGACCCACGGTGGCGACACCGTGCTGTTGCTGGTGGACCTTGGGCGCGGCCGCAATCGCCTGGGTGGCTCCGCACTGGCCCAGGTGCACGGGCTGCTGGGCGAGAACCCGCCCGACCTGGACGAGCCGGAACTGCTCAGCGGGTTTTTCAACGCCGTGCAGCGGTTGCTGCGCGACGGGCATCTGCTGGCCTACCACGACCGCTCCGACGGCGGCCTGTTCGCGACCCTGGCGGAGATGGCCTTCGCCGCCCGTTGCGGTCTGGACATCCGCCTGGACAACCTGGGTAGCGGTGTGATGGGTGCGCTCTTCGCCGAGGAGCCGGGTGCCGTGCTCCAGGTCCGGCGTGCCGAACTGGACGCCGTACTGGACCGGCTGGGCGAGGCGGGCCTCGACGCCCACAGCCACAACCTGGGCACTCTGCGCGACGACGACCGCTTCCTGTTCCGCTTCCACGATCAGGCGGTCATCGACGCCCCCCGGGTGGACCTGCAGCGGGCCTGGGCGGAGACCAGCCATCGCATGCAGGCCTTGCGCGACAACCCGGCCTGCGCCGACGAGGCCTTCGCGGCACTGGCCGACAGCGATGACCCCGGCCTGAACCCGGCGCTCACCTTCGACCCGGCCGAGGACGTGGCGGCCCCCTACATCGCCAGCGGCGCCCGGCCGCGGGTGGCGGTGCTGCGCGAGCAGGGGGTGAACGGCCACACGGAGATGGCCGCCGCCTTCCACGCCGCCGGCTTCGAGGCGGTGGACGTGCACATGAGCGACATCATCGAAGGCCGCGCGCAGCTGGGTGACTTCGCCGGGCTGGTGGCCTGCGGCGGCTTCAGCTACGGCGACGTGCTGGGGGCCGGCGGCGGTTGGGCCCGCTCCATCCGCTACAACGACCGGGCGCGGGATCAGTTCGAGGCCTTCTTCAACCGGGGTGACACCTTCGGCCTGGGGGTCTGCAATGGCTGCCAGATGCTCTCCCAGCTCAAGGACCTGATCCCGGGCGCGGAGCTCTGGCCCCGTTTCGTGCGCAACCGCTCCGAGCAGTTCGAGGCGCGGCTCTCGCAGGTGGAGGTGGTGCCCTCGCCGTCGCTCTTCCTGGACGGGATGGCCGGCTCGCGGCTGCCGATCACCGTGGCCCACGGCGAGGGTCGGGTGGCGTTCGGCCCCGAGAGCGGCCCGCGCAAGGCGGCCTCGGCCAACCTGCTCGCGTTGCGCTATGTTGATGGGCGCGGCCAGGTGGCCACGCAGTATCCGGCCAACCCCAACGGCTCGCCGGAGGGCATCACCGGCCTGACCACTGTGGACGGGCGCTACACCATCATGAT
The DNA here is from genome assembly GCF_003664325.1 of Alkalispirillum mobile. Classification (NCBI taxonomy): domain Bacteria; kingdom Pseudomonadati; phylum Pseudomonadota; class Gammaproteobacteria; order Chromatiales; family Ectothiorhodospiraceae; genus Alkalispirillum; species Alkalispirillum mobile. Next base: position 145,219 of record NZ_RCDA01000003.1, read on the forward strand.
GCCCCATCCGGAGCGGGTCTTCCGCACGGTGCAGCACAGCTGGCACCCGGCGGACTGGGGCGAGGACGGCCCCTGGCTCCGGTTGTTCCGTAATGCCCGTCGCTGGATCGGCTGAGGCAACCCGCGTGCCGCGCCTGCAACACTGAGAACCACCCAAGGACCCGGACCATGACCGACCACCGCATCAAAAAGGCCGTATTCCCCGTCGCAGGGCTGGGCACGCGCTTCCTGCCCGCCACCAAGGCGAGCCCCAAGGAGATGCTGCCCATCGTCGACCGGCCGCTGATCCAGTACGCCGTGGACGAGGCGGTGGCGGCCGGGGCCGAGACCCTGATCTTCATCACCGGCCGGACCAAGCGCGCCATCGAGGACCACTTCGACAAGGCCTACGAACTGGAGGCCGAGCTCGAGCAGAAGCAGAAGCATGAGATGCTGGAGCTGGTCCGCTCCACCGTGCCCGATGGGGTGCACTGCATATACATCCGGCAGGGCGAGGCGTTGGGCCTGGGGCATGCGGTGTACTGCGCTCGCGCCGTCATCGGCGACGAACCCTTCTCGGTGCTGCTGGCCGATGACCTGATCGACGGCAACGGCCAGGCGGTGCTCTGCCAGATGGCCGAGCAGTACGCCGAGCACCACAACAGCGTACTGGGCGTGGAGCGGGTGCCCCGCGAGGAGACCCACAAGTACGGCGTGGTCAGCGCCGAGCCCGTTACCGATGACCTGTTCGCCGTGAACAGCATTGTCGAGAAGCCGGCCCCGGAAGAGGCCCCCTCCAATCTGGCCGTGGTCGGGCGCTATATCCTTACCCCGGGCATCTTCGATGAACTGGCGCAGACCGCGCCCGACGCCAAGGGCGAGATCCAGCTCACCGACGCCATCGCCAGTCTGCTCCAGAAGGAGCGGGTGCTGGTGCACGAGTTTTCCGGACGCCGCTATGACTGCGGCAGCAAGCTGGGTTACCTTGAGGCGATGCTGGACTACGGCCTCAAGCACCCGGAGCTGGGCCCGGCCTTCCGCGACTACGTCAAGAGCCGCTTCGGCTGAGTCGCGGGCGGCCCTCCGCCCGGGTGTTGAGGTGTGATCCGGCACCGAAACCAGAACAACACCAAGCGGAGGACCGAACATGCCCCACGCCATACGAATCCACGAGACCGGCGGCCCGGAAGTCCTGAAGTGGGAGCCCATTGAGGTCGGTGAGCCCGGGCCGGGCGAGGTGCGCCTGCGCCAGACCGCCGTGGGCCTGAACTATATCGACGTCTACTTCCGGACCGGTCTCTACCCGCCGCCGGCGCTGCCCAGCGGCCTCGGCCTGGAAGGCGCGGCCGTGGTCGAGGCCGTGGGGGATGGTGTGACCGAGGTGGCGGTGGGTGACCGCGTGGCCTACGCGGCGCCGCCGCTGGGCGCCTACGCCGAGGAACGGCTGATGCCGGCGGATCGGCTGGTGCGGCTGCCCGACAGCATCGATGACCAGACTGCGGCCGCCATGATGCTGCAGGGCCTGACCACCTGGTACCTGCTGCGCCGCACCTACGAGGTCAAGCCCGGCGATACCATTCTCATCCACGCCGCTGCCGGCGGGGTGGGCCTCATGGTCTGCCAGTGGGCCAAGCACCTCGGGGCCACCGTCATCGGCACCGTGGGCACCGACGAGAAGGCGGAACTGGCCCGCGCCCACGGCTGTGACCACCCGATCGTTTATACCCGCGAGCGTTTCGTGGACCGGGTGCGCGAGCTGACCGACGGCGAGGGGGTGCCGGTGGTCTACGACTCCATCGGCAAGGACACCTTCGAGGACTCCATCGACTGCCTGCGGCCTCTGGGGCTGATGGTGAGCTTCGGCAACGCCTCGGGCCCCGTGCCGCCGGTGGACCTGAAGGCGCTCTCCGCCAAGGGCTCGCTGTTCATTACCCGGCCGACGGTCATGACCTACACCGCGAAGCGCGAGGACCTGCTGGCCGGGGCCCAGGCGCTGTTCGACGTGGTGCAGAAGGGTGTGCTCAAGGTGGAGGTCAACCAGACCTGGCCCCTGCAGCAGGCCGCCGAGGCGCACAAGGCGCTGGAGGGGCGCCAGACCACCGGGTCGACGGTGCTCACCGTCTGACCTCGTCGAAAGGGCGCACATGCAGCAAAGCGGGCCGCCAGGGATATGGCGGCTTTTTTATGGCAGGTCTATAGAGACGCTATTGAAGTTTTATATATTGTAAGACAAGCTTAAAATACATCCGCGGATTATTGGCGATAATTTAATAAACAAGGTGGGGCCACCACCTCTCCGCGGGTGACAGAACAGCCTCGCGTAGGCCACGTCAGAACAGGCCGCGCAAGGATTGTTGGCCGGGAGGAGTAATGACTACAAATATTGAGAAACAGTACAGGGGGGCATCGCCTGGTGCGCCCAGTCAATATCGAGCTGCCTCAGCGCGTCAGCGCATGGAACGTTTGGTTGAGCCGGGCACCCTGCAGGGCTTGCCCGAAGAGGTGCGCGTCGAGTTCAACAGTAATGATGGCGTGCTGGTCGGCGTGGGTGAGATTGACGGCAGTCGGGTTTTTCTTGCCGCCCAGAACAGCAGTTGCCGCGGGGGGTCGTTTGGCGAGACCCACGCTGCGCGTGTGAAAGGCATGCTGGAAGCGGCGCAATGGGCAGCACCGGATGCGGTGCTGCTGCTCCTGGACTCCGGCGGCGTGCGTCTGGAGGAAGCCGAATCGGCCATGCTGGGGGCAGCCGAGATCGTTCGCGGGATCCAAGAACTGCGCGCGGCCGGCATCCCCGTGCTCGCCGTGGTTGGGGGCCAACTCGGTTGTTTCGGTGCGGCTGCTCTGGTGGCCCGCAGTGCGGATCGAGTGGTCATGGTCGAGGGGGCCCGTTTTGGCACCTCAGGCATTCGGGTCATGGATGTCATGGCTGATGGAGGTGCCGGACTCACATCGCACCAGCGGGAGGTGTTGGAAATGGCCGTTGCGGCCAGCAGCCGGGTCGCTACCGGTGAGGCCGATGCCGTTGTCGTGGATGATGTCTTGGCGGTTCGAGGGGCCATTATCCAGTACTTGGATGACTACCAGCCGCCCGGCGTCGAGGATCTGAAGACGACTCAGGCCCTTCTGCAAACGAGGCTGCCAGGTGCCAAGCCGGAACAACGGGGCGTTTTCAAAGCCCTCCAGAACGACTTGGACCGCCTGTTTCCCAACGGCTTGGTGGTTGCCGAGCATGATGGGCTGGTTCAGGGCAGCGGGGTCAGGACCTGTGGCGAGGAGGTCCGGATATTGGGGTTCGTCTCCGGACGCCCGGCCGGCTTCGTGCAGGTGGTCCGATTGGCCCAGGAACTGCTGGCCACTATGACGCATGATTCCGGGCGGTCTATTCTGCTTCTCGCTGACGCCGAGCAGGCCTTTAGCGTTGAGAATGAGCAGCGAGGCTTTGCGCTGGCCCTCGCGCACCTTGCGGCGGTGATCGCCCATGCCCGTACCCGTGGGCATCGGGTGATCGCACTGCTGCGTGAGAGTGGCTGGGGTGCCAGTTTTATTGCCTCAGCCATGATGGCGGATGAACTGTATGCCCTGAAGGGCGCCCGCATCCGTGCCCTGCCAGAGAAGGCAGTAGCCTTGTTTGCGCCGCAAAGCCTGGGCGAGCGAGGTGATGGCAGCCTGGCTCTGGAGCGATTCTGCCACCTGGGGGCTGTGGACACTATCTGGGACCGCTGTTTGAGCCGCTATCTCAACGCCGGACTGGCTGGGCTGCGGCAGTCGGACCGGCGCCGACTGCGTGGGGCGCAGCGCTGTGGTCGTACCGCACCCCTTGCCGTGTGTGATCGCGTGGCTTGTGACCTCATGGAGTCCTTTCACGCGAAATAAGGGCATAAAAAGGCCGGCAGCCCAGGGAGGCTGCCGGCCTTTCTCGTCAAGCACGTTGGCTTAGGGATCAGGGATCAGGCATCGCCCTGAGGGCGGGCATCTTCCTCTTCGTCGTAATCAGCGGTGGAATATGGGCTGTAGGTGGCCGAGATGCGACCGGCTTCATCGTACAGACCGGTCAGCAGGCTGATGAGCCGACCGGTTTCGAACAGCTTGCGATCAATGTGTTCGATGTTCTTGGTCTGCTCTGTGAGCAGCTCGTGGCGCAGCCTGGCGTAGTCCTGTAGCCGGCGCCGGCCCTCGTCCGTGGCATCGAAGCAGTAGGTCTTGCCGCCGGTGTCTTTGATCTTTTCCACCAGGCCCTGTTTGATGAGCTTTCGCAGGCTGTACTGGATGTTGGGTAGGTCATCCCGGTTGAGCTGGCGGGCGATCAACGCCGAGGGCTGTGGATGGCTCTGCATGTTGATGACGTGCAGAATGATCAGCTCCGAGTAATTTAGGCTGCCCAGCCCCGTGATGCTGGCCACTTGGAGGCAAAAGCGTTGAAAGGCCTCCTGGAATCGGAGCAGCGACCACTCGAACTCCGTGGTCAGGGCCTCATGCTCGGTACGGGCCAGGTGCCAGCTCCGATATCGTTTGGTGTCCACCATTGAATTCATGTCGCGAGCCACTATTGCAGGGTTTCTGGGCGCTTGGGTTTTCCGGTTCATCCGTTCTGTCGCCTTGAGAGTATAACGGTATCCATTGTTGTGCATAGAGCCGGCTCAGTGGGATGGGGCGGCCATGATGCCGGCTTACACCCGAACCGATAACCGATGGGCCCCCGGCTAACTATTCTCTGGCGCGTAAGTCGCAGAGATTCTGCCTGCTTCGTCGTAAAGACCGGTGAGTAAGCTCAGAATTCGCGTCCCGCGCCGCAGTCGATCCTCGATGCCCTCTAAGGGTTGGAGCTGATCGATGATGAGGTGTCGACGTACCTCCGCGAACCGCTCGGTCAGTTCCCGGCCGGCTGCCGTGACTGTGTAATTAACCTTTTTGCCCCGCTCATCCGCGACCTTCTCCACCAACCCGCTGCGCTCCAGCTTGCGCAGGCTGTACTGCAAATTGGGGAGGTCGTCGCGGTTCAGAAGTCGCGCCACGATTAGTGCTGGCTTGGGGTGATCGTGTAGGCGGATCATGTTGAGTATCCGCTCTTCCTGCGGCGTGACGTCTCCATAACCCACGGCGGCCAATAGCCCTTTGGTAGAACGGTCGAAGGCCTCTGCCATGCGTACCGTCGCCCATTCAAAGTTGTCGGCCACTGGTGTATCGGTTGCCCGCCGTCTGCCTCGCTGGCGCTGTCCGGGCCGATCGGGAGCACCCGGTGCCGTCTTGTCTGAGTCCATGTCTGAGTCCGTAGTCCCGCTGGGTGGAATCTCGTGGCCCGGGATGGTGTCCAGGGCCCGCCCCTGCGCGTGTGCAAAGGCTTGTACAGCGTAATTCTAACAGACATGAACCTTGATGGATACTGGATTGAATATTTTAAAATATTGTTTTTTATGAAAATTTTTGATTTTTGTCTTGCCTGTTCTTCACAACTCTGCCGCTGGCTGTGAGTGCTTTGTACTTCTCTCGCGGCCCACGTCTCCGGCGCGATCGGATGATATCGAATAGCTTATCGCTTCGAAGCCAACTAATCACCAATTGACTTTCAATTGAAAATTGTCCATCTTTCGTTTGACGCTGCTGCCAACGGTCGGCCGCAGCGTTGCAAACGAGGAGTGAGACGATGCGGTTCGAGTTCTTTTTGACAGCGTTCTTCCGGGATGGCGCCCCGGACGCGCTGACCACAGAGACAGCGCCGGCTCAAGAACAGTCGGAACGGTCCGGTGTGGTCCGCGTTGCCGGTGCGCTAGGGCGGGGTGTGCTGGCGGTGGCTCCGTGGTTGTTCATTGCCGGGTTGCTTTGGGCTGCCATCTTCGTGCGCCCGCAACCGTTGGGCTCCACGGTGCAGCCGCCGCTGATCGAGGAGCGAGACGCCTTCTTCGGCGCAACGCTACCCACTGCTGACGTGGCTTGGATGGTGGGCAGCGACGGCAAGATCCTGCGCTCCGAAGACGGGTTGGCCACCTGGACCCGACAGGACGCTGCCACGCAGGAGCATCTCCAGCACGTTGCGGCCTGGTCGGAGGACCGGGCAGTCGCCGTCGGGAATGACGGTGTCGCCCTCTACACCCAGGATGGTGGCGCGAGTTGGCATCTGGGTGATGCCCCCCGCTCCGAGATTGCCAACAAGCTGCTGCGGGTGCGCACCGTGGGTGAGGCAGAGGCCTGGGCTGTGGGCGAGATGGGGGCGCTGTTGCATACGCAGGACGGGGGCGCCTCCTGGGCCCGCGCCATGCCCGAGAAGGACCTGGCCTGGGCCGACATCAGCTTTAACGGCACCGGCGTGTCGATGCTGGTGGGTGAGTTCGGCGAGATGCGGCGTTCCATCGATGGCGGCCAAACCTGGGAAACGCTGACTCCAAAGGTCGAAAGCAGCTTGACGTCGGTGGCCTTTGCGGAGGAGGGCCAGGGCGTGGCGGTCGGCTTGGAAGGCGTGATTTTGACCACCACCGATCATGGCGAGACCTGGGCCCAGGTCAATAGCCCCACTGAGTTTCACCTGTTCGATGTGGTTTGGGATGCCGATTCCCAGCGCTGGCTAGCCGTGGGCGACCAGGGCACTTGGGTGGTAGGACAGATCGATGGTGAGTGGGAGAGCGGTCGCATCAGCCAGAACAGCATGCCTTGGTTGATGGACGTGCAGCCCGTGGATGGCGGTGCGCTGATGGTCGGGGCTCAGGTCGGGGTCTGGGAAGGCCCAGCAGGCGCCTGGCGGCAATTCACGTCCAACGGGGAGTAAGGCGTCATGGTGCAACGATTCGCGGACCTGTGCATTCGATTCCGAGCCTGGCTGGTTGGCCTGTTGGCCTTCATCACGCTGTTCCATGCCTGGAATGCCCTGAACATCAACGTGGAGACGGTCTTTGAGGACCTGCTCCCCCAATCACACCCCTATGTAGAGACACACGAGCAGTTCAAGGATGCCTTCGGCAGCTCGAACATGGTCACGATCATGATCGAGCCGGTGGAGGGAGATATCTTCCAGACCGAGGTGCTGCGCAAAGTCCAGTACCTGACACGAGAGCTGCGTACGGTACCGGCGGTGGACGACTATCAGATTGTCTCCCTGGCCGCCCGCAAGCTCAAAGAGGTCACTGGGTCCACCGCCGGGATAGACACCCGGTCATTGATGTGGCCGGAGGTGCCGACCACGCAAGCGGAGTTGGATCAACTGCGTGAATCCGTGGTGACCAACCCGGTGGTGATGGGCACTTACGTCTCTGAGGACCTGCACTCCACGCTGGTCACCGCTGATTTTATTGATCATCTCGTCGACTACGAGGTGGTGTTCAACGAGATTCGGGCGTTGATCGACGATGTGGACGACGCCTCGGTCAACGTGCGCCTGGTGGGCGACCCGATCCTCTACGGCTGGGTGAACCACTACCTCACAGAGACGCTGCAGTTGGCGCTGTTGGCTTTGTTGGTCATGGCGGTTGTGCTGTTCGCCTTGGTCCGCACCTGGCGGGGGACGTTGCTGCCCCTGGTATCCGGTTTTGCCAGCGGCAGCTGGGCATTGGGTACCGCCAGCCTACTGGGCATCCACTTCGATCCCTTGGTGGTGGTGGTTGCGGTGCTAATCACCTCCCGCGCGGTTTCCCACTCGGTACAGATCGTCACCCGGTTCGAGGAGGAACTAAGCTGTCTTGGCGACGTGGAGGGCGCTTCGCGCCGGGCGGCCAGTAACACACTGCGGGAGTTGTTCCGGCCCGGGCTGCTGGGTATCGCCACGGACGCCGGTTGCGTCGCGGTGGTGGCCCTTAGCCCCATTCCGCTGCTCCAGAAGCTGGCGTTCATGGCCATCACCTGGATATCCACGGTCGCAGTCAGCGCCATCATTCTCACCCCAGTGCTGCTCTCCTGGGTGAACCAGGCTCGGGTACAGACGCGACGCCGCCTGGACCCGCTGCGCCCGGTGCTGAATCTGGCCCTGCGGACTGTGGCCAGCCGTGCTCGGGTGCCTGCGCTGGTGACCGCCCTGGTGGTGCTGGTCGGTTCCGGCTACTTCGCCTTCGGCCTGCAGGTCGGGGATGCCAACCCCGGCTCGCCCATCCTGTGGCCGGACAGCACCTATAACCAGGACTCGGCGGCGGTCAATGCCAACTACCACGGCGCCGACCGCATGTTCATTGTGGCCAGTGGCGAGGAGGAGGGCTTCGTGCAACGCCCGGAGGTGTTGGCCAACATGAACCGCTTGCAGCGTTTCATGGAAGCACAACCCCAGGTCGGTGGCACGCTCTCCGTGGCCGACATCCTGCCGACCGTTCATCGGGTGTTGCGTGAGGGTAATCCCCATTATCAGGAGCTGCCCAACGATGCGCTGATGACCGGCGAACTGATGTACATCTTCGAGTCGGTCTCCGAACCGGGGGACCTCGACCAGTTCGTCGACTCCGATAAGCAGCATGCCGGTATCACCCTGTTCTTCCAAGACCGCCAGGGGGAGACCATCCGGACCGCCCTGGCCCGGCTGAATGAGTACATCGATAACAATCCGCTGGAGGGGGGCGAGTATCTGCTTGCTGGAGGCCTGATCGGTTTGTTGGGGGCCGTCAACGAGGTGATCCTGGCCGGGCAGATCCAGTCCATCGCCTTGGCACTGCTGGTGCTGGTGGTGATGTGCACGCTGGTATACCGCTCCAGCATGGCCGGCATGTTCTTCATGGTACCGGTGATCATGTCCAACACCCTGACCTTCAGCTTCATGGCCTGGCAGGGGATCGGCATGAACATCAACACGGTGCCGGTGGCCGCGCTGGGTATTGGCCTGGGCGTCGATTACGCCCTCTACATCTGTGACCGCATCCGCGAGGAGCTGCGCCGGGGGGGCGACGAACTGCAGGCCTATCGCATGGCCCTGCATTCCGCTGGCCGGGCAGTGCTGGTCACAGCAGCCGTGCTCATCGCTAGCACCCTGCTCTGGTGGGCCTCATCGCTGCGCTTCCAGGCCGAGATGGGGCTGCTGATGGGGCTGTGGCTGACAGTGTCTGCCGTGACAGCGCTGTTCGTCATGCCGTCGCTGGCCTACGTGTTCAAACCCCGGTTCATCTACCGGGACTTCCAACCAGAGCCTCGCCCAGAGGCCGCTACAACCGGTGATCGCCTGGTCCCGAATGAGGGCTGAGCGGTGCCGGTGTCCTTTGCCAAAGAGGTCTAAGAGGAGACAACAACCATGACCCATTGCGTGTTCAAACAGGGGGGCAGGTGCCGATCGTCGGTACTGGGCGTCAGCGCCTTAGCCCTATTGACGGCCTCCGGCGCCGCGCAGGCCCTGGACCTGGATGCAAGTATCAGCGGTGCCATTACCCAGGACATCTCCATGAACCTGGACAACCCGGCGTCCTCCAATTCGGCGCTGGAGGGTAACCACCGCAACCGGCTCTCCATGGTGCGGACCACACTGCATCTAGACATCGACGCCGAGACGGATTGGGCAAAATTCGTGACCAAGTCACGGGTGGTGCGCGAGGCTAGCACCCGATACATGCGGCGGCTGGAAGATGCAGGGGCGAACGCGGGCGATGAGGATAGCCTGCGCGAGTATTACAACGAGACCGAATTGCGCGAGGCCTACGTTGATCTCTACCCCACCCGCAACACGGATGTGCGGCTGGGCAAGCAGCAGGTGGCTTGGGGCGAGACCGATTTCTTCCAGGGCACGGATCTGGTGCACGGGTTCGACTTCCGCTGGCGCAGTTTCCTGGAGCCGGCCAACGAGGAGCTTCGCAAGCCCGTCATCATGGCCAATGTCACCCAGCACTTCCCGTCGCTTGACGGGTCGTTGCAGGTCTTGGTCCGGCCGGGCCTGGATCGGCGCACCGACATCGGTAACAGCTACGACCTGGAGGGTGGGCGTTGGGCCAACACGCCCAACAAAGGCGTCGATCTGACCACCTTGGTTCCTTACAACTACGAGCATGATCAGGGTGACTACCAGGACGTCACCGGCGGGCTTCGCTGGGAAGGTTTCGCGGGCGGCATCGGGTATTCACTCGCTTACCTGCACACTTTTGCTGCGGATCCGGTGGTAAGCCCCGCCTGGAACCCCTACCGAAGCGACGATACCCGCGGCCCTTGGGGCGAGACCATCCATCCCACGGTGGATGTCTTTGGTGCCACGGCCAATGGCTATGCCGGATGGGGTGATTTCATCTGGAGTACAGAGGTCGCCTACATCAAGGATCAGCCCTACAACTTCGGCTCCGTGGAGAACGCCTCTGCGGAAAACGAGGCTGCAGCAGCGTTAGGCCTGGCCGGCTTCGAGGGCATCGAGACCAAGGACGTGGTCCGGACCATGGTTCGTATGGACAAGGACCTGCGCGGCCTGGGCCGGCTATTCAACGCAGATCGCCCCGCCTTTTTCTCAGTACAGGTCTTCGATACCTGGATCACCAGCTTCGACAGCGACGACGAGTTGGTGGAGCTGGTGGGCTTTGGGCAGCAAAGCCGCGAGCACTCCACCTTGGTGACCAGCATCCTGGGGCTGAGTTACCTGAATGGGCGGGTGAATCCGGAGTTGGTACTCGGCTTTGATACCAGCTATGGCGGTGGGTTTGCCGTGCCCAGCATTGCCTTTGAATACGGCGACAGCCTGCGCTTCAAGCTTGAGGCGGATCTCTTCTGGGGTGGCGACGACGTTGGTAGTCGTTCGTTGTTTGGTTATTTCGAGGATAACAATCAGCTATTTGCGCGCGCGCGCTACCAGTTCTGATTTGGGTTGGAGGATGACGATATGAAATTAAGAAATGCGAGTTATTCGGCGCTGTTGGCGGGCCTGATGGCCCTGCCGGGATGGGCCTGGGCAGAGATCCCTGAGGGCACGGTCCTGTCGGCCGAGAATATCGACGAACTCTACGACCAAACCTTCCAAGGCCACAAGGTGAAGGACCTGCTGACGGAGCGGCTGGAGTGGCGCATCCGCGAGTCCGGGTTTGAAATGCCGATGTATCACTCCCAGGAGATCGAGCTGGATCCCAGTTATCAGGAGGCTACCGAAGCGAATCGAGACACTGTGAGCTTCAACCCGGATTCCCGCCAGGTGGAGGGCTGGAAGGCCGGGATGCCGTTTCCCGAGATCAGCGAGGATGATCCGCACATCGCCGAAAAGCTGATCTGGAACTGGTACTACGGTCAGCCCCGTGGCGACGTCATGAACGTGCCCAACGTCACCTACATGATGGTGGACGGTGACAGCGGTGTGGACCGCATCCAGAATTGGTGGTTCCTGCGCTACACCATGAAGGGGCGGCTGGCGGCCGATGACCCGGTCGCTGGTGACGGCAGCGAACTGAGCCGCACCCTATTCGTGGCCACTGAGCCGCGCGACGTACGGGGCTTGGGTACGCTCAGCATCCGGTACGACTCTGATGCCATGGAGGATGTCTGGGCCTATATCCCCGCAGTGCGTCGTGTCCGCCGCCTGTCGGGTGGGGCCTGGATGGACCCGGTGGGCAGCACCGACCAGCTCCAAGACGATATCGAGATCTTCAACGCGCAACCATCCTGGTATGACGAGTACCGGTTGGTGGAGCGGCGTTGGGTGCTGGCTGCAGCCAACGGCCGGGAGGAAAACGTCAACAGCGGTGCAAGCGATGTGGATGATCAATACCCGCTGTTCGATCTCTCTCAGTCCCCCTACTGGAATGTGAACTTCGATCGTTACGAGCCGCGCGAAGTGTGGGTGATCGAGGCCGTCCCGCCGAGTGAGCACCCCTATAGCAAGAAGGTGGTGTACATGGATACCCAGTATCCGCGCTTGCACTACGGCGAGGCCTACAACCAGGCAGGTGATTTCTGGAAGTTCTTGCAGTTCAACTCCACGCCCGGAGAGGGCGAGGATGGCTTCCGTGATATCCGGACCAACGCCGGGGTAGTGATCGATTTCCTACGCAATCGGGCCACTATCTTCATTCCGGACCATGCGGAATGGAGCACCAACACCCCGGGGTTCTCGGAGGATGACATCGGCGTATCCACGCTGCGTTCGGTAGCGCGCTGATAAGGGCGCAGCCCTCCGGTCAGCGGGTAGGGCCGGAGGGCGATTGCTGACGATGGAGAAGCAATGAGCCCAATTAGCCGTGAGGAATACGAAGCCAATGCCATTGTTCGTTATTTCGGCGCCTGCGACCGGAAGGATCTGGATGGCACCCTGAGGTGTCTGCATCCGGAGGTGGAACTCATTCTGCATAACGACGGGCAGATACTGCAGGGGCGGGATACCCAGGTCCGGGCCCTTTTTGAGGAGATCTTCAACAACTTTTTAGAAGTCGAACACAACAACTTCCGTAGCACTGTGGATCCGGTGGGCCGGTCAATTGCCAGCCTTTATCAGGTGCGGCTGGTGGATCGTGAAGGGCGTGAGACGCGGAGCAATGCATGCAATTTCTGGTTTCTCGATTCACACAGTGAGCTGTTCCGCCGGATCGAAGTCTTTCGCAGCCATCCCATGGGGTTGAACGCCTAAGCGCAGGTGAGTTCATCACTCCATATAGAAAATCGAGGTGAATACCATGTTGCAAAATCGTGAAGGTCAGCGTGTACCCGAGGTCGTCTTCCGTACCCGGAAAAATGGTGACTGGGCGGATGTGGATAGCAGGGATGTTTTCAACGGCCGGACCGTGGCGGTCTTCTCACTGCCCGGCGCGTTTACCCCGACCTGCTCGTCCACCCATTTGCCGCGCTTCAATGAGCTGGCGCCTGTGTTTTTCGAGAACGGTGTGGACGAGATTGTCTGCCTGTCTGTCAACGACGCCTTCGTGATGAACGAGTGGGCGCGGGATCAGCACGCCGAGAACATCACCCTGATTCCCGACGGGAACGGCGAGTTCACCGAAGGCATGGGTATGCTGGTGGACAAGACCGACCTTGGGTTCGGCAAGCGCTCCTGGCGCTACTCCATGCTCGTCAAGGACGGTGTCATCGACAAGATGTTCATCGAGCCGGAGAAGCCCGGTGACCCCTTCGAGGTCTCCGATGCCGATACCATGCTGCGCTATATCAACCCGGAGGCACCGCATCCGGAGTTCGTCACCCTGTTTGCCAAGGCCGGCTGCCCCCACTGTGCCCGGGCCAAGTCGTTGTTGGAGAGCCATCAGATGGCTTACGAGCAGATTACCCTAGGTGACGGGGTCACCACCCGTTCGGTGCGCGCCGCCACCGGCTCCGGCAGCCTGCCCCAGGTGTTCGTGGACGGCCGGCTCATTGGCTCGGCGGATGCCTTGGAGCAGTTCCTCTCCCAGCGCCGCCAAGCGGCCTAACACACCTCGCTGGTCCACGTGTTGACGGGGCGGGCTCACGCAGTCCGCCCCCGCTTTTCGTACCGGCCCGCAAGCCACAAAGCTAGCCGCGAACTCACTCCACTGGCCAGCAACCGAGTGGTTTCGGGCGATACCCGCCGAGAGGGTGGATTGATGCTTTCACGCCTTCCCATGAACCGGAAGCTCCTGTTTACCTTGCTCCCGGTGGTTACGGCCATTCTCATCCTGGTGCTCTTGTTTGTCCGCCAGGCCGTACAGGAAGCGGTGACGGAGGAGGCGCTCGCTTCGGTGCAGTCGCTGGCGGCTCTGGAGGGTGAGCGCGTCGTGGGCACGCTGCATGATGAATGGGAGGCCCTGACAGCAATCGCCACCATTGATCAGGTTGACGATATGCTTTCGGTGGAGCAACGCGAGGCCGCGCTTTCTGCCATGTTGCGCGCCCACCTTGCACAGCGGCCTCATCTGTTGCGTGCCTGGAGCGCTTGGCCTGCCGCAGACGGGGTGGACAGGGGGGGCGACGCCAGTGGCTGGCGACGAGCTGAGGTGGGCGCGTCGCCGGAGCGCCTGGATGGCATTACCTGGGGGGATCGGGAGCAAGCGCTGGAGCAGTCCCTCGTGCAGGGTTCGAGACCAGTGGTCACCGACCCTCATCCCGCCACGGGGCGCCAGGATGAACACTGGGTGGTCACGCTGGCGGTCCCGCTCAATGCAGCGAACCACGATGCCGGTTTGGTCGCCGTGGAGATGAGCTTGAATGGCCTGCAGGAGAGCGTAACGGGGGTTCAGCACAATGCCGGTGTGACGGCGCTCTTTGGCCAGACTGGCGCGATCATCGCGCACCCCGACGTCAGTCGCTTGGGCCAATTGATGGAAGATACAGAAGGGGACTTCATGGCAGAGGAACTGCCCGCCGCCGTCTCTGCGGTCACCGCCGGGGAGTCCTACGTCACCGTGATGCATAACGACTTGTTCGGTGAGGAGGCGTTGATCGTCTTCGAGCCTGCCCCTTTAGGCGGTGAATCGGGCGCGTGGTCGTTTGCCATGGCGATGCCCATGAGTGAGGTTCTGGAAGCGGTTACTGCCATTGAGGGGCAAGTGATCGTGATTGGCCTGTCCGGTCTGGCCGGCTTGATGGTTGTCATCCTGCTGCTGGCCCGGGGGATCAGTCGGCCCCTGGAGACTGCAGCCCTGGCGATGGAGGATGTGGCAGGTGGCGAGGGGGACTTGACCCGACGCCTGGAGGTCAGGGGTGCTGACGAGTTGGCCCGGCTCGGGCGGGCCTTCAACGCCTTCGCGGAGCAAGTGCGCGGCGTGGTCGCCCAAGTGGCGGCGCACTGTGAAACCCTGACCGATACGGCAACCCGACTGCAGGAGACCAGTACTGTTGCTTCCAGTGGAGTGGAACAGCAGCGCACTGAAGTTGCGGCATTGGCGGCCGGCATGGAACAGCTGAGTACCACCGTGCAACAGGTGGCCGGCAATGCCCAGGAGGGCACTGTGCTGACCCGATCCGGGCGCCAGGAGGTAGATGCCGGGCAGGGCGTGATCCAGCAAATGGTCAACACCATCGGTCAGCAGGCGGGCGAGGTTCAGGGTACCTCCGAAAAGCTGCAGCAGTTGCAGCTCGTGGGGCATGAGATCGAGTCGATTATTGGTGCGATTCAGGGCATTGCCGAGCAGACCAATCTGCTTGCCCTGAATACCTCCATTGAGGCGGCGCGGGCCGGCGAACACGGGCGGGGCTTCGCGGTGGTGGCGGACGAGGTCCGCGGACTGGCGGGGCGCACCCGATGTGCGACGGAGGAGATTGGCGCCATGATCGCGCGCCTCCAGGAGCAGACTGTGGAGGCGGTGGTCGCCATGAATGGCAGCAAGACGCTATCAGAGCAATGCATGGCGGAAGCCCGTCCGGGCCTGTCCGCGCTGGAGCGCATTGCCGATCAGATGCAGGAAGTTGAAGCGATGAACCTGCAGGTCGCCTCAGCCACCGAGCAACAGTCGGCCACCACCGGGGAATTGGCTAGGAACACGGCTCGATTGGGCGGGTTGGCGGACGAGGCAGCCAAAGGGGCGCGGGAGACGGCCGAGGGCAGCCGCGCCCTCGGCAATTTGGCCCTGGAATTGCGGGAATTGGTTGCACGCTTTCGATACTGAGCAGGGTTGGGCTTACCCGGCCATGCGGGCCGCGATGCGCGTGACCTGGCCGGCTCTCTCCGCGACCTGTGCGGCCTCTCTCGTCGACGTCTCCACTGCGTCGCTGGAGTCCTGGGCCATTTCCGCGATCCGCACCAAGGTCGCATCGATTTCCTGAGCGACCTGGGTCTGCTCCTCCGCCGCACTGGCAACCTGGTTGCTCATAGACTCAATCGCGCCGCTAGCGGCACGCATGTTGTCAATGGACCCGGCGGCGCGTTCTGCTTGTTGGGCATGGGCCCGAGCGCTGCGCTGACGCTGGTCCATCTCCCGAGCCATGGTGTCTATGGTGGTGCCCAATTCGATCGTCCGTTCGCGGATCCGATGGGACGATTGGTTCACCTGCTGGGCCAGGGCTTGTACTTCTTCGGCCACCACAGCGAACCCCTTGCCCTGTTCGCCGGCCCGTGCCGCCTCAATCGAGGCGTTCAGTGCCAGGAGTTGGGTTTGTTTGGCAATATTCTCGATCAGTTGGCTGGCCTCAGTGATCTCAGAGAACTGCTCATGCAGGCCCCGCACTTGTTCGCCGACTGTTTCCATCGCCCCGGTCAGTTCGGTGAGTGCCTGGGTGGCCGCAACCACTTGCTCGCTGCCTTCGGCGACAGAGGTGTCGGTTTGGGCAGCCGTGCTGCGGGCCTCATCGGCCAGGCGGGCGATCTCTTGGGCACTGACGGTCATTTGGTTCATGGCCGTGGCCACCTGGGTGACCTCATCGCTTTGCCGATTGACTATCTGGCTCGCCTGGTCCAATGCCGCATTCGCTTGCGTGCTGCCTTGGCGAATACTGCGGGTATCTGATGCCAAGCGTTCGGCCACGGCCCGACGTTCGTTCTCCAGTGTCCGGATAGCCATGTCGATAGCGCCTATTTCATCGCAGCGACCCGTCTCAATGTATTCCTGGACGGGGTCGTCAATGATGCGGCGGGCGTGGCTGGCTAGGGTGTCCACCGGGCGTGTAACCAGATAGCTGGCTCCTACCGTCGTGATAGCGGCAAGCCCAGCAACCGCTACGCCCAGAGGATGCCAGTTCGCTAGGTGGAGCAGCACTGCGAGGGTGGGCGCAGCGATAAGGCCCAGCACAGAGGGTAGCCGTCGAGAGAGGGGCCACCGGCACCTGACGGCGCTGCGGTAGTCGACAAAGCCGTTGCCGCTCCGCTCTTGAGAGCGCATCCGGGCGTAGACTCTCTCTGCCCGGTCGATGGCTGCAGCGTCCGGTTTGAAGCGAACCGACTGGCATTCGGTGACCTGCCCGTCTTCATCCTCGACGGCCATCATGTAGGCATTGACCCAGTAATGGTCCCCGTTCTTTGCGCGGTTCTTCACCACGCCCACCCAGGCGCCTCCGGCCGACAGCTTTTGCCAGACCTCGCGGAAGACAGATCGGGGCATGTCCGGGTGACGGACGCGATTGGCCGCCTCGCCCTCCAGTTCCTCCCGGGTGAACTGGCTAATGCGAACGAAATCGTCGTTGGCGTAATTGGTCACCCCCTTGTGGGTGGTGACGGAGAAAATACGGTCCTGGTCGCTTAGGTGGATCGGGCGCTGGGTTACTGGGCCGTTGTCACGCATTTATTGGTAGCTGTCCCTGGTCACACTCTGGCTTGTTTGCAATCGGTCTCAACACGCCTGGACCCAGTCGTGCAATTGGGCAACGACCTGGCGACGTCTCACTTCCGGGTCTACATCAGCGCGAGCAGTACCCTCCCAGTCGACAAATTGGGGGGAGTCAATGCCGATAAAGCCCAATGCTGTTTTGAGATAAGGACGCAGGTGGTCCAGTGACGTGTCGGCGAACAGGCCCCCACTGGCACTCATGACCAGCGCCGGTTTGGGACCGGCGAGCCCTTCCAACTGGCCGTCGGCCACCTTTACGAAGGTGCGCCGCGGTCGAATGACGTGATCCAGCCACGCCTTCAGGGTCGAGGGCAGCGAAAAATTATACATCGGCACGGCAAAGGCGAGGGCATCCGCCTGTAGTAATTGCTCGACCCAGGCTTCGGACAACTCCAGGCTGGCCGTGGTTGGTTCGTCCGGTCCGGCAAGTCCGAAGAAATGGCGAATGGTCGCGGCGTCCACATGGGGTGGGGGTGCATCGGCCAGGTCCACGACCTGTATCTGGCAGTGACTGCCCCGAGCCCGCCATTGGGCGGTCAGTATCTCAGCCATCTCGCGGGTGCGAGAGCCCTCGCTGCGGGCACTGGATTGCACGAGTAACAGTGTCTTCACTTCTGCGTCTCCCCTAGGGATGCGACCCGGCGTGACCACCGGGCCGTATCGGATCCAGTCAGGCGTTCGCCGTGCGGGCCTTGCTCATCTCCAGGGCGACATCCTCGATCATGTCCTCCTGGCCGCCGACGGTGCGCCGAGCGCCCAACTCCACGAGAATGTCCCGTGCCGGGACGCCGTGGTTGGCCTCAGCACGCTTGGCGTGCAGCAGGAACGAGGAATAGACGCCGGCGTACCCGAGGGTGAGGGAGTCACGGTCGATTCGGGTGGGGGCGTCCATCATCGGGATCGCCACGTCCTCGGCCACATCCTGGATCCGCCCCAGGTCCACGCCGGTGACAATGCCCATGCGTTCGCAGACGGCCACGAAGACCTCCAACGGGGTGTTCCCGGCGCCGGCACCGAAGCCGGCCACCGAACCGTCTATCCGGTGGGCACCGGCCTCCACCGCGGCGATGGAGTTGGCCACGCCCATGGCGAGGTTGTGGTGCCCGTGGAAGCCCACCTCGGTCTCCGGGGAGAGGCCTTCCCGCAGCGTCGCGACCTTTTCACGTACCTCTTCCGGTAGCATGTAGCCCGCCGAATCCGTCATGTAGATGCAGTTGGCACCATAGGACTCCATCAACCGCGCCTGCTCCAGCAGGCCTTCGGCCGACAGCATGTGGGCCATCATCAGAAAGCCGACAGTATCCAGGCCCAGTTTGCGGGACAGGCCGATATGCTGTTCCGACACGTCGGCCTCGGTGCATTGGGTGGCCACGCGTACGCAGTGCACGCCACAGTCGGCGGCCATACGCAGATCGTCCACGGTGCCGATCCCGGGTAGCAACAAGGCCGAAACGCGGGCCTGCTTCATCCGCGGGATGACCGCCTCCAGGTAGGCCTTGTCGGAATGCGCGGCAAAGCCGTAGTTCACCGAGTGCCCGCCCAGGCCATCGCCGTGGGTGACCTCGATGAGCGGTACGCCGGCCTCATCTAGCGCGGTGGAGAGCTCGATCATCTGCGCCAGCGAGAACTGGTGGCGGACCGAGTGCATGCCGTCGCGCAGGGACATGTCGTGGACCAGGATTTCCTTCTTGTCAGTCATGGTGTGCTCCTCAAGCAGTGGCCGGTGAATCAGACTGCGATTGCAGGCTCTCGGCGAAGATCTCGGCAGCCCGGGCAGCTGCGGCGGTCATGATGTCCAGATTGCCGGAGTAGTGGGGCAGGTAATCGCCCAGCCCTTCCACCTCCAGGAACGTGCTGACCCGGCGACCATCAAAAGTGGGGCCGTTCTTGATCCGGTAACCGGGCACGTAGCGCTGCACCTCGGCCACCATCCGTTCGATGGATTCGGTTATGGCCTTGCGGTCTGGCTCGCCCTGCACCAGGCAGTGCACGGTGTCGCGCATGATCAGCGGGGGTTCGGCAGGGTTGAGGATGATGATCGCCTTGCCCTGTTTGGCACCGCCCACCTGCTCGATGGCCCGCGAGGTGGTGCGGGTGAACTCGTCGATGTTCTTGCGGGTGCCCGGCCCGGCGGAGCGGGAGGAGATGGTCGCCACGATCTCGGCGTAGTCCACCGGTTGCACGCGGCTCACCGCCGCCACGATGGGCACGGTGGCCTGGCCGCCGCAGGTCACCATATTGACGTTGGTGGCGCCATCGCCAATCCGGTCCTTGAGGTTGACCGGTGGGACGCAGAAGGGGCCGATGGCGGCTGGGGTCAAGTCGATCATCATGACCCCTTGCGCCTGTAGCTTGCGGTCGTTCTCTGCATGCACGTAGGCGGAGGTGGCGTCGAAGGCGATACGCACCCCATCCTCCTCAACGTGCGGCAGTAGCCCGTCCACGCCGTCGTGGGTGGTTTTCAGGCCAGCCGCCCGGGCGCGGGCCAGCCCGTCGGAGTCCGGGTCGATGCCGACCATCCAGGCCGGTTCCAGCACCGGACTACGCTGCAGTTTGGCCATCAGGTCGGTGCCGATGTTGCCGGAGCCAATAATGGCGCATTTGATCTTCATGTGCGGTACCTCGCGTTGCATGGGGTCTGGGATCAGACGAAACGGACGGAGACAGAGCCGATCCCGTCGATGGCAACCCGCATGTTGTCGCCCGGATGGGCGTCCACCATGGCGGTGAGTGCGCCGGACAGAATGACTTCGCCGGCCTTCAGGGGGATGCCCAAGCGGCCCAGCGTGTTGGCCAACCAAGTCACGCAGTTCACTGGCGAGCCCATTGCGGCCGCGCCGGCCCCGGTTTGTTCCACGGCACCGTTGCGCTCCAGCACCAGCCCGCACAGGCTTAGGTCCAAGTCTCGCGGGGAAACACCGGCATCACCCAGAACCAGCAGACCGCAGGAGGCGTTGTCGGCCACCGTGTCCTGAATGCGGATACGCCAGTCCCGGACCCGGGAGTCAACGATCTCGAAGCAGGGCATCACCAGTTCAGTCGCTCTCAGGACATCGGCGTTGGTGATGCCGGGGCCCTCCAGGTCGCGCCCCAACAGAAAGGCGATCTCGCCCTCAGCCTTGGGGCGGATCATCTCCGAAACCGGTACCGCGCTGGACTGCCCGTAAACCATGCCGTCCAGCAGATGGCCAAAATCAGGCTGGTACACGTCCAACATGTTCTGTACTGCCTTGCTGGTGACGCCAATCTTTTTGCCTACCACTCGCTGCCCGGCATCCAGCTGCCGCTGCACCATGCGCAGCTGAATTTGGTAGGCGTCGTCCAGCGTCAGGTCCGGCTCGCGTTCGGTAATGGGCGCCACTGGCTGGCTGTTGACCAGGGCCTGGTGTAGCTCCTCGCCGTAGTGGTCGATCTTGTCTGGCTCCATCTGTCTCTCCCCTGGATTCAGGAATAGCGGTTGACTTCGCATAGATTAAATATAAAACTTCAATTGACGGTCAATACATAATTTCATGATAGCCGGCCAGCAGGGCAGCGTCCAATCAATTCACCTGCCCCTGGCTGCACACGTGACAACCGCCTCGGCCGGCCTGGCGACTGGCTGCAGCGGGGTCTGCAAGTCCGGAGGAGATGACCATGAGTGCAAATGCCGAGACAGTGACTCAGGGTGCGCAAGGGGGTCACCAGGTGACCTTGCGCTTTGCCGATGAAGTGGAGCATCAGGTGCAGGTAGCCCACGGCCAGTCCGTGCTGGCTGCCGCCCTGTCTCAGGGCGTGCCCCTGATATCCCAGTGCGAGAGTGGTAGTTGCGGCACCTGCATAGCCCGTGTCTGTGACGGCGACGTGCGGATGAACAGCAAAAAGCAGACAGCGCTGTTGTCCAGCGAGCGCGAGGAGGGCTATCGGCTCACGTGCCAGGCCTTCGCCGAGGCCGACAGCGTGCTGGAGCTGGACTACCCCAGCACGTTGGGCGAGCAGACCGCGGAGCAGTCCGAGGCGGAGATCACGGAACTCGAGTGGTTAAGCAGCAACGTGGTGCGGCTGGCGCTGACACTGCCGGACGATCAGCCCTTCGAGTTCTGGCCGGGTCAGTACGCGCGCCTGCGTATTCCGGGGACGGAGGAGTGGCGCTCCTATTCCATGTCCAGTGCCCCCAGCGAAGCACCACGCGTGGAATTTCTTATCCGCATCCTGGAGTCTGGCGCCATGTCGGATTACCTGCGGGGGCAGGCGGCCGTTGGGGATCACATGGAGGTAGAGGGGCCGCACGGTGCCTTCTACCTGCGTGACCCCGAGGGCCCGTTGGTGATGGTGGCTGGTGGCACCGGTCTGGCACCGATGATGTCCATGTTGGACACGGTGCGCGTGCAGGGCAGCCGCGCCCCCAAAACCATGCTGAGTTTCGGCTGTGCTACCCCGGACAACCTATTTCACGGCGATGAGTTAGAGCTGCGCTGCTTCTGGATGAACAAACTGGAGGTGCGCACCTCGGTGGACCACGCACCAGAGGACTACACCGGTCGTGTTGGTACTCCGGTAGACGCCCTGCAGGCCGAGGATGTGGCTACCCCGGGCACCACCGCCTACCTCTGTGGTCCGCCGCCCATGATTGAGGCCGCCCGTGAGCGCCTGATCGAGTTGGGTCTGCCAGCGGACCGCATCTTCGCAGAGCAATTCACCCCGAGCGCCGAGTAAGCCCGGCACTGTCCCGGGTCATAAACCAAGGCAACGCCAGGAGAGAGAACCATGCAACTGAGTTATCTGGGCATTAACGTAGAGAAACTGGATGCACAGTGGAATGCCATCCTTTTTGATGTGTTGGGCCTCGAAGCCCGGCCGCGTGAGGAGGGCGAGCCGCTGCAACTGCGCGTGGATGACCGCCATCACCGCATTTCCCTTTACCCCACTGGTGAGAACGGCACGGCCTACGTGGGCTGGGAGGCCGATACCCAAGCAGAGTTCGACCGGGTGCTACGCGGACTGCGCGAGCAGGGCGTGGCCTGCGAGGAGGCCGATGCACGCCTGTGCGCGGAGCGTGCGGTGATGCGGATGGTCTACTTCGAAGGGCCAGACGGCGTGCGTACCGAGTTGGCCTTCGGGGGTGTGGTGGACGGCCAACCCTTTAAGCCCAGCCGCGCTACCAGCGGCTTCAACACGGGTGAGCAGGGACTGGGCCACATCCTAATGGCCAGCGCTGATCCGGCAGCGACCGTGCAGTGGTATCAGGATAAGCTGGGTTTCAAGGTAAGCGACTACATCCATTGGGACGAGGCTAAGGCCACCTTCCTGCACTGCAACCCACGCCACCATAGTCTGGCCATCATGAACCCCTGCTTCGGCACCGGTGCCGGTGAGCTCAACCATCTCATGCTGCAGGCCCGATCCATCGACGACGTGGGTCGGGGCTACGACGAGGTGCAGCGCCTGGGTATTCCGCTGGCGCTGACCCTCGGCAAGCACACCAATGACCACATGACGTCCTTCTACATGATGACCCCCGGGGGCTTTGCCATTGAGTACGGCTATGGTGGGCGGACCATCGAGGATGAGGAAGAGTGGGAGGTGCAGTTCTACAATGCGCCCAAACTCTGGGGCCACAACCTCGGCAAGGCGCAGGACTGACGGCAGGCCCTGATAGCAAAACGCCCCGCCCGGTTTTACCGACGCGGGGCGTTTTGCCGTCGAGGGTTGTGCGCAGCGCCTTAGCCCGCCGCTGACGATTGCCGCTGGGGGTTGGGTCGGATGGTGTGGAAGGGGTTGGTGCCCTCCGCGTGGTTGGTGACGTCCTTGATGCCGCTAAGCTCCGGTATATGCGCCAGAAGTGTCTTTTCCACCAGGCCGCTCAGGGTCTGATTCACCACGGCACAACCCTGACAGCCACCGGCGAAACGGACCAGCGCGCGACCCTGCTCATCCACCCTCTCCACGGTGACGCTGCCGTCGTGCGCCGCCAGGTCGGGGTTGATCTCCGTCTCCAGCACGTAGGTGATGCGTTCCTCCAGCGAGTCCATGGCGTCGGGTTCGGGCAGACGCGCTGCATTGGGGGCCTTCATGATGAGGCGCCCGCCGCGTCGGGCATCCTTGTAGTCCACCCGCACGCCATCCAGGTAGAAGGACTGGCTGGGCCGATAATGCAGCAAAAAGCCTTCGAATGGGAGCACGGCCTCGTCCTCGGCCAGCGGCCCGGCAGCGCGGTATCCGATACCACAGTGGGCCTCCCGGCTCCCTGGGTTGAGCACATAGATGCGGAGCGACTCGCCTGAACGGGCGGGCTCGTTAAGCAGTTCCCGAAAATGTTGTTGTGCATCAGGGCTGATGTGGATCTTCGGCATCATGGGTTACTCCTCCCCGTCAGGACGTTCTCACCGGTCTTCCGCCTCGTTGAGGAACTGGCGGACCAGGCTGATGAAACGCTGCTTTTGCTCGATTTGGGTCCAGTGACCGCAACGGCCGAAGATGTGCAGTTGCGCTCTGTCGATCTTCCGGAACAGCTGCTCCGAGACAGAAACCGGCACCACGCGGTCCTCCCGGCCATGCAGGATCAAGGTCTCGTGGTCGATGCCCGCGAGCTGCTCGTCAGAGAAAGCGGTGGCATCGGCCCAGCGCTGCCGCGGCGGCGGGAAGATACGTTCAAAGCGCTCCTGGACACCGGGGCGAATGGTGGCCCGATAGCGGATATCGGCGATGTCGTCGGTCACCAGCGAGCGGTCGAAGGCCATGATGTCAAGAATGCGGCGCATGTTCTCAAACGACGGCGTATAGCCCCACAGCGCCTCCAACTCCGGACTGACAGTGAACGGCTGGCCGCCGCTGCCCATGAGGACCATGCGCCGGACCCGGTCCGGGTGATGCACTGCCAGCGCAATGGCCAGCGTGCCCCCGAAGGAGTTTCCGACCAGATCGGTCTGCTCGATGTCCAGGTCATCCAGCAGCCGCATCATCTGCTCCACCCACGTGTCCATGAACCGGTATTCAATGTCGTCCGGAACCTCCGTGTATCCGAAACCGGCCAGGTCTGGCGCCACCACGCGCCGTTCCTGGGAGAGCTCAGGAATGAGTCCCATCCAGTTGGCCCACGCAGTGACGCCCGCGCCGGAGCCGTGCATCAGCAGCACCGGATGGCCTTCGCCCACATCGTGGTAGTTGGTCTTGATGTCGCCGGCCTCATGGAACAGACCGATCTCGGGGTTCTGGGTCATTGTCTTCTCCTTTGTTCCTCGCATGGCATTGCCGCGCAGCGGGTTGCAAGTGTTTTGGTGCGCGGTTGATATAAAATTACTTGACAGTCTATTGATAGTCAATCAAAAACAAAGATAAGGTTTGTCTGTGGGCAACGTTGATGCGAGGCATCGGGAGGAGATATGTACAACACCAGCGATGGCATCTGGCTGACCAGCGAGTGGCATGTGCGCTGTGGTGAGGAGCCGACGTTCATGTCGGCGTTCAACGAATGGCGGCAGGCGATTGAGCACAGTGGCGAGGCTCAAGTCTGCGATCTGGTCAAGGAGAGTTGCCGTTACCGGTTGCTGCTCCGACTGAACAGCCGGGACAGCCTGGAGCGGTTACGCCGGTCCGCTCTGTTTGACCGCTGGGATGACCTGGCCGGGGCGCTCGCGATCCGCTGGGGCTGTTGGCAGTTGTGGTCGCCTTCGGTGATCAATGGTACGCCAGCTCGTGTGAGCACTACGGCCAGGACTTGTGGCCGCACGGTTTCGACGGCGGCCGCCAAGGACGAACCGCCCCGTTACAAAATGGCGCTGCTGGTGTGGTTGGCGCTGTTCCCACTGCTCTGGCTGATCTTCTCTGTTGCCGGTACCTGGTTGATGGAGCTCTCGCTGCCGGTCCGCCTGTTGGTGGTGACGGGGGTTGTGGTGCCGTTGATGAGCTATCTGTTGCTGCCCCTGTTGACCCGGGCCTTTTCAGGTTGGCTGGAGCCAAAACTCATCGAAGATCGATAAAAATTCAATTGACAAACAATCCATATGTGTACTAAACAGTAAGCACGGTCGGCGACAGGCGACCGCTGGATATCACAAGACGGCCCCGAGAGGGCCCCGATTCGTCCTAGGAGGAAAAGAGATGGCTGCCGATCCCAAGGTCATTAACGACAAGATGGCCAAGCGCATGTATCAGCCCTACCTGGAAGCCGAGTGGGGTTTCATCAACCATTGGTACCCGGCCTTGTTCACCCATGAGCTGGAGGAGGGCGATACCAAGGGCATTCAGATTTGTGGGGTGCCCATCGTGCTGCGGCGTTCCAAGGGCAAGGTGTATGCCCTGAAGGATCAGTGCATACACCGTGGCGTGAAGCTCTCGGCCAAGCCCATGTGCCTGACTGATGACACCATTACCTGCTGGTACCACGGGTTCACCTTCGACCTGGCCTCTGGGAAGCTGGTCTCCATCGTGGCAGCGCCGGATGACGAGATTATCGGCACCACTGGTGTGCAGACCTTTGCGGTAGAGGAGCACAGCGGGATGATCTTCGTCTTCGTCTGCGACGAGGACTGGGACGAGGATGTGCCGCCGCTCGCCGCCGACTTGCCGCTGCGCTACCCGGAGAACAACGAGCGCTTCCCGCACCCCTATTGGCCTGATACCCCCAGTGTGCTCGATGAGCACTCCGTGGCCCTGGGGATCCACCGCAAGGGCTACGCCAACTGGCGTTTGGCGGCGGAAAACGGCTTCGATCCGGGCCACCTGCTGATCCACAAGGACAATGCCATCGTCCACGCCCGTGACTGGGCCCTACCGCTGGGCGTGAAGCCAGTGACGGATCAGGCCATTGCCCTGATTGAAGACGATAACGGACCCAAGGGGTTCCTGAACCGGTATTACACCGACCACTACGAGCCGATCCTGGAGAACGAGAAACTCGGCGTGAAGGCGCAGGGCACGGTGCCCCGCTACTTCCGTACCTCCATGTATCTGCCCGGTGTGCTCATGGTGGAGAACTGGCCGGAGGATAACGTGGTGCAGTACGAGTGGTACGTGCCGATCACCGACGACACCTACGAGTACTGGGAGGTCCTGGTCAAGCACTGCAAGGACGAGCAGGAGCGAAAGGACTTCGAATACCGCTTCGAGAACCTTTACAAACCCATGTGCCTGCACGGCTTCAACGACTGCGACCTGTTCGCCCGTGATGCCATGCAGAACTTCTACGCGGATGGCACTGGCTGGAACGAGGAGCAGCTGGCCGATATGGACGCCTCGGTGGTGACGTGGCGCAAAATCGCGTCGCGCCACAATCGTGGCCTGGCCCGCAAGCCCAAGGGCGTGCCGGGCGTGCTCAAGGATCAGAGCTATCGGTTCGCCGAGGCCTCTGAGGGCTCGTTCGAATAAACCGAGCCGGAGGGCTTGCCCTATCGCAGGCCCTCCCCGAATTCTTGGCCCCCGCGACGAGGTGATCCGTTATGTCCTGGTCTCTCTTTCAGCCTTGTATGGCATCCAGTCAGCTAAAGGCCCCCGCCTTCGGGGAATCCAGTGGTGGTCAGGCACTGCGGCGCGATGGCGCGGGGGCGTTCAATTGGATCCCTGCATCCAGTGCCGCGCAAGCCATACGACGTCGGGAACTCAGTGCAGAGGGGCTGGTGGAAGCCTGTCTAGACCGTATCCTCCGGCGGGGCGATACGGTTCGCGCCTGGAACTGCGTCAATGCGGACAAGGCCCTCGAGCAGGCACGCCAACAGGATGCGGCCATCGAAGTGTCCGGGCCGCTACATGGTGTGCCGGTGGGCATTAAGGACATCATAGATACTGCTGACATGGCTACGGAGTACGGCAGCGCTCTGTACCGCGGTTACGTGCCGCTGCGCTCCGCAGCGTGCGTCCATCGCCTGCAGAAGGCTGGGGCGGTGATCTTGGGCAAGACGGTGACCACCGAATTTGCGTTTTACGCCCCGGGGGCAACGCGCAACCCACACGACCCTACACACACGCCAGGGGGGTCCTCCAGTGGCTCGGCGGCGGCCGTGGCTGATGGCCAGGTCACCCTGGCATTGGGGACTCAAACGGCGGGTTCGGTTATTCGACCCGCTGCCTTCAATGGGGTGCTGGGGTACAAGCCAAGCTTTGGTGATATCCCCCGTGACGGGGTCTACGAGTTCGCCCGGTCTCTAGACACCATTGGCGTGTTCGCGCGTGGCCCGGAGGACCTGGCCCTGGCACGCCAGGTACTGAGCAGTACTGATGCCCCGCGGTTGCCGGCCCAACGTCCAAAGCGCATTGCGTATCTGCCTACCCCGATGTGGGGCCAAGGTGATTTCGACATGCGACATGCGTTGGATGCTCTGGCAGGGGCCGTCGCTGAGGCCGGCGTACAAGTGGAAGAACCGGAACTGCCTGTCGGCATGGAGGCCTTGCTGGACGCGCAGCGAATGATTATGGCTCGCGAGGGCAGCGAGGCGCTCGCCGAAGACTTTGCCCGTTGCGCTGATGGGTTCAGTGAGGTGCTGAGTGAATTCCTGGCCTTCGGCCGATCAGTCAGTGATGACCGCTATGCCGAGGCCCTGAAGCTGGGCGAGCGTTGGGGGCGGATTATTGACGGCCTGTTTGCCGACTACGACCTTATTTTGACTCCGGCCACCCCGGGCGAGGCGCCCAAGGGCCTGGAGAGCACCGGTGATCCCCTGTTTAACCGTATCTGGACACTGCTCGGCACACCCTGCGTATCGGTGCCAACGGGCAGGGGGGGGCACGGTCTGCCGCTGGCCGCGCAACTGGTGGGCCGCCGCGGAGGGGATGATGCCCTGCTGGCCGCTACGACCTGGTTATGCGATGCGTTGGGGTTGCGCGCCCTGCGCCCCGAGCACCACTAAAGCAGAGGGTTTTGTGATGGCATTCTCGGAGCAACAACAGCGCTGGTACGAAGCGGCCTGCGCGCAGATCGATAAGGACCGTCTTAAGCAGCGGACGCTGGAACTCACCCGTATCCACAGCCCCACCGGGGCCGAGGCGGCGGCAAGCCGCTACTTGGTTGAGGAAATGGAACGTATGGGCCTGGATACCGAGTACCAGGCCATCAGTGAACTGAGTGGTAACGCCGTCGGCCGGTTGGGTGGTTCCGGCGACGGGGCGCGAATGCTGCTTTATGCGCCGGTGGATACGCACCTTGAGGCCGATGCGGCGCAGGATGTCCCTTGGGTGGGGCCAGAGTTGCGGGATGACATGCAGACGGATGCCTACACCCAAGGCGATCTGGTGATCGGGCTTGGGGCATCGAACCCTAAATGCATGGTAACCACGCTGATGGAGGCAGTGCATGCTGTGCGAGAGGCTGGCGTGCCCCTTAAGGGTGAGGCGGTATTGGCCTTTGCCGGCGGCGGCATGCCGCAGATCGTGCCCGAGCGGAACCACTTCGGTCTGAGTTCCGGCGTCAGCCAGATGCTGATGCGGGGGGTTACCGCCGATTTCGGTATCATCTTCAAGCCTTGGTGGGAGATCTACCACGAGCACCCGGGAATGTGCTGGTTCAAGGTTTCCGTTCGGGGCACGCTGGGCTATTCCGGCATCCCGCGCGGAACCCCGGGCTTCCGCAGTTCCATCGTGCCGGCAGCCCAGCTGATCCTGGCCCTCGAGGAGTGGTTGCCCCAATACACCGAGCGCAACACCCGCGGGCAGATTGCCCCCGAGGGTTGGATTGCCGCAGTACGCTCTGGCTGGCCGGAAAAACCGGCATTCCCCAGTGCCACCACGGAGATCTATCTCGACCTTCGGTCGAACCCCTATCAGAGCACCGCGGAAGTGCAGGCGGAGTTTGATGCCGCCATGCGCGAAATCCTCGCCCGTCACCCAGAGATCGAGGCCGACTGGGAGATGTACGCTTCGGTACCGGGGTCGCGCACTCCGGAAGATCATTGGGTTGTGTGCTCAGCAACCCGAGGCTGGGAAGCCCAGGAAGGGCACCAGTACCCCGGCGCACCAATGTTGGCTGGTCAGACCGATGCCGCGGCGATCAACAAGCTGGGCATTCCTCTAGTGCGCATTGGCTATCCGTGGATCGGAGACGAAACCGTGCCGGAGGCCTTTGCGGAGGGGTTGGGCGGCATGGGGGTATGCAATATCCAAGGCATGCTGAAACCGTGTCGTGCTTTGATTTACAGCATCATCGATAGTCTGACGCGGGAGCGTAATGAGCTAGAACTCTAGCCGCTGACCCTAGCGGTATACCGGGATACGTCCTGGTCGGGAGGAGGGGAGACCTCCTGTTCGCCGGCGCAGCCAAATTGCGCCGGCGTTTTTTTATTATGGTCGGTGATGCCAGGCGTGCATGCTGCAGCCCTAATTGGTGCGGGGGCCAAGCGGGGCCTTTCACGTGTTACGCGCGCCGCTTTTCGTCATCACGATTATTCAAATGCTCCGCCAGCTCCTCCGGCGGCAGCGGCCGACTGCACAGGAACCCCTGCCAACTATCACAGCCAAGTCGGGCCAAGAAGTCGAGTTGTTCCCGCGTTTCCACCCCCTCGGCCAGCACCTGAATACCCAGATTGTGGGCCAGGTTGATGATGGTCTGGGTTAGTTCGGCGTCGCTTTTGTCCGCCGGCAGGTCCTGGATGAAGCAGCGGTCCACCTTCAGCCAGTCGATGGCGAAGCGTTTCAGGTAGGCCAGTGAGGAATACCCGGTGCCGAAATCGTCGATGGCCACCTGCACACCCAGCTGTTTCAGTTCCTCCAGGGTGCCGAGCACATCCTCCGCCTGGGTCATCAGGGTGCTTTCCGTGATCTCCAGGACCAGCCGTTCCGCCGACAGGCCGCTCTCGTGCAAAGCGCGGCGGACCCGGGATGTCATTTGCGGGTCGATGATCTGGTGGGCGGACAGGTTTACCGCCATGTCCAGCGCGGGCAGGCCTGCCTGTTCCCATGCCACCGCCTGCCGGCAGGCGCGCTCCAGCACCTGTTGACCCAGCCGGTTGATCAGCCCGGTCTCCTCGGCAACGGGGATGAAGCGGGCCGGCGAGATCAGCCCCTCCTCCGGGTCGCGCCAGCGGACCAACGCTTCCACGCCGATAATGCTGCCCGTCGCCACGTCCAGTTGCGGCTGGTAGAAGACCTCCAGGTGGCCGAGTTCCAGTGCCCGGCGCAGGCGGGTCTCGGTCTCCAGGCGCTCGCTGGCGGCCTCGGTGAGCGCCTGGGTGTAGTAGCGGAAGGTGTTGCGGCCCTCGGCCTTGGCCAGGTACATGGCGGCATCGGCCTGGGTGATGAGCTCGGAGGCCTCCTCCGCGTCATCGGGGAACAGGCTGATGCCAATGCTGCCGCCCACCTGCAGTGAGCGCCAACCGCCCACGGCGAAGGGCTCGGCCACGAGGCGTAGCAGTTCCTCCGCGTGCCGGTCCACCTCTGCCATGTCGGTGACCCGGTCCAGCAGGATGATGAACTCATCCCCCCCGAGGCGCGCGATGGTGTTGGCGTCCACGTGCCGCTTCAGCCGCTCTGCCAGGATCCGCAGCAGGTCATCGCCGACGGTGTGGCCCAGGCTGTCGTTGATGGTCTTGAAGCGGTCCAGGTCCAGGAACATGACCGCAACGCGTTCATTGGTGCCGGTGGCCCGGGCGATGGCCTGCTCCAGGCGGGTGGTGAGCATCAACCGGTTGGGCAGGTCGGTGAGCGGGTCGTGATTGGCCAGGTGGGTCAGTCGCGCCTGGTGTTGCCGCAATTGCTGCTCCACCACCCGGCGCTGGTCCACCTCGGTGACCAGCTCTCGGTTCAGGCGGCGGTACTTGACGATGGCGCCGGTCATGAGCGTGGTGACCAGCAGCATCAGGCCCAGTACGACCTGGGGGTGATTCTCCCAGGCGGCACGCAGGTCGAAACCGGGCGTCGGCTCGTAAGGGGGTTCTCCCAGCCGCCGGAAAAGATCATGGACCTCGCCGTAGGAGAGCGGTGCCGACCACCCCTGGTAGCCGCCCTGGTGCGCAGCCGGGTGCTCGGCGGGCATCTCCAGCAGGGCCACGGTCACCGCCTCGGCGATGGCGTCCGGGGTGTGGTTCAGTCGGGAGAAGGGCCACTCCGGGTAGAGGTTGGTGGAGTGTTGCAACGGGAAGTTGGCCAGTTGGCGCGGGTTGAGCACCCGGATATCGGCCGGGTCCAGCCGGCCCTCGTCGGCCATGCTCTCCAGCACGCCCGTGCGCACCGTACCGGCGTCCCCCTCGCCGGCCAGTACCGCCTCCACCACCTGGTCGTGGGGCATGCCGGTGAACTCGACGCTGGCCAGGTCGTTGACCGGGTCGACGCCGGCGTCCAGCAGGGCCTCACGCCCCACATGCCAGCCGCCGAGAGAACCTTCGCCCACGGCGATCAGCCGTTGCCCGGCCAGGTCGGTGAGTGACTGCAGGTCATCTCGATCGGCCCGGGTGAACAGGACTCCGCCGAATACCCGCACCGCCTCGCCCTGCTGGTCCGCGATCATGGTCACCAGCCGGGTGATGCCGTGCTCGTCCTCCATGCGCACGTAGTGCCCGGTGTTGGTGAGCACGAAGTCCACGGTCTCTTCGGCGATCGCGGCCTCCAGCTCCGGGTAATTCATGGGCACGACGGTGAAGCGGGCGCCGGGGATGGCCTCGCTGAGGTAGTCGGCCGTGGGCTGCCAGCGGTCCAGGGTGGCCTCCGCGTCGCGGAAGCCCAGGGCACCAAGGCGGTACTCCTGCGACTCTTCGGACGAAGCAGCGGGGAAAAGCGCGGGCAGGGCAAGCAGGACCACCCCTGTGAGGATCAGCAAGGCTCTCATCCGCGGGAGCCTATAACGATTCCGGGGTGATGTGAATGCCGCCGATTGTCGCTGAGCGTTTTAGCGGTCTCAAAGGGGTGTGAAGTGGCGCAACTGGTCCAGCCGGATAGTGCGCTGCTCGCCCTGTCGGGTACGCGCCAGCAGATACTCCGCGCCGCCGCGGGTGCGCAGGTCTTCTGGTAACAGGCTCTCGATGTGCGCGCCCATCTGGTCCCGCCAAGCGACCCGCAGGTGGCGGCAGCGCATGATATACAGTTCCAGTTCCGCGTAGCGCTCGCAGGAAATCGGGCGGTAATCCTCGTCCACCATGTCAGTCATCGTCTCGCCTCAATTCCAGGCCGGCGAACTCGCCGTCATCATCCAGGTGGAGATGAAACTCGATCGGACGGCAGCAGATCTCGCAATCCTCAATATAGACCTGATCGCCGCCGGATGGGTCCAGTACCGCGGTGTAGTGCTTGCCGCAGTAGGGGCACTGAATGCTGCGTTCCTGGGTCTCAGCGTGCATGGCGCCTCCTCACGCAGGGGCCGGGCGCCCGAACCGGGCCGCGGCCTATAGAAACCGTTGCAGCAATGCGTCCAGCAATTGCCAACCGCGTGCCGTGGGTCGTACCCGCTCACCATCATCGGCCAGCAGGCCGTCGGCCACCGCCTCGGCCACGGTGGCCTGCCACAGGGCAGCGGGCCGCCCGGTGTGGCGGTGCCACTCGGTGCGGGAGAACCCGTCGGCCAGACGCAGGGCATTCATCATGAATTCAAGCACGATGTCGGGATTTTGCAGCGTGCGGGTCTCGGCGATGGCGGCGTCGGTCCCGGCACCGGCCATGTAAGCGCCGGGCATGCGCACGCGCGCCTCGCGCTGGATGTCTCCCGCCACCGGGTTGCTGATCTTTCCGTGGGCGCCGGCGCCCAGCCCCAGGTAGTCCCCGAAGCGCCAGTAATTTAGGTTGTGGCGGCAGGCCTCGCCCGGACGGGCCCAGGCGGAGACCTCGTAGCGGTGGAAGCCGGCCGCCGCCAGTCGGTCGCGGCACGCCCCTTCCAGCGCCAGGAGACGGGGCTCGTCCGGCAGCCCGGCCGGCGGGCGGGTGTGGAACGGGGTGCCGGGCTCCAGGGTGAGCTGGTAGTGGGAGAGGTGCTCCGGCTCCAGCGCCAGGGCGGCCTCCACGTCGGCCAGTGCCTGCGCGGTGGTCTGATCGGGCAGGGCGTACATCAGGTCCAGGTTGACCCGCTCAAACCCGGCCCGGCGCGCAGCCTGCACGGCCTGGCGTGCCTCGTCCGGGCCGTGGATGCGGCCGAGCCGCCGCAAGGCGTTGCTATCGAAGCTCTGCACGCCGATGGACAGCCGGTTGACCCCGGCCGCCCGGTAACCGTGGAAGCGGGCCTGCTCCACGGTGCCCGGATTGGCCTCCAGGGTGATCTCGGCGTCGTCGGCCAGGCCGATCTCGCGGTCCAGGGTGCTGAGCATCCGGTGGATGGCGTCGGGTGGGAACAGGCTGGGCGTGCCGCCGCCGATGAACACGGTGGCCACCCGGCGGCCCTGCAGCGCCGGGGCGCTGGCGGCCAGGTCGGCGAGCACCGCTTCCGTGTAGCGCTGCCAGGGGATCTCACCTGCAGGCTCGGCGGTCCCGGCAGGGCGGTGGTGGAGTACCGCCTCGCCGGTGCGCGGTGTCCGCGGCGGGGCGTGGCTGTTGAAATCACAGTAGGGACACTTCTGCACGCACCAGGGCAGGTGCAGGTAGACGCCCAGCGGGGGCGGCGGGCTGAGGGCGGCCTGGGTCACGGTTGGGTCAGGCGCGCTGCAGGGCCGGCTCCGAGGTCATCGC
This sequence comes from Alkalispirillum mobile, assembly GCF_003664325.1. Taxonomy (NCBI): domain Bacteria; kingdom Pseudomonadati; phylum Pseudomonadota; class Gammaproteobacteria; order Chromatiales; family Ectothiorhodospiraceae; genus Alkalispirillum; species Alkalispirillum mobile. The sequence continues at coordinate 178,827 of NZ_RCDA01000003.1, forward strand.
CGCCAGCAGGGCGCGCAGGGCCCGGCCCCGGTGGGAGTGGCGGTTCTTGGTTTCGCCGTCCAGCTCGGCAGCGCTTTGGTCCAGTTCCGGGTCGAAGAACAGCGGGTCATAGCCGAAGCCGCCCTCGCCGCGGGGGGCGGTAAGGATGCGCCCCTCCCAGGTGCCGCTTACCACCAGCGGCATGGGGTCGTCGGCGTGGCGCAGCAGGGCGATGGCGCAGCGGAACCGGGCGGTGCGTTCGGCCTCCGGTACGCCATCCAGCTCGCCGAGCAGGCGGGTGTTGTTGGCGGCGTCATTGCCGTGGCCACCCGCGTATCGGGCGGAGTAGATGCCGGGCTCGCCGTCCAGGAAATCCACCTCCAGGCCGGAATCATCGGCCAGGGCCGGCAGATCGGTGTGCCGGCAGGCGTGGCGCGCCTTCAGGATGGCGTTCTCGATGAAGCTCAGCCCGGTCTCATCGGCGTCCGGCACGCAGAACTCCGACTGCGGGATGATCTGAATGCCGGTCTCCGCGAGCAGGCCCTGGAGCTCCCGGACCTTGCCCTGGTTACCGCTGGCGAGGACGATGCGATTCATGGTCATGGGCCTCTCTGGTCAGCCACTACGCGGGTGGGGCGCGGCCGGCCTCAGTCCGCCAGTGCCGCCTGCTGGATCTCGATCAGTTGGGCCACGCCGTGCTCTGCCAGTTCCATCATGGCGTTCATCTCGTCGCGGCGGAAGGCGTGGCCCTCGGCGGTGCCCTGCACCTCGATGAAGCCCCGGGCCTCGTTCATGACCACGTTCATGTCCGTTTCCGCCTCGGAATCCTCGGCGTAGTCCAGGTCGAGCACCGGCGTGCCGTTATAGATACCCACCGAGATGGCTGCGATCTGGCCCATGAGGGGGCTGCGCCGGATCTGGCCCTGCTTGACCAGCAGGCGGCAGGCGTCCACCAGGGCCACGTAACTGCCGGTGATCGCGGCCGTGCGGGTACCGCCGTCGGCCTGCAGCACGTCGCAGTCCAGCACGACGCGGCGCTCGCCCAGGGCCTCCAGGTCCACCGCCGCGCGCAGGGCGCGGCCGATCAGGCGCTGGATCTCGATGGTGCGGCCCTGCTGCTTGCCGCGGGCGGCCTCCCGGTCATTCCGTGAGCCGGTGGCGCGGGGCAGCATACCGTATTCCGCGGTCACCCAGCCCCGGCCCTTGTTGCGCAACCACGGCGGCACGCGCTCCTCGACGCTGGCCGTGCACAGCACCTTGGTGTTGCCGAACTCCACCAGCACCGAGCCCTCCGCATGGCAGGTGTAATGGCGGGTCAGGCGCACGGGGCGCAACTCGTCGGGCTTTCGACCGCTGGGGCGCATGAACGACTCCCTGGTTGGTTGGCTGGGGGGGAACTGGGCGCGAAGGTTAACACAGGCGCCCGGCTGCCCAACCCCCGCCGTCGTCAGCTGCGCAGGTCGGCCACCGACTCGGTCAGTTTGCGGGCGAGCTGGCGCAGGCTTTCCGCCGCCTCGTTCGTCCGGTTCAGCGACTGGCCGCTGCGTTCACCTACGTCGCGGATATCGATGACATTACGGTTGATCTCCTCGGCGGTGGAGGCCTGCTCCTCGGCCGCACTGGCGATCTGGTCGTTCATCTCGTTGATGGTAGCGACCGCCTGGGTGATGGCATCCAGCGCCTCGCCGGTCTCGCCGGAGGTTTCCACCGTTTTATGGGCACGGTCGGCGCTGGTCTTCATGGCCTGTACGGCTGCCTCGGTGCCCTCCTGGAGCCGCCCGATGATCTCCTGGATTTCACGGGTGGACTCCTGCGTCCGGCTGGCCAGGGTGCGGACCTCGTCGGCTACCACCGCGAAGCCCCGGCCGTGATCGCCGGCGCGCGCGGCCTCGATGGCGGCATTCAGCGCCAGCAGGTTGGTCTGCTCGGCGATGCCGTTGATCACGTCCAGCACGGTGCCGATGTTATCCGAGTCCGCGGCCAGTCGCTCGACGGCCCCGCGGGTGTGTTGCAGCTCATTGGCCATGGCCTCAATGGCATTGCGGGTCCGCGAGACCACCTCTTGGCCGTTGCCGGTCTCCTGGTCTGCCTGGCGGGCGGAATCGGCGGCGGTCGAGGCGTTGCGGGCCACCTCCTGGACCGTGGCCACCATCTCATTCATCGCGGTGGCCAGCTGTTCCGTCTCGTTCTGCTGGTGGTGCACGCCCTCCTTGAGCTGATCGGTATCCTCGCTCATGGCCTCGGCGGCATCGCGCAGCTGGGTGCTGGCCTGCTGCACCCGGGAGACGGGCTGCTGCAGCACTTCCATCAGGTTGTTCATGCTGCGGGCCATGCGGGTGAGTTCGTCCCGCCCCTCCGCCTCCAGGCGGGTGCTGAGCGCCACTGGTGGTTCCGCGATCTCGTCGATCACCTGCGCCGTCCGTTCCAGCGGTTGCGTGATGCTGCGGGCAACCACGCCGCCAATCATCAGCAACAGGCCGGAGAGGACGATCCCGATGGCCACCTGGCTGGTGACCTCGCCAGCCACCTCGTCGTTGATGTCCGCGACATAGATGCCGCTGGCCACCACCCAGTCCCAAGGCTCGAAGTATTGTCCGCCGGAGAGCTTTTCCTCCGGGTCGGTTTCCCCGGGACGGGGCCACTGGTAGCGGATCTCGCCGCTGCCGTGCTGGACCACCTGCTCGGTAAAGGGCACGAAGAACCGCTTGCCCTCGCTGTCCTCGTACGTCCGAAGCGTCTGCCCCTCCAGGTCGGGGTCGATCGGGTGCATGACCATCCGCGGGTGAGAGTCGTTGATCCAGAGGTAGTCGTTCTCCAGATAGCGGATGCGCCGCAGGGCGTCCTGGGCCAGCTCCTGCGCCTCATCGCGACTCAGGGCGCCGGCCTGCTCGCGTTCGTGGTAGTGCTCGAGGACATGCATGGCGGTATCCACCACGCTGTCCACTTGGGCCAGTTTCTCGTGCTGCAGGCTCCCGTACAGGTGCACGTTGGAGTAGAGGATATTTGCGGCCAGCACGAGGATGGCGAGCGCGAGGAGGAGCCAGATGCGGAGCCGGATGCCGGTGTTGCGGAGGAAGGTGACCATGGCAGTTCCCTCTGTCAGGTGGGGCGTTCAGTAAAAATGTGACTTTGTTGCAGTGCAACTTTAGGCGTATCGGGTTATTTTGCAAGCCACCGGGCAGGGCCCGCTCTGGCGCGGAGATGGCCCGAAGCGGTTTTTCCGCCTGATCGGGCCTCGGACGGGGGCGAAGTGGGTGGGGCCGGTTTGGTCCTGTTAGAATGCCCGCTTTCCAAACCGGACAGGGTGCCCGCCATGACCCGTAGCATGACCGCCTTCGACCGCCAGCAGCACCAGGCCGAGTGGGGCCGCATCAGTTGGGAGCTGCGCTCGGTCAACCACCGCTACCTGGACGTGCAACCGCGCCTGCCCGAAGAACTGCGCCACCTGGAGCCGGCCGTGCGCGAACGCATCGGGGCCCGTCTGGGCCGGGGCAAGGTGGAATGCACCCTGCGCTTCAAGCCGGCAGCCGGTTACGCCGGGCGGCTGACCATCGACGAGGGGTACGCCGAGCAGGTGATCGAGGCGGCCCGCGCCTTGGGGCAGCGAGTGGGGGCCGACCCGGCCGGTACCGGGCTGGACTTGCTCAAGGTGCCCGGCGTGGTGCAGGAGAGCGACCCCGACCTGGAGCCCGTGGCCGAGGCCGCCCTGGCGCTGCTGGACCGCTGCCTGGACGGCTTTGAGGCGGCGCGGGAGCGCGAGGGCGAGCGACTGGCCCAGGTGTTGCGTGACCGGGCGGCCGGCGTGACCGAGCTGGTGGACCAGGTCCGCGCCCGCCGCCAGGCGGTGAACGACAAGGTGCGGGAGAAGTTTCTGGCCCGCCTGGAGAGCCTGGACGTGGAGGCGGACGAAGGCCGCCTGGAGCAGGAGCTGGCGATCATCGCCCAGAAGCTGGACGTGGACGAGGAGCTGGAACGGCTCCAGGCCCACTGCGCCGAACTGGCGGACGCGCTGCAGCGGAGCGAGCCCATTGGCCGTCGCCTCGACTTCCTGATGCAGGAGTTCAACCGAGAGGCCAACACCCTGTCCTCAAAGTCCAACGACACCGAGACCACCCGCGCCGCCGTTGAGATGAAAGTGCTCATCGAGCAGATGCGCGAACAGGTACAAAACATCGAGTAAGCCCATGCCAGGAACCCTCTACGTAGTCTCCGCCCCCTCCGGCGCCGGCAAGACCAGCCTGGTCAACGCCCTGGTCGAACAGGACCCGGCCGTCAGTCTGTCGGTCTCCCACACCACCCGTGCGCCCCGCCCGGGGGAGCAGGACGGCGTCAATTACCACTTCGTTGAGAAGGCGCAGTTCCAGGGCCAGGTTGCCCAGGGCGACTTCCTGGAGCACGCGGAGGTCTTCGGGAACTACTACGGCACCTCGCGCAGCGCCGTGCAGGCGCTGCTGGACCAGGGGCAGGACGTGATCCTGGAGATTGACTGGCAGGGCGCGCGCCAGGTCCGGGCGCTGATGCCGGGTTGCGTCTCCGTATTCATCCTGCCCCCGTCGCGCGAGGAGTTGCGCCGCCGGTTGACCCAGCGCGGCCAGGACGACGAGGCCGTCATCGACGGGCGCATGGCCGAGGCGGTCAGCGAGATGTCCCACTACGACGAGTACGACTACCTGCTGGTCAACGACGACTTCGACCGCACGTTGGCCGACCTGCAGGCCATCTTCACCGCCCAGCGCTTTCGTCTGGCGCGTCAGCAACCCCTGCTGCAGGGCACGCTGGACAACCTGCTGTCCTGATGCCGTCAGCGCCGGTGACCCGCCAGCCGGGTTACGGATCGTCCTGATCGGCCTCAATCATCCGCTGCCAGACCCTTCGGCCCACCAGCCAGAGCGCCAGGGCCACCACGCCGGTCGCCAACAGGGCGACGAAGGCCTCGGTGGCAGTGGGCATGCGGGCAAAATGGAGCAGCACCTGGGTGATCAGGGCGATCACGAGCGTGGATGGGAACAGGCCGATGGCCGTGCCCAGCATGAAGTGGCGGAAGGCCACGCGAGTGGTGCCCGCGGCCAGGTTGATCAGGGTGTGGGGCAGCACCGGGAAGAGGTTTGCCACCGCCGCCCCGGCCACCCCGCGCCGGGCGAGGGCCCGGTTCAGGCGCTCCAGCCGCGGCCCCGAGTACCGTTCCAGCAGATCCTGGCCGAAGAGCCGCCCGACCACGTAGCCGACGGACGCCCCGGCGACCGTGGCGGCGTAGGCCACGAGGAACCCCTGCCAGAACCCCAGCAGCAAGACCGCCAGGGCGATCAGCAGCAGATGGGGAACGGCCAGTTGCTGGGTCAGCAACACCAGCGCAAACACCGCCCAGGGGAACCAGGCCGCGTCGGCGAAACGGCGGCCGAGGGCCTCCAGCCGCTCCGGTTGCCAGCCCGCGCCGGGTGAAAGCAGGGCCCAGAGCAACGCGAGCAGGATCAGTCCCAGCAGCCCGGCGACGAGGAGCAGGGCGCGTCTGCGGCGTGTCACAGGCCCTCCCGTGGTGCGCGTTTGACGGTCAAGTGTACGCCGGTGCCCTTGCGACCACGAAGGCCCGGCAGGTGTATCTGAGCCCCATCGGGCACCAAAGTGGGGCCCGATGTTGAACGTTTTGTCACGCTGCGGTGCAACGTCCTTTATGTCCTGTGCGCAAGACTATAGAATCAGAAGTCCGTACAAGCATTCTTATTAATCAGTACCCGGAGGTTGGCCGATGGCCCGAGTTACCGTTGAGGACTGCCTCACCAACATGGACAACCGCTTCCAGCTCGTGCTGGTCGGCTCCAAGCGCGCCCGGCAGCTGGCCAATGGCGCCGAGGCCCACGTGGAGTGGGACAACGACAAGCCCACCGTGGTCGCCCTGCGCGAGATCGCCGATGGTCACGTCGGCCGCGAGATCCTCGAGGAACAGCCCGAGGCGGTGATGGACTTCGAGGCCGAAGCCAGTGCGCTGATGGAAGAGGAAGAGGCCAAGGTGCAGCCGAAGGCCCAGCCCGAGGCCGGTCAGGGCGACGGGGAGCAGACCCCGGGCCAGGACAGCTGAGGGCGACGCATGTATGGGTCGTGCCGAGGCCTTGTCCCCGCGTGAGCAGCGCCTGAGCCGCGAGCCGGCCCGTCGGGCCAGCGAACTGTGCTCCCTGCTCGAGACCTACCTGGAACCCAAGCAGGTTCAGCAGGTCTACGAGGCCTATCGTTTCGGCGCCGAGGCCCACGCCGGCCAGCGCCGTCTGTCCGGCGAGCCCTACATTACCCACCCCCTGGCGGTGGCGCGCATCATGGCCGAGATGCGCATGGATGGCGACAGCATCGTCGCCGCCATCCTGCACGACGTCATCGAGGACACCCCCACCGCCAAGGAGCAGCTCCGTAACCAGTTCGGCGAGGACGTGGCCGAGCTGGTGGACGGGGTCTCCAAGCTCACCCAGATCGACTTCAAGTCCAAGGCCGAGGCCCAGGCGGAGAACTTCCGCAAGATGGTGCTGGCCATGGCCCGGGACATCCGGGTCATCCTGATCAAGCTGGCCGACCGGCTGCACAACATGCGCACCATCTGGGTCATGGCGCCCCACAAGCGCCGGCGCATCGCCCGCGAGACCCTCGAGATCTACGCCCCCATCGCCCAGCGGCTGGGCATTAACACCGTCCGCGTCGAGCTGGAAGACCTGGGCTTCGCCGCCCTGTACCCGTTGCGCTACCGCGTGCTCAAGGAGAAGCTACGCCGCCAGCGCGGCCACCGCGGCGAGATCATCGACAAGGTCTGTCAGGTCATCGAGGCGCGCATGGGTGAGGCCACCATCCAGGGCCAGGTCACCGGTCGCGAAAAGCACCTGTGGAGCATCTACCAAAAGATGCAGACCAAGGGGCTGAACTTCCGCGACGTCTTTGACGTGTACGGCTTCCGGGTGCTGGTGGACTCCGTGGACGCCTGCTACCGCATGCTTGGGGTGTTGCACGGGATCTACAAACCCCGCCCAGGCCGGGTGAAGGACTACATCGCCATCCCCAAGGCCAACGGCTACCAGTCGCTGCACACCACCTTGCTCGGGCCCCACCGCATCCGGCTGGAGGTGCAGGTGCGCACCTGGGAGATGGACCAGGTGGCCGAATCGGGTATCGCCGCCCACTGGCTGTACAAGTCCGACGGCAACGGGGGCAACACCGCCCAGGTGCGGGCGCGGGAGTGGGTCAAGGGGCTGCTCGAGATCCAAGAGACGGCCGGCAATTCGCTGGAGTTCATCGAAAACGTCAAGATCGACCTGCTACCGGACGAGATCTACGTCTTTACCCCCAAGGGCGAGATCATGGAGCTGCCCAGCGGCGCCACGGCGGTGGACTTCGCCTACGCCGTGCACTCGGATGTCGGTAACGCCTGCATCGCCGCCAAGGTGGACCACCGGCTTACCCCGCTGCGCACCCCGCTGCAGACCGGGCAGATGGTGGAGATTATCACCGCCCCGGTGGGTCGGCCCAACCCGGTCTGGCTCGATTTCGTGGTGACCGCCAAGGCCCGCGCCGCCATCCGCCACTCGTTGAAGAAGCTCAAGCAGCACGAGGCCGAAGACCTCGGGCGGCGCATGCTCGACCGGGCCCTGACCAGCCTGTCGCTGAGCCTGGAGGACCTGCCCGCCGACGAGGTGCGCGAGCGCGCCATCGAACTGGGCGAGAAGGACCTGCCGACCCTGCTGCGTGCCGTCGGCCTGGGGCGGCGGGTGCCCTGGGTGGTGGCGCAAAAGCTGGCCGGGATCGGTCAGGAGACCCCGGTCGAGGGCGAGCCGGTCCCGTTGCCGCACCAGGCTGATCGCCAGCAACTCAGTATCCGCGGTACCGAGGGCACGGTGGTGAGCTTCGCCAAGTGCTGCCGGCCGATCCCGGGGGATCCCATCCTCGGTTTCGCCAGCGCCGGGCGCGGCGTGGTGGTGCACCACCGCGACTGCCGCAACGTGGCCGCCTCGCGCAAGCAGGCGGACAAGTGGATCGACGTGCAGTGGGAGCCGGAGGTGGAGGGGAGCTTCTCCACCGTGATCGCGGTGGACGTGGTCAACGAGCGGGGGGTACTGGCCACCCTGGCCACTACCATCGCCGAGGCCGAGGGCAACATCGACAACGTGGTCATCGACGAACGGGATGCCATGATCTCCACCGTGCGCTTCACCCTCAGCGTGCGCGATCGCCGCCACCTGGCGAACATCATGCGCCGGCTGCGCGTGACCCGCCCGGTCCAGCGCATCACCCGGCGCAAGGGCAACTGACCGCTCAACACAACAAGGACCCGTCATGGAACGCAAGACCATCCAGACCGACAAGGCCCCGGCCGCCATCGGCCCCTACTCCCAGGCCATCCAGGCCGGCCGCACCGTCTACCTGTCCGGCCAGATCCCCCTGGTGCCCGAGACCATGGCCCTGGTGGAGGGCGACATGGAGGCGCAGATCCGCCAGGTCTTCAACAACCTGCAGGCGGTGGCCGAGGCGGCGGACGGCCGACTGGCCGACGTGGTGAAGCTGAACATCTTCCTCACCGACCTGAGCCATTTCGGCCTGGTCAACGAGATCATGCAGGCGTACTTCGCCGAGCCCTATCCGGCGCGGGCGGCCATCGGGGTGGCAGAACTGCCCAAGGGCGCCCGGGTGGAGATGGACGCCATCCTGGTCCTGCCCTGACGCGGCGGTTTTGACCAAAGCCCCCTTGCCAGCACTGCGGGACGACCCGGCCATGCAGCCGGTCACCACCCTGAAAGGGGTGGGCCCGCAGATGGCCCAGCGCCTGGCACGCCTGCACCTGGAGACGGTGCAGGACCTGTTGTTCCACCTGCCGCTGCGCTACGAGGACCGCGATACGGTGCGGCAGCTGGGCGCCATGCAGCCCGGCGAGTCCGGGGTGATCGTGGGCCGGGTGGAGCACGCCGGGGTCGCGGAGGGGCGGCGCCGCCGGCTGATCGTGCGGATCAGCGACGGCACCGGGCAGGCCGACCTGGTCTTTTTTCACTTTCATCCCGGCCAGCGGCAGCAGATGCGCCCCGGTACGCCGATCCGGTGCTTCGGTGAACTCCGCCCCGGCCCCACCGGACTGCAGATGGCCCACCCGGAGTACCGGCTGGGCCCCCAGGCCGAGGCCGGTGACTCGGGGCCGCACGGACTCACGCCCGTCTATCCCGCCACCCAGGGGCTGCAGCAGCAGACCCTGCGGAAACTGATCGACCAGGCGCTGGCCCGCGCCCGGCACATGCCCGACTGGCTGCCCACGGAACTCACCCGGGACCTGGGCCTGCCCAGCCTGGCCGAGGCGCTCCACTACGTGCACAAGCCGCCGGTGGATGCCGACACCGCGCCACTGGTGGAGGGGCGCCACCCCTGCGTGCAGCGGCTGGCGGTGGAAGAGCTGCTGGCCCACCATCTATCCATGCGCCGACTGCGGGCGCACCTGCAGGCCTCTGCCGACGCCCCGGCCATCCACGGGGACGGCCGGTTGACCCGGCGGCTGCTGGAATCCCTGCCCTTCGCCCTCACCAACGCCCAGCGCCGGGTGGACCGGGAGCTGGCCGGCGACATGGCCCACGCGGTGCCGATGCTGCGGCTGGTGCAGGGGGACGTGGGCTCGGGCAAGACCGTGGTGGCCGCGCTGGCGGCGCTGCGCGCGGTGGAGGCCGGCTACCAGGCGGTGATCATGGCCCCCACCGAGCTGCTGGCCGAGCAGCACCTGCGCAGCTTCAGCGAGTGGCTCGCCCCGCTGGGCCTGGAGGTGGGCTGGGTCTCCGGGCGGGCCAGCGGGCGCAAGCGCGAGGCGGTGCTGGCCGCCCTGGCCGCGGGCGAACTCCCCGTGGTGGTGGGGACCCACGCCCTGTTCCAGGAGGACGTGCGGTTCCACGCCCTGGGGTTGGTCATCGTCGATGAGCAGCACCGCTTCGGCGTGCACCAGCGCCTGGCCCTGAAGGAGAAGGGCCACCAGGGCCGCAGCCAGCCCCACCAGATCATCATGACCGCCACCCCCATCCCGCGCACCCTGGCGATGACCGCATACGCCGACCTGGATGTGTCGCTGATCGACGAGCTGCCCCCCGGGCGCAAGCCGGTCAAGACCGTGGCGCTGTCCGAGAGTCGGCGCGACGAGGTGGTGGCCCGCATCGGCGCGGCGCTGGAGCAGGGGCGCCAGGCCTACTGGGTCTGCACCCTGATCGAGGACTCCGAGGTGCTGGAGGCGCAGGCGGCCGAGGCCACCTATGCCGCGCTTGAGGAGGCCCTGCCGGAACACGCCGTGGGACTGGTGCACGGGCGGATGAAGCCGACGGAAAAGGATGCGGTGATGGCGGACTTCGCCGCCGGCCGGATCGGGCTGCTGGTGGCCACGACGGTCATCGAGGTGGGGGTGAATGTTCCCAATGCCAGCCTGATGATCATCGAGAACGCCGAGCGCCTCGGGCTGGCCCAGCTCCACCAGTTGCGCGGGCGGGTGGGCCGCGGTGAGGCCGAAAGCAGCTGCGTGCTGATGTATCATGGCCCGTTGTCCCGCACGGCGCGGGCGCGGCTGGAGGTGCTGCGCCGGAGCAACGACGGCTTCGAGATCGCGCGCCGGGATCTGGAGATCCGCGGGCCGGGCGAGCTGCTCGGGACCCGCCAGACCGGGGACCTGACCTACCGGGTCGCGGACCTGAACCGCGACGCCGCGCTGCTGCCACGGGTCCAGGCATTGGGCGACCGGCTGCAACAGCAGCACCCCGAGCGCGTCGAGCCGCTGGTGCGCCGATGGGTGGGCGCGGCCGAGCGCTACGGGCAGGTCTGAGTCCCGCGCCGGTGCCCGCTCGCCGGGCCGGAACGCATTGTTTGGAGAATCGTTTGTACCGGAACACAGAGGCAAGTTGGCGGCCGCGTCGCCACCCGGTGCGGCGCAAGGCGCCGGCCGGCCTGCAGGCCTGGCTGGACGAACCGGGCTCGCTTACCGCCCGGCTGCGCCGCAGCGTGCCCGGTGACCTGGTGGTGACCGTGCTGGTGGAGCGCTGGGGCCGGCCCAGCCAGGACGAGGCCCGGGCGGTGGCCCTGCCCGACGGGCGCCATGCGCGGATTCGCGAGGTGTTGCTGGGCAGCCGGGATACCGCGTGGATCTATGCCCGCACCATCATGCCGCCGGAAGCCCTGGCCGGTGATGGCCGGCGCCTCGCCCGGCTTGGGCGGACGCCGCTGGGTGGGGCGCTGTTCCGGGGACGGTCGGTGGTGCGCGGGCCGTTGAGCATCGCCCGGTTGACTCGCCGGGACCCGCTGGCGCGGCGGGTGCCGGGGGGCGGGGCCGGCTACTGGGCGCGGCGCTCGCGGCTGTGGTACGGCGATGCCGGCCTGCTGGTCACCGAGGTGTTTCTGCCGCCGTTGCTGCGGTATCTGGAGGACTGAACCCCATGGAGCTCACCGCTGATACGCTGCGCGACCGCGCCTGGCAGTACGCGCAACTCACCCGGCTCAACCGGCCCATCGGCAACTTCCTGCTGCTTTGGCCCATGCTCTGGGCGCTGTGGATTGCGGCGGACGGTCTGCCCGATCTCAAGGTGCTCGTGGTGTTCGTGCTCGGCGTGTTGGTCATGCGTGCCGCCGGTTGCGTCATCAACGACTACGCCGATCGCGATTTCGATGGCCACGTCAAGCGCACCACCCATCGGCCCATGGCCAATGGCCGGGTGAGCGAGCGCGAGGCCCTGACCCTGTTCGTGGTGCTCTGCCTGGTGGCCTTCGGCCTGGTGTTGTTGATGAACTGGCTGACCATCGCGCTCTCGCTGGTTGCCGTGGCCCTGGCTGCCACCTACCCGTTCATGAAGCGCTACACCCACTTTCCACAGGTCCACCTGGGGGCGGCGTTCGGTTGGGCCATCCCCATGGCCTTCGCGGCTCAGACCGGGGCCGTGGCGCCGGTGGCCTGGCTGCTGTTCATCGCCGCGGTGGTCTGGGCCACCATCTACGACACCCAGTACGCCATGGTGGACCGGGACGACGACCTCAAGATCGGCGTGAAATCCACCGCCGTGCTCTTTGGCCAGGCCGATCGCGCCATCATCGGCGGCCTGCAGGTGGTGATGCTGGGGCTGCTGGTCGCTGCCGGCCTGGCGGTGGGGCTGGGGCTTTTCTGGTACCTGGGGCTGGTGGCCGCGGCCGGGCTGTTCGCCTATCAGCAGTGGCTGATCCGCGCGCGCCAGCGCGAAGACTGCTTCCGCGCCTTTCTCAACAACAACTGGTGGGGCGGGGTGGTGTTTCTGGGCCTGGTGCTGGACCTCCACCTCGCGGCCTGACCGCTACCGCACCTAGCGCGATCCGGGCGGTGGCGGCGTCCGCGCCGTCGCCCAGGCCTCCACCGTCTCCACCCCGGCTGCCTTCAGTACCCGGGCGATCTCGTCAAGGGTGCATCCGGTGGTCATCACATCGTCCACCACCGCCACGTGCCGCGCCGGCAAGGTTCCATTCACCGCGAAGGCCCCGAGTACGTTCCCCGGTCGCTGTGCGCGGTCCAGCCCGCTCTGGGTGCTGGTGGCGCGTACCCGCCGTAACCCGTGCCAGATCCTGACCCCGGGCAGTGCGCTTGTCAGCTGGCGCGCCAGCTCCGTGGCCTGGTTATACCCGCGGGCGCGCAGCCGCTGAGGGTGCAGCGGCACCGGCAACAGCAGTTCTGGCAGGGGCTCCGGCCGGGAGTCCGCCACCTCGGCCAGTAGGGCACCCAGCACCCGCCCGGTGGCCAGCTGGCGGTGGAATTTGAACCCGGTGATCAGCCGGTCCACTGGGAACCGGTAGTGGAGCGGAGCGAGCACCCGGTCGAAACAGGGGCGTGCCTGCAGGCAATCGCCGCACAGGTCGTTGGCGACGGCGCCAGCGGGCAGGGGGACACCGCAACCTGCGCACGGCCGGCTTAGCCAGGGCAGGTCTTGCCGGCAGCCGGCGCACAGGTCCAGCGCCGGTGGCTCGCCCGGCGCGCCGCACAGCACGCAACAGGGCGGGTAAAGCCGGTCGAGCCCGCGCTCCAGGGCTTGCAACCAGCGGCGTACGCCTTCCATGGCAGTCTCCTCCGCAGTGAGCACATCCGGGCAGTTTAGCGGAATGGTTAGCCGCCTTGGCACGAGAAACAGGCCAATTTGTAAACCACAAAATAACGATACAGGTTGACGGCGTGTGAGGGGTTGTTAGCATCCGCTGAGCCCCCAAAATATCGTGTTGTGCTGTTGAGGTGGGTGCAGGTGCCGGCGGGCCGACTATTGCGCACCGAGCAACGCAGCGAAAAGGCGGAGACAAGGCGCGCCTGTCCGAGCGAAGCGAGTTCGCGCCGCCGCCTTTTCGCGAGTAGCGCAGGGAACCCCGAAGGGGTGCGCACTACCGGAGGCCCGCCGGCACCTGTACCCACCTCGACAGCACAACCCATACCGGAGCCGAACTCCATGGACCCGAGCCCGATCCGCCACGACTGGACCCAGCGGGAGGTCCTGCAGCTCTTCCAGCAGCCCTTCAGCGACCTGCTGCACCAGGCTCAGGCCACCCACCGGGCCCACTTCGACCCCAACCGAGTCCAGGTCAGCACGCTGCTGAGCATCAAGACCGGTGCCTGCCCCGAGGACTGCAAGTACTGCCCGCAGAGCATCCGCTACGATACCGGCCTGGAGCGGGAACAGGTCATGGCGGTGGAAGAAGTGGTCGACGCCGCCCGGCGGGCCCGCGCTGCCGGCGCCACCCGCTTCTGCATGGGTGCCGCGTGGCGTTCGCCCAAGGACAAGGACCTGCAGACCGTCGAGGCCATGGTGCGCGAGGTCAAGGCGCTGGGCATGGAGACCTGCCTCACCCTCGGCATGCTGCGCGACGGCCAGGCCGAGCGCCTGCGCGACGCCGGGCTCGACTACTACAACCACAACCTCGATACCTCCGAAGCGTACTACGACGAGATCATCACCACCCGCAGCTACCAGGATCGCCTCGACACGCTGGAAAAGGTGCGTGATGCCGGCCTCAAGACCTGTTGCGGCGGCATCATCGGCATGGGGGAGGCGCGCGAGGACCGGGTCGCGCTGCTCCGAACACTGGCCACGCTGCCCGTCCATCCCCAAAGCGTGCCCATCAACCAGCTCGTCCAGGTGCCGGGCACGCCGCTGCACGGTATCGAGCCGCCCGACCCCTTCGAGTTCGTCCGCACCATCGCCGTCGCCCGTCTGCTCATGCCCGGCAGCTACGTCCGCCTGTCCGCCGGGCGCGAGCAGATGTCCGATGAACTGCAGGCGCTGTGCTTTCTTGCCGGCGCCAATAGCATCTTTTACGGTGACAAGCTGTTGACCACCGGTAACCCCGAGGCCGATGCGGACCGCCAACTGCTGGACCGGCTCGGCATGGGGTTCGAGGAACGCGCCTGCGCCCAGACCCAATGCGAGACCAACGACCCGGCATGAACCGCCCCGGCCTTGACCAGGTGCTGAGCCAGCGCCTGGCCGAGCGGCACGCTGCAGGGCTGCACCGCAGCCCGCGACGGCTGCAGGGCGTGGAAGGTCCCTACGGCCTGACGCCCGACGGGCGCACCGTGGTGGTGTTCTGTGCCAACGACTACCTGGGCCTGGCCAGTGACCCCCGGCCCGGTCAGGCCATGGCCCAGGCCGCGGTGGACCAGGGCGCTGGCAGCGGCGCTGCCCACCTGGTCAGCGGCCACCGTCCGGAGCACGAGGCCCTGGAGCGCGACCTGGCCGCCTGGACAGGGCGCGAGGCGGCGCTGCTCTTCTCCACCGGCTACATGGCCAACCTGGGGGTGATCGACGCCCTGGTGGGGCGGGGAGACACCGTCCTCGAGGACCGCCTCAACCACGCCTCACTGCTCGACGGGGCGCGGATCTCCGGTGCCCGGCTGCGCCGTTATCACCATGCCGACGCCGAACACCTGGACGCCCTGCTGCAGAAGGACACCGGCCGCCACCGGCTGGTGGTGACCGACGGGGTCTTCAGTATGGACGGCGACTGCGCACCGTTGCCGGCGCTGGCCCGGGTCGCCCGTCGTCACGGGGCGTGGCTGATGGTGGACGACGCCCACGGGCTGGGCGTGCTGGGCCGGAGCGGTGCCGGCCTGCTGGCGGAAGCCGGGTTGGGGCAGGCGGACGTCCCCGTGCTGGTGGGCACGCTGGGCAAGGCCTTGGGCAGCTTCGGGGCCTTCGTGGCGGGTAGCCGCGTGCTGATCGACGCCCTGGTTCAGTCCGCCCGTACCTGGATCTACACCACCGCCCCGGCCCCCGCCCAGGCGGCCGCCACCCGGGAGGCCCTGGCGATGGCCCGCGACCAGGACTGGCGCCGGGACCACCTGGGGCGGCTGATCCGCCGTTTCCGCGACGGTGCCGCCGACCTGAACCTGCCCCTGATGCCCTCCAAGACCCCCATTCAGCCCGTGCTGGTGGGCGAGGCCGGGCAGGCGCTGGCCGCCAGCCGGGCCCTGGAGGCGCGCGGCTACTGGGTTACCGCCATCCGGCCCCCCACCGTGCCGCCGGGTACGGCCCGGCTGCGCGTGACCCTGAGCGCCGCCCACGCCGACCACCACGTCGACGGCCTGCTCGGCGCCCTGGGGGACTGCCTGCCGCGATGATCTTCACCCGCACCGAAGGACAGGGCAGCGAGCCGTTGGTGCTGGTTCACGGCTGGGGATTCGATCACACCGTGTTCGCCCCCTGGCTGCCCGCGCTCACGGACCGCTGGCGGGTCACCCGGGTGGACCTGCCGGGGCACGGCCGCAGCCCCGCGTCCGGCGCGGCGGGGGGGCTGACGGAGTGGGCAGCGGCCATCCGGCGGGCGATCCCGGAGGACGCCCTGTGGGCCGGCTGGTCCCTGGGGGGGCTGCCGCTCCTGCAGGCGGTCATCGACGGGGCCAGGCCGCGGGCTCTGCTGCTGTTGGCCGCCAGCCCCTGTTTTTGCCAACGCCCGGACTGGCCCCACGGGGTGCCTGCCGCCGATCTGGACGCCATGGTGCATGGCCTGGACGCTGCGCCGGAGGCCACCGTGCACCGCTTCCGCACCCTCTTAGGCCGGGGCGGGGTGGCGGACCGGCGGGCCCTGAAGCCCTGGCGCCGGCGCCCCTCCGCGTCGCCCGGGGCCCTGCGCGCCGGCCTGGCGCTGCTGCGGGATACCGACCTGCGGGCCGGTCTGGCTCGCGTGGACTGCCCTGCCTGCTGGCTGGCCGGCGACGGCGACCCGCTGATCCCCCGGGCGGCCGCGGCGTGGGGAGCCCGGGCCATGCCCCGGGGGGAAATCGCGTATCATCCCCGGGCAGGGCACCTGCCCTTTCTCACCCACCCCGAGTGGGCCACCGACGCCCTGCAAGCCCTCAGCCGACAAAGCCGATCATGACCCGTACCCCCATCGACAAGCTCCAGGTCCGCCGCCGCTTCCACCGCGCCGCGGACAGCTACGACCAGGTCGCCGTGCTGCAGCGCGAGGTGGGCGAGCGGCTGATCGAGCGCCTGCCCCTGATCCTGATGCAGCCGCAGACCATCCTCGACGTGGGCTGCGGTACCGGCTTCTGCACCCGCGCCCTGCAGGACCATTACCGCAAGGCGCGGGTCATTGGCCTGGACCTGGCCCCGGCCATGCTCCAGGCCACCCGGCGCCGGGGCCGTTGGCTGCGCCCCATCCGCACCGTCTGTGCCGACGCCGAGCGCCTGCCGCTGGCCTCCGAGAGCATGGACATGGTCTTCTCCAACGTGGCGCTGCAGTGGCTGCCCGACCTGGAACGGGTCTTCGCCGAGTTCCAGCGGGTGCTCCGGCCCGGCGGGCTCCTGATGTTCTCCAGCTTCGGCCCCGACACGCTCAAGGAGCTGCGCGAGGCGTGGGCGCAGGTGGACGACAAGCCCCACGTGCACGAGTTCATCGACATGCACGACGTGGGTGATGCCCTGATCCAGGCGCGTTTCGCCGATCCGGTGATGGACATGGAGGCCTTCACCCTGACCTACGACGATCCCATGGGCGTGCTGCGCGACCTGCGCGGCCTGGGGGCGGGCAATGCCGCCAGTGGCCGCAGCCGCGGGCTCACCACCCGGCGGCGGCTCCAGGCCATGTGCCAGGCCTACGAGGCGGCCCACCAGGGGCCGGATGGGCGCATCCCCGCCAGCTGGGAGGTGGTCTACGGCCACGCCTGGGCCAGCGAGGGCCTGCCCCAGCGGCGCGAAGGTGATACGGTCAGCATCAGAGCGGATCACATCCCGGTCCGCCGACGCTGATTCCGGCGGCCGCGCCGCCTCCCTACGCCCGGAGAAACGCCCATGACGCTTGCCTACTGGATGGTCCTGGTTGCCGCCTTCCTGCCCTTCGTGTTTGCCGCCACGGCCAAGTTCGGCGGTGGCGGCAACGACTTCGACAACCGGGCGCCGCGCGCCTACCTGGAGCAGCTCTCCGGCTGGCGGCAGCGGGCCAACTGGGCCCAGCAAAACCAGTTCGAGGCCTTCCCGCCCTTTGCCGCCGGGGTGATCATCGCCCACCAGGTGGGGGCCGCCCAGGGCGCGGTGGATACCCTGGCGGTGCTGTTCATCCTGCTGCGCCTGGCCTTCGGGGTCTGTTATGTCCGCGATCTGGCCACGCTGCGCAGCCTGATCTGGATGGCCGCCTTCGCCTGTATCGTCGGCCTGTTCGTGGCTGCCGCGGTGGCGTGATGAAACGGGTGTTCAGCGTCGAGAACCGGATGCTGGTGGAGCGCTACCGGCAGGTGCTGGAGGATGCAGGCATCCCCTGCCAGTTGCGCAACGAGTTTCTCGGCGGCGGCGCCGGGGAACTGCCGGTAAACGAGGTCTGGCCCGAGATCTGGGTGGCCGACGAGGACGAGGATCGGGCCCGGGCGCTGCTGGCGGCGCAACAGGCGCGGGAGGCGGACCCCGGCCCCGACTGGACCTGCCCGCGTTGCAAGGAGACCCTGGGTGGCCAGTTCGATGTCTGCTGGAACTGCGGGATGCTCCGGCCCGGGGAGTGAGGGCGCTGTTGCCCTACTAATCCCCTTGTTAGACTGCGGGTTCCTTTAACTGAACCAGAGATGCACCTGATGTGGCTCTCCGCCCCCCGCCAAGGTGCCGGTGACCGGGTCCGCCGGTTGCGGTACTTTCTGCTACTGGCCCTGGTCACGTGGACGGTGACGTTTGCCGGCATGGCCTGGTGGTTGACGGGCCACTTCCAGAGCGTCACGCAAGATCTCGCTTACCAGGAGGCGAAGGCGAATTTCAACAAGGACCAGGCCTTCCGCTTCTGGGGGACGCTGCACGGTGGTGTCTACGTGCCGGTCAGCGAGGAAACCCCGCGCAACCCGCACCTGGCCCACCTCCCGGAGCGGGACATCACCACGCCGCAGGGCCAGGAACTCACCCTGATGAACCCGGCCTACATGCTGCGCCAGCTCAACGAGCAGTTCGGCGAGTTGTTCGGCGTGCGCGGCAACATCACCAGCCTGGACCCGCTTCGCCCCGAGAACGCCCCTGACGACTGGGAGCGCGAGGCCCTCAAGACTTTCGAGGACGGCGAGGAAGAACGGCTGGAGGTCTCCTACATCGAGCGTGAACCCTACCTGCGCTACATGGCGCCCATGCAGACCGATCGGGGCTGCCTGGAATGCCATGCCCACCAGGGCTACGAGGAGGGGGATATCCGGGGTGGGGTCTCCGTGGCCGTCCCGCTCTCCGGCTACAAGGAGCACGAGCAGGTGAACGTGAGCCGCACCCTGGGCGCGCTCTCGGGGGTCTGGCTGATTGGTCTGGCGGGGTTGGGCTATGCCGGTCGGCGCCTGGTGCGTGACGCCCGTAACCAGGAGGCGGCCAGCCGCGAGATCCGGGCGCTGAACGAGGGGCTGGAGGAGCGGGTCCGCCAGCGCACCGCCGAACTGGAGGAGGCGCGCGAGTCGGCGGAATCGGCCAATCGCGCCAAGAGCGTCTTCCTGGCCAACATGAGCCACGAGTTGCGCACCCCGCTCAACGCCATCCTGGGCTTTGCGCAACTGGCGGGGCAGGGGCCCGGTGCGAGCCCGGACCAACGGGAGCACCTGGGTTACGTGCAGCGCAACGGCGAGCACCTGCTCTCGCTGATCGACGATGTGCTGGACATGGCCAAGATCGAGTCCGGGCGCCAGACCCTGGAGGAGGGCACGGTGAACCTGGCGCGCACCCTGGATGACGCCGTGGAAGCGCTGCGTCACCGGGCCGAGGGCAAGGGCCTGGGCCTGGTCGCCGAGCGTGACCCGGAACTGCCGCGGTATATCCACAGCGACGGCCGGAAGCTCCGCCAGATCCTTATCAACCTCATCAGTAACGCCGTGAAGTACACCGACCGGGGCCGGGTGGCCGTGCGAGCGGACCGCTGCCCGGCCGCGGCGGGGACGGAAACGTTGCGCCTGGAGGTGGTCGACACCGGTCGCGGCATCCCGCTGGACGACCAGGCGCGGATCTTCGAGCCCTTTTTCCAGAGCGGCCAGTTGGGTGCCGCCGAGGGGACCGGCCTGGGGCTGCCGATCACCCGTCAGTTTGTCGAGCTGATGGGGGGCGAGATCAGTCTGCAGAGCACCCCGGGCGAGGGCTCCCGGTTCGTGGTCAGCCTGCCGCTGCGGGTGGCCGAGGGGGACGAGGAGGCGCAGCAGACACCCCGTCGGGTGGTCGGGCTGGCACCCGGTCAACCGGCGTGGCGGGTACTGGTGGTGGACGACGCCGACGCCAACCGCTTGTTGCTCAAGCGGTTGCTGGAGCAGGTGGGGTTCCGGGTGCGCGAGGCGGCCAACGGCGAGGAGGCCGTCGCCTGTTTCCAGGACTGGGCGCCCCATTTCATCTGGATGGATCTGCGCATGCCGGTGATGGATGGCTACCAGGCCAGCCGGGCCATCCGGCAATTACCCGGGGGTGACCGGACGGTAATCGCGGCCCTCACCGCCAGCGCCTCCCTGGTCGAGACGGAGGCGGTGAAGGAGAGCGGCTGCGTGGAACTGCATCGCAAGCCCTTCCGCGAGGCGGACCTGTTTGCCGCCATGGAGCGCCACCTGGGCGTGGAATACCGCTACGCCGAACCGTCGGACGAGGAGCCGGCCGCCGATGCCGAGGATCCGGGTATCCCGGAGGATTTCCCGCAGCGGCTGCAGGCGTTGCCCTCAGAGCAACGCCAGGCGCTTATTGACGCGGTGCGGGCGGGCGATCTGGAGGCATTGGAGGCTGTCGTCCAGGCGATTGCCCGGCAGGATGGCGCCCTGGGGCGTGCCCTGCACGGCCTCGTTCAGGAGTTCCGCTACCAGGACATCCTCCGGGCCCTGCAAGAGGAGAGGGGCTGATGGCGACCGGGACCGCACAGCACGCCACGCCGGGCGAAGTGCTGGTGGTGGACGACAACCCCGCCAACCTGCGGCTCATGGTCAAGGTCCTGCGCGACGGCGGGTACACCGTGCGGGTGGCCCCCGGTGGCCGGCTGGGCCTGGAGTCGGTGCAGGCGCGGCCGCCGGACCTGGTGCTGCTCGATATCCGCATGCCGGACATGGACGGCTATGAGGTCTGCCGGCGTCTGAAGGCCGACCCCGCCACCGGGGACATCCCGGTCATCTTCCTCAGTGCCCTGCGCGAGCCCGCCGACAAGGTCAGGGGGTTTGCCGAGGGGGCGGTGGACTACATCACCAAGCCCTTCGTGACCGAGGAGGTGCTGGTGCGGGTGCAGAGCCACCTCGCGTTGCGCGCCTCGCAGCAGCGGCTGGAGGCGCAGGTGCAGGACCGCACCCGGGCGCTTCGGACCCTGTCCGCCGGCAACCAGGCCCTGGTCCACGCCCAGACCCTGGATGACCTGCTCCGCGGCATGCGCGACGCCATCGTCCACCAGGGGGGGTATGACGGTGTGGTGATCACCTTCACGGATGGTGGCCGGTATCCGCCGACGGCCTCCGCGGCGGCGGACGGGGAGCCGGTGGTGCCGCCCGATGGGCCCTGCCTGCTGCCGTCGGCCGGCCAAGAGGGGCAGCGGGCGCTGCTGCTGCCGCTGCGGGATGCCGCCGGCGTGGTGGGGGCGTTGCAGGTCGACAGCCATCGTCCGGGGGTGTTCACGGATGCGGAGGAGGTACAACGGCTGGTGGAACTGGCCGGCGACCTGGCCTACGGCATCCGGGCGCAGCAGCGGCGGGAGGAGAGCGAGCAGACCCGGCGGGCGTTGGCCCAGTCGCTGGAGCAGACGATCGAGGCAATCGCGGCCACCATCGAGGTCCGTGACCCCTACACCGCGGGCCACCAGCGGCGTACCACCGACCTGGCCGAGGTGATCGCCGAGGCGCTGGGTCTGGACGAGGAGCGGCGCCGGGGTCTGCACCTGGCGGGCGCGATCCACGACATCGGCAAGATATCCATCCCTGCCGAGATCCTCTCCCGCCCCGGCCGGCTCAGTGACGTGGAGTTCGAAGTCATCAAGACCCATGCCGCCACCGGCTATGAGATCCTCAAGGGCATCGACTTCCCCTGGCCGGTGGCGCAGATCGTTCGGCAGCACCACGAGCGGCTGGACGGGTCCGGCTACCCGGACGGCCTGCAGGGGGACGAAATCCTGCTGGAGGCGCGCATCCTGGCGGTAGCCGACGTGGTGGAGGCGATCTCCTCCCACCGCCCCTACCGGGCCGCGCTCGGGCTGGACGTGGCCCTGGAGGAGTTGCGCGCGAAACGGGGGGTACTCTTCGACCCGGACGTCGTGGATGCCTGCCTGGCGCTGGCCGAGCAGGGCTGTCTGCCGGTGGCGCAATCCTGACCGCCCGGCCCGCCCCGGGCTGGTAGAATCGCGTCCCATGATTACCCTCAAGGACATTACCCTCTCCCGTGGCCCCGAGGAGCTGCTGCGCGGGGCCGCCCTGACCGTCTACCCGGGCCAGCGCCTGGGCCTGGTCGGACCCAACGGCTGCGGCAAGAGCACGCTGTTCGCCCTGCTGCAGGGCGAGATCGGTCCCGACACGGGCGAGGTGGACATCCCCCGCGACTGGCGCATTGCCCACGTGGTCCAGGAGACACCGGCGCTCGCCTGCAGCGCGCTGGACTACGTGCTTGACGGCCACAAGGCGCTTCGCCAGCTGCAGGCGCAACTGGCGGAGGCCGAACAGCGTAACGATGGCGAAGCGATGGGGCGGCTGCACGCCCGCCTGGACGCCATCGACGGCTACACCGCGGCCTCCCGCGCCGAGACCCTGCTGGAGGGGCTGGGCTTCGACGCGGCCGAGCGTGCCCGCCCGGTCAGCGACTTCTCCGGTGGCTGGCGGATGCGCCTCAACCTCGCTCAGGCCCTCATCCAGCCCTCCGACCTGCTGCTGCTGGACGAGCCTACCAACCACCTGGACCTGGAAGCGGTGCTCTGGCTGGAGCAGTGGCTGTGCCAGTTCCCGGGGGCGTTGCTGCTGATCTCCCACGACCGCGACTTCCTGGACGCCGTCGTGCAGGGCATCGTGCACGTCGACGGCCAGCAGCTGGTGCACTACACCGGCGGCTACAGCGACTTCGAGAAACGCCGGGCCGAACGGCTGGCCCAGCAGCAGGCCCAGTACGAAAAGCAACAGGCGGAGATCGCCCACCTGCAGAAGTTCGTCGACCGGTTCCGGGCCCAGGCCAACAAGGCCAAGGCTGCCCAGAGCCGGGTCAAGGCGCTGGAGCGGATGGAGCGCATTGCCCCGGCCCACGTGGATGCCCCCTTCGAGTTTCACTTCCCCGAACCGCCGCGCGCGGCCAACCCGCTGCTGGTGCTCGATCGGGTGGACCTGGGCTACGGCGGTGAGCCGGTGCTGCACCAGGTGCACCTCTCCCTGCGCCCCGGCGAACGGATGGGCCTGCTCGGCCCCAACGGGGCTGGCAAGTCCACCTTCATCCGCGCCCTGGCCGGGGAGTTGCCGGCCCAGGCCGGGCAGATCGTCACCAGCCAGGGCCTGGCCGTGGGGTACTTCGCCCAGCACCAGTTGGAGCAGCTGGACGGCGAGGCCTCGCCCCTGTTGCACCTGCAGCGCCTTGCCCCGAAGGCGCAGGAACAGACCCTGCGCAACTTCATCGGCGGCTTTGGCTTCTCCGGCGACGATGCCGACCGCGCCGTTGCCCCCTTCAGCGGTGGCGAGAAGGCGCGCCTGGTGCTTGCCCTGCTGGTCTGGCAGCGCCCCAACCTGCTGTTGCTGGACGAGCCCACCAACCACCTGGACCTGGAGATGCGCCACGCCCTCACCGTCGCCCTGCAGGAGTACGAGGGGGCCGTGGTGCTTGTCTCCCACGACCGCCACCTGCTCACCACCACCTGCGACGAGTACTACCTGGTGGCGGAGGGCGCCGTGCGCCCCCTGGACGGCGACCTGGAG
Source organism: Alkalispirillum mobile (assembly GCF_003664325.1). Classification (NCBI taxonomy): domain Bacteria; kingdom Pseudomonadati; phylum Pseudomonadota; class Gammaproteobacteria; order Chromatiales; family Ectothiorhodospiraceae; genus Alkalispirillum; species Alkalispirillum mobile. Next base: position 202,120 of record NZ_RCDA01000003.1, read on the forward strand.
ACCTACCGCCAGTGGTTCGTCGAGTGGCGGGAGGCCCGCAAGGCCGCGGCGGCTGAGGCCGGTGCCGCCGAGGCGGATCGCGGTGCGGCCGGACTCGGCGGCACCGCGCACACCGCCGAGTCCCGCAAGGCGCAGCGCCGCGCCCAGGCCCGCCAGCGCGAGCAACTCCGGCCCCTTCGCCGCAAGGCCGAGCAGTTGGAGAAGGACCTGGACGAGGTGGGCGGGGACCTGGCGCGGGTGGAGGAGGAGTTGGCCGACCCGGCGCTCTACGAGGGGCAGGGCAAGGCGCGCTTGACGGAACTACTCCGGCGCCAGGGCGAACTGAAGACGCGGCAGGAGGCGCTGGAGGGTGACTGGATGGAGGCCCTGGAGCGCCTGGAAGCGGCCGAGGCGGCGCTGGAATGAACGGGTGCGCTTGGGCGATGGAGTGGATGCCGCCCTGCAGCAAAACTCAGTATTAGACTAGGATTAATTATCGGGGCGAGTAAGTTATTCTAAAGCCATGCCCTCAGGGAGAAGGACCATGGCATTCCGGCTTGACGGCAAAGGCCCCCTCGCCGACGACATCCGTAAGCTGGCCCGCGGTCGCGTCGACGCCGCCGTGGAGGTGTTGGCCGACCCGCGGGACCCGCATGAGTCCGTCCACCAGGCGCGCAAGCGCTTCAAGGAGATGCGGGCGCTGGTGCGCCTTTTCCGCCCCGCTCTGGGCGGCAGAATCGCACGCCGCGAGAACACCTGGTACCGCGATCACGCCCGCGCGCTGTCCGGCTACCGTGACGCCCAGGCGGTTATCGAGACCGTGGACGCCCTTGCCGGGCAATTCCGCCTGCCCGCCCAGCAGGAGGCCCTGCAGGCCTGTCGCCAGGCCCTGGTCCGCCGCCGCGACCGCCTGGTCGAGGAAGAGGGCAGCCTGGCGGAGCAGATCGCAGGGCTGATCGACGAGCTGGCCATCGCCCGTGAGCGCATCGGCAGCTGGCCGATGAAGGCAACCGGGGCGGCAGCCTTCACCGGCGGTTTTCGCCGTTACTATGCCGATGGCGCCCGCGCCATGCAGCAGAGCCACCTGACTGGCGCCCCCGAACCCTGGCACGAGTGGCGCAAGCGGGTGAAGGACTACTGGTACCATGTCCAGATCCTGCGCCCGCTCTGGCCCCCGGTGCTCAAGGCCCTGCAGGCCGAGCTGAAAAGCCTGTCCGACCTGTTGGGTGACGACCATGACCTCGACGTCCTGGAGACCCTGCTGGCGCAGGAACCGGAGCACCTCGACGAACTGCATCGCCGGATGATCCACGGGATGATCGCCCAGCAGCACGAAGCGTTGCGCGTCCCAGCATTGCGACTTGGCCAGCGGCTCTACGCGGATCGCCCCGGTGCCGTCAGCCGGCGGCTGCAGGCGTGGTGGACGGTCTGGCGGGAAGAGCAGGGCCAAAAGGAGTAGGCCCCGGCACCGAACAATCGGCCGGCAGAGCCGAGGCAACGGGCTACGGCCCGGGAGGATTTTTGGAAGTTATCGCCTGTTACAACCTCAAGGGGGGCGTCGGCAAGACGGCGGCCGCCGTCAACCTGGCCTGGCTGGCCGCCCGCGACGGGCTGCCCACCGTGTTCTGGGACCTGGACGTACAAGGCGCTGCCAGTTGGTACCTGGGGGTGGACGAGGGGCTGGAGGGCAAGCCGCGCAAGCTCATCAGCGGCAAACGCCCGATCGGCCGGGAACTGCGCGAGACCGAATGGGACAACCTGCAACTGTTACCCGCTGACGAGAGCTACCGCCACCTGGACCTGCGCCTGGAGGAGAAGGGCGATCCGGACCGGCTACAGGGCTTGCTCGAGCCGCTGTCCGAGACCTACGCCCTGGCCGTGCTCGATTGCCCGCCCAGCTTTTCCCGGCTGTCCGAGAATGTCTTTCGCGTCGCCAGCCGGGTGCTGGTGCCCCTGGTGCCCACGCCGCTCTCCCTGCGCGCCTGGCAGCAACTGCGCGCCTTTTTCAAGGCCCATGACCTGCCGCGCAGCAAGCTGCTGCCCTTCTGGTCCATGGCGGATCGCCGGCGCAGCCTGCACCGCCAGTTGCTGGAGCGCCCGCCGCTGAACATGAAGCGCCTGCTCGGCCCGGCCATCCCCTACAGCACCCAGGTGGAGCAGATGGGCGTGCACCGCCAGCCGCTGCCCGCCTTCGCACCCAGCAGCCCCGCGGCCCGCGCCTACGAGGCGCTGTGGGCCGAGGTCCGCGACCACCTGAAGGGGCTGCCGGGCCACCGACTGGGCTAAAACCGACGGCGCAGGCCGCGGGGCGTGGCTCAGAACTTCTCCGGCCGGAGCACTTCCACGTCGCTCAGGTAGAGCACCATCGCGAAATCACGGAAATACCGGCGGTGGAGTTCTTCGGATATCTGCTGGGCCACGTTGGCCTCGCAGACGACCTCCACCCGGATGTTTGCGCCCTGGTCGAAATCGGCGTTTCGCACACCGCGTTGGCCCTCGCCGCGGGCCTCGGTGATGGTGTACCCGTGCGCCCCGGCCGCCTTTATGCATTGGACAAGCTGGCGCTCCAGCGCTTGTTCGGTGATGACCGTGAGCAGTTTTCGTTTCACCGTCAGCCTCCTGTCGCGGGGTAGAGGGCATTCAACACGCCGTAGTATAGGGGGACACCCACCAGGACGTTGAAGGGAAAGGTGATGGCGAGCGCGGCGGTCAGCGAGAGCCCTGGATTGGCCTCGGGCACCGATAGTCGCATCGCCGCCGGTGCCGCGATGTAGGAGGCACTGGCCCCCAGTGTGGCGAGAAGGACGGCGCCGCCGAGACTCATGGACAGTAGCCAGGCTGTCAGCCCTCCTACAGTCGCCCCCAGCAGGGGGAAGACAAGGGCAAACGCCAGCAGGAAGATCCCGTGACGCCGGATAGTGCCCGACTGGGAAGCCGCAACCAGGCCCATTTCCAGCAAGAAGAGGGCGAGGAACCCCTTGAAAGCATCGATGAACAACGGCTCAAGTGGTGCCACGCCCTCGGCCCCGACGATCAGGCCGATGAGCAGGCCACCGAGCAGCAACACGACGCCCTTGCCGAGGAAGACCTCCCGCATCACCTCGTTCCACCCGTTATCGGGGCGCAGGCCGCGAACCAGGATGATCCCCAGCAGGATGGCAGGTACCTCAAGCACCACCACGAACGCCGCGGAGTACGCCTCATACGGCACCCCAACGGTGTCCAGGAACGCAACCGCCACCGCGTAGGTACCGACGCTGACCGACCCGTAGTGAGCTGCGATAGCGGCGGCGTCAGAACGGGGCAGCTTGCGTGACAAGCGCAGCAGGGCGAAGGCCAGCAGGCCCAATACCACGCCCATCAGGGCAACCCCGCCCAATTGCGGGAGCAGGCGGACCCAGTCCGTCTCCGCCAACTCCATGCCCCCCTTGAGGCCGATGGAGAGCAACAGCACCACGGTGAGCAGTTCATAAACGGCGGACGGTAGCCGCATTTCGGCCTTCAACAGCCCCGCACCGAACCCCAGAAGGAAGAACAGGATGACCGGGTCGAGTTGCAAATCAGCCCCCAGGCGCTGGCTTTTTGGTCGGCGCAAGATATTACCACGGGTTATCAAGCGTTGCGCTTGCACCGGCTTGCGGCGGATCCGTCCGTCGGTCAATGTTGGAGGCAACTGTCAATCAAACTGGGGAATGATATGCCTTGCCTGCAGGAATTACTCGCCAACAATAAGGTGTGGGCCGAGGAAAAAAGGGCGCGCGACCCGGACTTCTTTGCACGGACCGCGGCCGAACAGGTGCCCGAGTACCTCTGGATCGGGTGTTCGGACAGCCGTATCGCGGTGGGGGAGATGCTGGGCGTGGAGCCGGGGGAGGTCTTCGTGCACCGGAACATCGCCAACGTGGTCGCCCATAATGATGTCAATTGCCTGAGCGTGCTGCAGTACGCGGTGGATGTCCTGAAAGTGCCCCACATCATTGTCTGTGGTCACTATGGCTGCGGCGGCATCAAGGCGGCGCTGAGCAACCACTACGTGGGCTTCGTGAACAACTGGCTGCGGCTGATCGAGGATGTCTACCACCTGCACGAGGAGGCTTTCCGTGACCTTCCCCTTGAGCGCCAGGTGGACCTGTTGTGTGAACTCAATGTCCGCCAGAGCGTGCGGAATGTCTGCCGGACTACGATGGTCCAACGGGCGTGGCACAGGGGGCAGGCGCTGAGCGTGCATGGCTGGATCTACGAACTGGACAGCGGCCACATCCGGGAGTTGGGGCTCGACTTTCAAAGCCCGGCCTGCCTGCCTGCCATCGATCGGCTGAAAATGGATTGAACTGTGCCCGACTGCAGCGGGTCTGAAAGGGTTGGGAGGTGTCCCATGAAAATCCTGTTGGCCCTATTGGCCGCGCTTCTTATGGCAGGGTGTGCCACCGGCGTGCCGGAGCCCATACGCAGCGCACCGGAGGCCGCGCCCGGGGTGCAGGCGGTGCGCGAAGCCCCGGACGAGGCGGTCGGGGAGACGGTCCGGTGGGGCGGGGTGATCGCCGAGGTTCGCAACCGGTCCGATCACACCGAGCTGGAGGTGGTGGCCCGCCGGCTGCAGTCCGGTGGACGCCCGGTGGACCGGGATGACGCCAGTCCCGGGCGCTTCCTGGCCCAGGTCCCTGGCTTCCTCGATCCGGCCATCTACGCGGCGGGGCGTGCGATCACCGTGCGTGGTGTTGTGCAAGGGGTGCGCGAGCAGGCCGTCGGGGAGTACGCCTATTCGTTCCCGGTGGTCCAGGCCGAGGTGTACCACCTCTGGCCAGAGCGGGAGCCCGTGCGCGATTACCGCCGGGACCCGTTCTACGACCCCTGGTATGACCCGTGGTACCGGCCGTGGCACCGGCCCTACCGTCACCCCTATTACGGTCCCTACTGGTGACGCCCGTGAACCGAACGTTCAAGCTTGTTGCGCTGTTGCTGTCGCCCTTGTTGCTCGCGGCCTGTGCCACCGGGCCCGGGTTCGATACCGCGGGCGTCGACCGGGAGCTGACACCGCAACGACTCTCTGCGGTGGCGGACGTGGCCGAGGACGAGCAGGTGGTCTGGGGCGGTATCATCGTGGCGTCGAAAAACCTGGAGGACCGCACCCGCCTCGAGGTGCTGGCCTACCCCCTCGACCGCAGCCAGCGGCCCCGGACCGCGCAGAGCCCGCAGGGTCGATTCATCGTGGAGCACCCCGGCTACCTGGAGACCGCCGATTACGGGCCGGGGCGAAGCCTCACGGTCGCGGGCGTGGTCGACGAGGTGGTCGATGGCCGGATCGGGGAGGCGGCCTACCGCTACCCCCGGGTCAAGCCCGATGATCTGTACCTCTGGCCCCAGGCCAGTGAGGTGCAGCGGACCTCGCCGCGGGTCCACTTCGGCGTCGGGATTATCCTTACCAATTGAGTGGTATGATGCATTGCTACGTGGGCAGGGCTGCCCCGTGGCCGGCACATTATCAGGAGCCGCGCATGCGTTTAAAAGCAGAAGAATCCTCGCTGCTGGTGGTGGACATCCAGCAGCAGTTGGTCCCGGAGATCCACGACCACGAGCGGGTGGTGGACTGCACCGCCTGGCTGATCGACGTGGCGGCCATCCTCAAGATCCCGGTGCACGCCACCGAGCAGTACCCCAAGGGGCTGGGGCACACCATCCCGCTGCTGCGCAGCCGCCTGGAGGAGGATCACGTCCACGAGAAGATCTGCTTTGGCTGGCCGGACGAGCCCGAGGCCCTGACCCGGTTGACCCGGCCCCAGGTCGTGCTGACCGGCACCGAGGCCCATGTCTGCGTGATGCAGACGGCGCTGGCATTGCTGGAGGCCGGGCGCGAGGTCTTCGTGGTGGCCGAGGCGGTCGGCTCCCGGCGGTCGCACGACCGGGACTGCGCACTGGAACGCATGCAACAGGCCGGCTGTTGGCTGGTCACCCGTGAGATGGTCGCCTTCGAGTGGTTGCAGCGGGCGGGCACCGACGTCTTCCGTGAGGTCCTGCAACGCTATATCCGCTAACGCCCCGCCCACGTCACGCACTTCTAAACCGAACCTTGTATGACTGATGGCTCCGACCCATCCGAACCCCACCCACCTGAGATCCTGTTGGTCGAGGATCAGCCGGTTAACCGGGTACTGGCGCGCGGCCTGATCGAACAGCTCGGCTACCGTGTACGCGAGGCGGAAAACGGATATGCCGCCCTGGACAGCGTGGCCCGGCGTGCCCCGGACCTGATCCTGATGGACCTCCAGATGCCCGGTATGGACGGCCTGGAGGCGACGCGGCGCCTCCGTCGGAGCCCGGAAGGCCAGTACATCCCCATTATCGCCATGACCGCGCACACCCTGGAAGCGGACCGCGACCAGTGCCTCGGCGCGGGCATGGACGACCACCTCAGTAAACCCATCGACCGTGACCACTTGGGCGATTTGCTGGCCCGTCACTTGTCCGGCGGTGGCCTGAGGACGGCGGTGTCCGCAAACGCGCAGGACGCCGCCCCGGCCTCGCCCCCAGGCCTGAACCTCGCCCGCCTGCGCGAGGTGACGGGCAACGATACCCGGACCATGACCGAGCTGTTGCGCCTGTTCCGTGACGACGCCCCCGCCCGCGCCCGGCGCATCGAGGCGGCAGCCGAGGCGGGTGACCGGGAGCGTCTGGCCCGGGAGGCCCATGCCCTCAAGGGCGTGCTGCTGGGACTGGGTGCGGTGGAAGCCGAGATCGCCGCCCGCAGTCTGGAAGAGCGCGCGCGGGCGTGTACGGCGGACGAGGCACTTCGGGCCGTGGCCGAGTTGCAGGGTGTTCTGGCGAAGCTGGATCAGCAGATCGAGACCGTCCTGGCGGGGTTCGAGAGGGGGTCGACCTGACCCCTCGCGTTGATGCCCCGTCCCACCCTTCCGGAATTCCTCTTCAAGTTTTCCCTTGGTCTGGCCGATAAACCTGTTAGGATCAGGGTCGTGTACACGTTTTGTACAGGAGTGGGCTGATGTCGGAACAAGCAAACCACCGGGTGGCGCTGGGCACCATGCTGGAGGTCTCTATGGCGGCGGAGCTATACGGACGCCTGGCCGAGGCCCTGGCAGCGGGTGTCAAGGCCATCGAGCTGGATGGCAGCGAGCTGGAGCGTGTTGACGGCGCCGGCCTGCAACTGCTGCTCGCCTTCATGCAGGAGGCGGAGCGACAGCAAGTCGACTGCAGCTGGGCAGAGTCACCCGCCATGCTGGTGGATGCGGCCCGGCTGCTTGGCATGGACAGTGCTTTGAAGCTTCAGGCCGGCCCGGCCTGACCGATTGACGATCGAGGGAGTCAGAAAAATGGCGAAGATCCTGGCGGTGGACGACTCCGCTTCCATGCGGCAGATGGTCAGCTACACGCTCAAGCAGGCCGGCCACCAGGTGGTGGATGCCGCCGATGGGCGGGATGCCCTGGCCAAGGCCAAGGCGGGGCGATTCGACGCGGTGATCACCGACGTGAACATGCCCAACATGGACGGCATCACCCTGGTGAAGGAGCTGCGGGCGCTGCCGAACTTCAAATTCACGCCCATCCTGCTGCTCACCACCGAATCCGCGCCGGAGAAGAAGCAGCAGGGGAAGGCGGCTGGCGCCACCGGCTGGCTGGTCAAGCCCTTTGATCCGGAAAAGCTGCTGGCCACCGTCAAAAAGGTCGTCCGCTAGCGACACACCACTGCCGTTCTGACACCGGGGGGCGTCATGAGCATCGACATGGGGCAATTCCTGCAGACCTTCTTCGAGGAGAGCTTCGAGGGCCTGCAGGAGATGGAGGCCGGCCTGCTGGCGCTGGACAGCGGCGATCCCGATACCGAGACGCTGCACACCATCTTCCGCGCCGCCCACTCCATCAAGGGCGGGGCCGGCACCTTCGGCCTGCAGGCCCTGGCCGGCTTCACCCACCACATGGAGACGCTGCTCGACCGGCTCCGCGAGGGTCGGCAGGCCGTGACCCCCGAGGCGGTGAACCTGCTGCTGGAGTCGGTCGATTGCCTGCGCGGCATGCTCGAGGCCGCCCAGGACGGCGGCGAGGCGGATCCGGAACAGGCCGTGGCCCTGGAGAAGCGGCTGGCCGCGCTGGTGGCGGAGGGCAATGACCCCTCACCGGTGCCGGATGCCCCGGAGTCCGAAGAGTCGCAGGCATCGCAGGCGGTCGACTCGCCGGCTCCCGGCGGCTGGCGGATCGGCTTTCGCCCCGAACCGCACCTGTTCATGACCGGCAACGATCCGCTGCGGCTGGTCGAAGAGCTGGCGGAGCTGGGCGAGGTGACCGCCGAGTGCGATAGCGGGCAGTTGCCCGCCTTCGGCGACCTCGACCCGGAGCAGTGCCATCTGAGCTGGACCCTGACCCTGCAGGGCGGAGCGGATGAAGACGCGGTACGCGAGGTCTTCGAATGGGTGGAGGACGACTGCGAACTCACGATCAGTCCGCTGGCGCCCGAGGGCGCTGAGGACGAGCCGCCGGCGGCCGAAGGGTCCCCCGACGCGCCAGAGGAGAGCACCGCAGCTGCCGCCCCGGACGTTGATGACGAAGGCGACGAGGCCGCCGATGCCGCGGTGGTTTCCGAGGCGCCCGCCCCTTCGTCCGCGGGTCACGGCGATAACGGGAACCAACCCCCGGCGCCCGGTGCCGGCGGCGGCAATGGCCAGCCGCGGAAACCGGCAGCGGCCAGCTCCATCCGGGTGAACACCGACAAGATTGATGCACTCATCGACATGGTGGGCGAACTGGTCATCACCCAGTCCATGCTCAATCAGCTGGGCGAGGACTTCAGCGAGGACAAGCTGGAGCAGTTGCGCGACGGCCTGGGACAGCTCGAGCGCAACACCCGGGAGCTGCAGGAAAACGTCATGCGCATCCGCATGGTGCCGATCAGCTTTGCCTACGCCCGGCTGCCGCGCATTGTCCACGACCTGTCCGACAAGCTCGGCAAGCAGGTGGAACTGAAGCTCGAGGGTGAGCAGACCGAACTGGACAAGACGGTCATGGAGAAGCTCATCGACCCGCTGGTCCACCTAGTGCGCAATTCGCTGGACCACGGCATTGAGCCCCCGGCGCAGCGGCGCGAGCTGGGCAAGCCGGAGACCGGCACCCTGGAGATCGAGGCCTATCACAAGGGCGGTTACATCGTCATCGAGATCAACGACGACGGCGCCGGGATCAGCCGCGACAAGCTGCTGGCCAAGGCCCGGGCCGCCGGGTTGCTGCAGGCGGGCGAGGAACTGCCCGACGAGCAGGTGCTGGACCTGATCTTCCATCCGGGGCTTTCCACCGCCGAGGAGGCCACCGACGTCTCCGGGCGCGGCGTCGGCATGGACGTGGTCAAGCGCAACATCCGGCAACTGGGCGGCAACATCAACCTGCGTTCGCAGCCGGGTGAGGGCACGCAGCTGACCATCCACCTGCCCCTGACCCTGTCCATCCTCGACGGGCAGCTCTTCCGCGTGGGCGGCCAGGTCTACATCGTGCCACTGGTCTCCATCATCGAGTCGCTGCAGATCCAGCGCGAGAAGCTCAGTCGGGTGGCCGGCAAGGCGGAGCTCTACCACTGGCGCGAGGGGCACCTGCCGGTGCTGCGGCTGCGTGAGCTCTTCAACGAGCCCGACCCGGGCGGTGAACTGGCCAACGGCCTGATGGTGGTGGTCGAGGACGACGACCGAAGGGTGGGGCTGCACGTGGACGAGCTGCTCGGCCAGCAGCAGGTGGTCATCAAGAGCCTGGAGGCCAACTACCAGCGGGTTACCGGCTTTGCCGGCGCCACCATCCTCGGTGACGGCACCGTGGCCCTGATTCTCGATATCGCCGGGCTGGTGGATCTGGCCCAGGCACAACGTAAACCAGCCGATGCGGCGGCCATGCGCGTCGCCACCGAAGAAGCGCACGGGGAGCAAACCCAATGAGCGAGATGAGCGCAAGCCAGCAGGATGCCGCCCTGCAGGGCACCGTGGGGGAGGGTGATCAGTACCTCACCTTCAACCTGGGCGACGAGGAGTACGGCGTCGACATCCTGCGGGTGCAGGAGATCAAGGGGTGGAGCGGTGCCACGCCCATCCCCAACACGCCGGATTACGTCAAGGGCGTGATCAACATGCGCGGCACCATCGTGCCGGTCATCGACCTGCGGGAGCGGTTCGGCATGCCCAGCCGCGAGTACACCCAGTTCACCGTGGTGGTGCTGGTGCGCGTGCTCGGGCCCGGGGACAAGGAGCGGATCATGGGCCTGGTGGTGGACGCCCTCTCCGAGGTCTACGGCATCCCGGAGGACGAGCTCCGGCCGCCACCGGAGTTCGGCAGCATCATCCGTACCGACTTCATCCGCGGCCTGGCGCAGGTGGACGAGAAGATGATCATCGTCCTGGATGCGGACCGGTTGCTTGCCGAAGAAGAGCTGGCCACGGAGAGCGTCTGAGCCGTGCGCGTGCTGTCCGTGCTCAATCAGAAGGGCGGTGTGGGCAAGACCACCACCAGCTCGGCGCTGGCCCACGGGCTGGCCCTGTCCGGAAACCGGGTCCTGGCCATGGACCTGGACCCGCAGGGCCACCTGGGCGCCAGTCTGGGCGCCGACAGCGACCGCCCGGGCATGGACAGCGTGCTGCTGGAAGGGGCGAGTCCCGAGGACTTGATGCGACCCGCCCGGGAGGGGCTGCAGCTGCTCACCTCGGGTGCGCGTCTGATGCAGGTGGAGCAGCAGGGCGGTGGCGGCCCTGAGCGGGGCTGGCGGCTGAAGGCCGCCATCGACGGCATGAGCGATGTCGCCGACTGGGTGGTGATCGACTGCCCGCCCTCATCGGGTCTGTTGGTCATGAACGGCCTGCTGGCGGCCGATGACCTGCTGGTGCCGGTGAGCAGTGATTTTCTGGCGCTGCAGGGGCTGTCGACCCTGATGCAGACCCTGCAGCGGGTGGAACAGCGCTTGGGGGCATGGAGTCGCAAGTGGCTGGTGCTCACCCGCTTCCACCCCCGGCGCCGGCTGCCCCGCGAGGTGCAGGACAAGTTGCTGGAGTACTTCCCGGACCAGCTGCTGCGTACCGCGATACGGGACAACGTGGCACTGGCCGAGGCCCCCGGTTTCGGCCAGAGCATCTTCGAATACCAACCCGACAGCAACGGTGCCGCCGATTATGCCGCGCTGGTCGAGGACTTGAAGCAGGGGAGGGTGCACTGATGGCCCGCAGCAGCCGCAGCGGTTCCGGCCGCAAGAAGCTCGGCAACGATCCGTTGGCCTGGATGAAGCAGGAGGCCGCCGACGCGCAGCCCCCGCCGGAGCCAGCGGACCAACAGGAGCCGGTGCCCCCGCCGCCATTGGCCGGGGAGGACCGGCAGCCGGAACCGTCACCGGGAACCGGACACGACGACAACGATCACGCGGAATCCGAACAGGCGCAATCAGCCGAGGAGGGCAGCCCAATGGCCACCCCGAGCAACACCCGCAAAAGCAATGACCAGGTCACCGTCAGTCGCGACGAGTGGAACACCATCTACCGTTTCAAGCTGGCCATGGACACCGCCACCACGGCGTTCATGAAGACCGGGCCGGACGGTCGCATCGAGTACCTGAACGAGCCCATGCTGGCCATGCTACAGCAGCGGGAGGCGGAGATCGCCACCGAAAATCGCGGATTCCGGGCGGATACGCTTGAGGGCGAGCCGCTGGTCGACGTGCTGCCGCAGTTCCGGGTCTATGCCCGCCAGATGGAAAGGGTGCGCGAGGATGCCCTGCAAGAGGAACTCTCCATCGGTGATGTCCACTTCCGGGTGTACGTCACCGGCGAGGACTCCGAGGAGGGTGACTTTCTGGGTAACACCCTGGAGTGGTTCGACGTCACCGATGAGCGCCGGCGTGAGGAGGCCGAACGGATCGCGCAGGCCGATCTCGATGATGTGATCGCCAAGATCCGCGAGGGCCGGCTGGACGAGCGCATCGATACCGACGAGATGGCCGAGGGCTTCATCAAGACGCTCAGCGACGACATCAACCAGGTGATGGCCGCCGTGCAGGCACCGATGCAGGAAGTGGTGCGGCTGATGCAGGGTGTGGCCGAGGGCAACCTCGATGACAAGATGGAGGGGGAGTACAAGGGTGACTTCGGCCGGCTGCAGGATGCGGTGAACGAGTCGATCACCAACCTCCGCCGGGTGGTGGCGGAGATCCGCGAGGCCACCACCAGTGTGGGCACGGCGGCCGGTGAGATCTCCGAGGGCAACCAGGACCTCTCCCAGCGCACCGAAGAGCAGGCCAGTTCCCTGGAAGAGACCGCCTCCAGCATGGAGGAGCTGACCAGCACGGTGAAGCAGAACGCGGATAACGCCCGCGAGTCCAACCAGCTGGCCACGGCCGCCCGGGAGCACGCCGAGAAGGGGGGAGAGCTTTCCGCCAAGGTGGTCACCGCGATGTCGGACATCAAGAGTTCGAGCCGCGAGATCGCCGACATCATCACCGTTATCGACGAGATCGCCTTCCAGACCAACCTGTTGGCGCTGAACGCGGCGGTGGAGGCGGCGCGGGCCGGCGAGCACGGTCGCGGTTTCGGCGTGGTGGCAGCGGAGGTGCGCAACCTGGCCCAGCGCAGCGCTACCTCGGCGAAGGAGATCAAGGCGCTGATCAAGGACAGCGGCGAGAAGGTCGAAGAGGGCACCCGGCTGGTGGACCAGTCCAGCGAGACGCTGGAAGAGATCGTCAAGGGCGTGAAGACGGTCACCGACAAGGTGGCGGAGATCGCGGCGGCCAGCGAGGAGCAATCCTCGGGCATTGACGAGATCAACAAGGCGGTCACGCAGCTGGACGAGGTGACACAGCAGAATGCGGCCTTGGCGGAAGAGTCCGCTGCCGCGGCGGAGTCCCTGGATTCCCAGGCCCAGAGCCTGCGTGAACTGATGGCCTTCTTCGGGGGTGAGGCCGAGGCGGCCCCTGCCGCGGCGCCCAGGCCGAGCCCGAAGCGGCCTGCGGGTACGTCCCGCCCCGGTGCCCAGGCGCGCCGTCCTGCACCCTCTTCGGCCTCGTCCCGCCGTCAGCCGGCACCGGCCGGCAACGGCGCGGATGACAGCGAGTGGGAGGAGTTTTGATGGCGTTCGCACGCGCCGGCAGGCGCCCGGGTCCTGCTCACCGGGCCCGGGGGTGAGGGGTGGCTGAACGGGAGCGGGAATTCCGCTTCACCCCCGAGGACTTCGAGTGGGTGCGGACGCAGGTCGGTCGCGAGACCGGCATCGAGCTGGGCGAGAACAAGATGGACATGGTCTATTCTCGCCTGGCCCGACGTCTGCGCGCCCTCGGGCTGCCCGATTTCGCCAGCTACCGGGCGAAGCTGCTGAACGGCGGCGGCGAGGAGATGGGCCACTTCGTCAACGCCCTGACCACCAACCTCACCGCCTTCTTTCGCGAGTCGCACCACTTCGATCACCTGGCCGGGGTGCTCAAGGCGCATCCGGGCGGACCCATCCGGATCTGGTCTGCCGGCTGTTCCACCGGCGAGGAGGCCTACTCCATCGCCATGACCGCCCGCGAGGCCCTGGGCGAGCGGGCCGCGGCCGACCGGGTGCACATTGAGGCCACCGACCTGGACAGCAACGTGGTGGCCCACGGTGCAGCCGGCATCTATGAACAGCGGCGGGTGGCGGGCCTGTCCCGGGCGCAACTCAAACAGCACTTTCTGAAAGGCCGGGGACGGATGGCCGGCAAGGTCCGGGTGCGGCCGGAGGTCCAGCGGCTGGTCAGCTTCAGCCAGCTCAATTTGCTGCACGACTGGCCCTTCGACGAACCGTTCGACGTGGTGTTCTGCCGGAACGTGATCATCTACTTCAGCAAGGCCACGCAGCGGACCCTGTTCGAACGCCTGGTGGCCGCCGTGCAGCCCAGGGCCTGGTTGTACATCGGCCACTCCGAGACCCTTTGGAAAGTCTCCGACCGGTTCGAGAACCACGGCCGCACCATCTACCGGCTGGAGGGTTGAGGCGATGAGCAGCGCGGTAAAGCCGGCAGCGCCCCGGGAGGCCCTCCCCGGCTTCGACCACGTGAACCGCTACTGGGATCCGGTGCACGGCATATACGCGGCCAAGATCCTGCCGGGAGAGTTTTACGTCACCCGAGGCCATGAGATGGTGGTCACCACGCTCGGCTCCTGTGTGGCGGCCTGCGTGCGCGACCGGCACCTGGGCGTGGGCGGCATGAACCACTTCATGCTGCCCGTGCGCGGCGGTAATCCGGACCACTGGGAGCAGGATCCGCTGAGCCTGGCCACGCGCTACGGCAACCACGCCATGGAGCAGCTGATCAACACCATTCTGGGGCTGGGCGGGCGCCGCAGCCGACTGGAGGTGAAGCTGTTCGGCGGCGGTCGGGTGCTGGCCGGGGTCACCGACGTGGGGCAGCGCAACATCGAGTTCGCGCTTGACTACGTGATCACCGAGGGGCTGCAACTGGCCGCGCGCGATCTCGGGGGTGAATATCCGCGAAAGGTGCAGTATTTTCCGGAGTCCGGCCGGGCCCGGGCCAAGAAGCTGTACCGGACCCGCAACGACACGGTGGTGCAGCGCGAGGTGCACTACCTGGAGGAGATCGACCAGTCGCCAGTCAGCGGTGAGGTCGACCTCTTTTGAGTTCTGATGACCCTGGAGAGCGCATGATACGCGTACTGGTGGTGGACGATTCGGCGCTGATCAGGCGACTGCTCACCGAGATGCTGGAGAGCCAGCCGGACATCGAGGTGGTCGGCGCCGCCCGGGACCCCTACGACGCCCGCGAGCAGATCAAGGCGCTGGACCCGGACGTGCTCACCCTGGACGTGGAGATGCCGCGCATGGACGGCATCACCTTCCTGCGCAATCTCATGCGCCTGCGCCCCATGCCGGTGGTGATGGTGTCCTCCCTGACCGAGTCGGGGGGCGATATTACCCTGGACGCCCTGGCCCTGGGGGCGGTGGATTTCGTCACCAAGCCCGATGCGGACGTGGCGCACTCGCTGGCCGAGTACACCGACGAGATTGCCGACAAGGTGCGGGCCGCCAGCCGGGCCCGGGTGCAGAAGCTGACCGACCAGCCGCGCCGCCCGGGGCGGCAACTGGCCAGCGCCCGCAGCGGCGGGTTCCGTACCACGGACCGGCTGATTGCCATCGGCGCATCCACCGGCGGCACCGAGGCCATCCGCGATGTGCTGGAGCAGATGCCCCCCGACTGCCCCGGCATCGTCATCGCCCAGCATATCCCCGGCGGGTTCAGCGCCGCCTTCGCCCGGCGGATGGACGAGAACACCGCGTTGACCGTGTTCGAGGCGCGGGACGGGCAGCGTATCCTGCCCGGGCACGCCTACATCGCCCCCGGCGGCTACCACCTGAAGGTGGAGCGCGACGGGGCCCGCTACATCTGTCGCCTGTCCAGTGGCGCCCTGGTCAACCGCCATCGCCCGTCGGTGGACGTGCTGTTCCGGAGCGTGGCGGAGCAGGCCGGCAAGAGCACCGCCGCTGCCCTGCTCACCGGCATGGGCAAGGATGGGGCCGAGGGGCTGCTGGCCCTGCGGGAGGCCGGCGCCTGGACGGTGGCGCAGGATGAGGACAGCAGCGTGGTCTGGGGCATGCCCGGAGAGGCGGCGCGCATCGGCGCGGCCTGCGATGTGCTGCCGCTGGACCGGATCGCCGAGCGGCTGCTCACGGCTGCGCGGGGCAAGACCAGGGAGGAAAGCGCATGACTGACGCAAAAGCAGGTTCGGACACCGCACGGCCGGGGACCGGCGGCGGGCTGTGGCGCTACGGTGTGCCGGGAGTGGTGACGGCGGCCGCCGCCGGCGGGGCGTTCGTCTGGCCGGTGGCGGCCGTTCCGGCAGTGCTGGTCACCGCGGTGGCGTGGCTCCTCGGTGCCCGGCTGGCCGACGGCGGACAGGCGGAGGCCGAGGGCGAGTCGCTGGAGAAGCTGGAGCAAGAGCTGCGCGGTCTGCTGCACGATATCGATGACAGCCTGCAGGCGGAGTTCCGCACCGTGCTCGATGACCTGGGTCAGATCCGCGGTCTGGTCTCCGATGCCGTCGGCCAGCTCAACGACAGCTTCCACGGGATGCAGGCCGGTACGCGCGAGCAGGAAGAACTGGCCAACAACGTCATCACCCAGACCGGGGGTGACAGTAACCTGGATCAGTTCGGTATCCGGAGTTTCGTGCAGGAGACCGAGGGCACCCTCAACAACTACGTGGATCTGGTGGTCTCCATGAGCCGCAACAGCGTGGAGACCGTCCACGCCATGGACGATATCGCCACGCAGATGGACGGTATCAGCCAGTTGCTGGTCAACATGAAGGGCATTGCCGAGCAGACCGACCTGTTGGCGTTGAATGCCAGCATCGAGGCGGCCCGCGCCGGTGATTCCGGGCGTGGCTTCTCCGTGGTTGCGGAGGAGGTCCGGAATCTCTCTGTTCAGGCCGGGGAATTTAATGAGAAGATCGGCGGCGAAGTGGGGCGGGTGCGGACCAGCGTCGACAAGGCCCGCAAGGCGGTCGGTGACATGGCCTCACAGGATTTGAACGAGACCCTGCAGGCCAAGGATCACATCACCGACATGATGACCCGGCTCCGTGAGTTGGACGACGAGGTCGAGCAGGCCGCGGGGCGGATACAGCAGGTGGCGGAGTCCATCGATGGCCACGTCGGCGCCGCGGTGCGCTCGTTGCAGTTCGAGGATATCGTTACCCAGTTGGTGGACAGCTCGCGCAGCGGCGTGGAGGGGCTGGACCGCTACCTCAGCGGCCTGGGTCATGTGCTCAGTGAGACCGCCGACCAGGCGGAGCATGGTGCGGACTACGTGGCGCGTCTGGCCGAGGCCCGGCGCCGTCTGGCGGAGCAGCGGGATGCCCGGGAAAGCCGCCGTGCCGAGGCGCGCCACGTGGCGCAGCGCAACATGGACGAGGGGGACGTGGAGCTTTTCTGAGTACACGGCCTAGCGAGTTTTATCGCCCTTTAAGAAACCGGGGAGAGCCCATGTCAGTCAAAGATTACACCGCCCGCAACGGCAAGGAACTGGTGCTGGAGATCAAGGGCCAGTTCGACTTTGCGCTCCACAAGCCCTTTCGCCAGGCCTACCGTGGCCACAACGGGGTGGAGGTGTACCGGGTGGATCTTGCCCAGGCGGAGTACATGGACAGCTCGGCGCTGGGCATGCTGCTGCTGCTGCGCGAGCACGCTTCCGGCCAGGGAGCCAAAGTGGTGCTGTGCAACTGCCAGGAAGAGGTGGAGAAGATCCTGCGCATCGCCAACTTCCAGAAGCTCTTTCAGATTGAGCGCAACGGGGTTGAGGCCCGCGGGGATTCCTAAATGAGTGCCGCGGACTCGCCAGGGCTGACCGATACCGACCCGACGGACAGGGAGCGGGTGCCGGAGCCGGACGAGCTGACCGTGCTGGTGGTGGACGACGAGCCGGTCAACGTACTGCTGTTGGAGATGATCCTGAAGGCCCGCGGCTTCAATGTGGCCACGGCCGAGGACGGCGCCAAAGCGGTGGACCGGGTGCGTGACGGGCACTGCGACCTGGTCCTGATGGACGTGATGATGCCGGGCATGGACGGCTACGATGCCACCCGGCATATCAAGCGCATCGAGGCCGAGACCGGGCGGTTCATCCCGGTATTGTTCGTTACCGCCCTCACCGACGAGAAGCGGCTGGCCGAGTGCGTGGCCTGTGGCGGGGATGACTTCCTCACCAAGCCGATCAGCCGGGTCCAGCTCAACGCCAAGATCGACTCCTGGCTGCGCACCCAGGCCATGCACCGGACGTTGCAGGGCCAGCACGATGAGCTGGAGCGCCATCAGCAGCGCCTGGACATGGAGCAGCAACTGGCGCGCCGTATCGTGGGCAAGGCCGTGGCGTCGCCGGTGCTGGAAACCCCGGGGCTGCGCTACCGCTACCATCCGGCCGAGATCCTCAGCGGTGACATCCTGCTGGCCGGTTGCACCCCGGGTGGGCGGTTGATGCTCATGCTGGGCGATTTCACCGGGCACGGCATTGCGGCGGCCATCGGTGTCATTCCCCTGTCGAACATCTTCCGCAGCATGACCCGTAAAGGCTTCTCCCCGGCGGAAGTGCTGCGCGAGGCCGATGCCCGCATGTGCGAGGCCCTGCCGGCGGAGATGTTCCTGGCGGCGATCACCCTGGAGCTGGATCCGGTGAGTCGTACCCTCACCGTGTGGAACAGCGCCATGCCGCCCCTGCTGGTCATTGGCCGGGATGGCACGGTCCGCCACCGCATCGGCTCCAGCCAGCTGCCCCTGGGCGTGGACGGCGCCCACTCACCGGGCCGGGAGCTGCCCACTATGCTGGAGTTGCAGGCCGGCGACCGGCTGTTCCTGTGCAGCGACGGCGTGGTGGAGGCCGGGGGCCGGCAACCATTTGGCCAGCAGCAGGTGGAGCAGGTGCTGACGGAATCGGCACCGGACCAAGGGGTGGAGCGGCTCGAGCAGGCGCTGGTCGCGCACCTGGGGCACGACCTGCCCGGCGCGGATGACATCACCTTTGTCGAGTTAGACTGCGGTCGCTTGTTGAGTGAGCTGGCCGGCTGCCGCGAGGCCGATGGCCTGGCGGCAGAGACAGGCCCTGACGTACGCCAGGGCGAATGGGGCTGTGAGATCCGGCTGGGCGCGGCACTGTTGCGCCGGATGAACCCGCTGCCCCTGTTGCTCGGTGCGGTGGAGCGATTGCACGGTCCGGTGCAGCAACGGCAGAGCGTCTACATGGTGCTGGCCGAACTCTATGCCAACGCCCTGGAACACGGGCTGTTGGGGCTGGACTCCGGCATCAAGAAGACCGAAGACGGCTTTGTCGCGTACTACGAGATGCGCGAGAGCCGTCTCGCGGACCTGGCCGAGGGCGAGATCACCTTCCGGTTGCGTAACGAGGGCGAGCGCCTGGTGATCCGCGTCGAGGATGACGGCCCGGGGTTTGATTATCAGGGCCTGCAGGCGTGGTTGGCGGAAAACCAAATGCAGGCGGACGCATCGGATGGCGATGACCCAGAGGCGGAGGCGTTGGTGACGCCGGCCGGGAGAGGCCTGATGCTGGTCAGTGCCCTGTGTGAGCGCCTGGAGTGGCAGGGGCGGGGGAACTGCGTGGAGGCGGTGTTCCGCTGGTGAGCGGGGCGCTTTCCCGAGTCTTCCGGTAGGCGAACCGCCCCCGGCCCGCGCAGAGCGGCCTGCCGGGGGCGCGTTTACCCGATGGGGCGGCGGGGCCGCCCGGGCAGCTTACTGCTGCTGTTCGGGCTGGCCGTTCTCGACCTCTTCGCTGGTGGCGTCGCGGATGTCCACCACCTTCACATCGAAGTTCAGGGTGACGCCGGCCAGCGGATGGTTGGCATCCACTTTCACGGTCTCGTCGCCCACTTCGCGCACGGTGATCAGCTGCGCGCCGTTGGGGGTCTGGGCCTGGAACTGCATGCCGGGCTCGACCTTGTCCACCGAATCGAACATCTGCTTGGGGACATCCTGAATCAGGTTGTCGTCGCGCTCGCCGTAGGCATTGGAGGGCTCGATGGTTACTTCCACCGATGCGCCGTTGTCCTGGCCTTCCAGCGCCTGTTCCAGGCCCGGGATGATGTTGCCCGCGCCGTGGAGGTAAGCCAGCGGCCCGCGACCCTCGGAGGAGTCCAGCAACGTGCCTTCGGTGTCTTTCAGGGTGTAGTCGATGGACACGACCCGGTCTTTGGCAACCTGCATGGTGTTACACCTGATTTTTCGAGAATGAACCTTTCAGTATACGCGGCGATTTTCTCCAGTTAAACCGGCAGCGTATACAGCCGGGGCGTGCCGTGCGACAGGACACGGCAGGCGGCGACAACCTGTGGCAAGATGGCCGTCATTGTTGCCTGGCAGATGACCCTGACCACCTATGATCGCCATTCCTGACGAGACACGGCTGGCCTCGTTGGCGCCGCTGAACGAACTGAGTGAGACGCGCCTGGCCCGGCTGAGCGAGAAGGCGGAGTTGTCCCGGGTGAACCGCGGGGACACCCTGCAGGCGCCCAACGAGGACCGGAGTCTCGTCTACCTGCTCCACGGGCAGTTCACGCTGGTCTCCAAGGGGGGTGGCGCCGATAGGATCACCGCGGACTCGGAGGCGGCGCGTGAGCCGCTCTTCGACGGGCGGCCCCATCAGACCGTGGCGCGGGCGGACGTGGACAGTGTCATCATGCGCCTCCCCCGGCCGCTGTTTGATGTGCTCGCCGACGAGGAGCGGAGCGCCGGATACGATGTCCACGAGGTGCAGGTGGATGAATCGGGCATGCGCCTGTTTCAGCGCATTCTGCATCACTTGCATGCGGGTACGCTGGACCTGCCGGTGATGCCGGAGATCACGCTGCGCTTGAAGGGGCTGTCGGAGGAGGAGGCGGATCTCACCGCGCTCGGCCGCATCGTGCAGCTCGAGCCCTCCGTGGCCGCGCGGGTGGTCCAGGCCTCCAACAGCCCGGTCTACCGGCGCAGCGGGGGACGGGTGACCACCCTGCGCGAAGCCGTGGCCATGCTCGGTTTCATCACGGTGAAGAAACTGGCGCTGGCCATGACCTTGTCGGCGCCCTTCGAAAGCCAGTCCCCCTCGGCGCGGCGTCTGCTTAAGCAGAACTGGCGCACCAGCGTGGCGGTGTCCGTGACAGCGGCCGTCATCGCGCAACGCTCCGCGGCCGGACTCGACATGGACCGCTGCCTGCTCGCGGGCCTGACCCACGATATCGGCGCCGTGCCCATCGTGACGTTCGCCGAGAAGGCCGGCATATCGGACAGCACGGAGCTGTCGGAAGTGGTGCAGGGGCTGAGCGGCCTGGTGGGGCGCGAGGTGCTGGAGGCCTGGGACTTTGACGAGGACCTGGTCGAGGTGCCGGAGGCGAGCACCGACTTCATGCGCCAGCACGATGGTCCGGCCGATCTGGCTGATGCCGTGGTCGTGGCCCGACTATTCTGCGCCGCCAACGGCGGTGATGACACGGCGCTGGAGACCTTGCACACCACCCCGGCACTAAGCCGCCTGCAGTTGCCGGGCGAGGGGCCGGAGGCCGACGTGGAGGTACTCAACGCCGCCCGTGCCGAGTTGGCAGAGCTGGAAAAGGCGCTGATGGGTGCGGCGGACTGAGCAGTTTTACGGTCTGCCTAGTGCGTCTAGTCCGTCTCCGGGCCCGTCTCCGGCTCCAGCAACGGCCATTCCGATGCGTCGATCGTCTCTCGGTATGCGTGCCAAGTGGCATGGCCCAGCAGCGGCATAAGCACCAGAAAGGCCAGCCAGGCGGTAGCGACGGCAATCCCGACACAGCCCACGATTATCAACGCCCAGGTCAGCATCGCCGGCTTGTTGCGCATGACCGCATTGACGCTGGTGACCACTGCGGTGATCGCATCCGCGCGGCGCTCGATCAACATGGGCAGCGAGAAGGCGCTGGCCACGAACACCACCAGGCTGAACAGCGCCCCAACGGCCATGCCGCTGCCGAGGAACAGTGCCAATTCCCCGATTGCGGGCTCGGCGGTATCCGGGAAGAAGACATAAAGGGTGTTGGCGGCCCGCGCCCAGATCAGCAGCACCACCACCAGGATGACGGCGAAGAACAGGGTGCTGCGCAGTGACCTGAGGGTGCTGCGTAAACCCCGGCGCAACGAGACGTTTTCCCCACGTTCCAGTTGCAGGCTAAGCGCGTAGACCGTCAAGGCCAGCAACGGTCCCACGAAGACAAAGCCGGAAACCAGTCCGAGGTAAAGCCCCAGGTTGCCGAACTGCCATGTCGCCCCCGTGACCAGGTAACTGAGGATCACGGTAATTGCGCCGAAGAGCAGGCTCTGCCGGGGCGCGGCGCGCAGGTCTGCCCACCCCCGACGCAACCAGCGCCAGGGGGCATCCACCCCCACCTGGCGGCAGGGTGCCAACATGGGCAGCTCTTCTGGCGACCTGGCCGGCGGGGGCGTCTGGCTCATGGGGTGCGCACCCTCCTCAGGCCTCGGTGACCGGGATCCCCTTGATCCGGGCCTGCCACTCGCGCGGGCCGGTCTCGTGCACCGACTCGCCGCGGCTGTCCACCGCGACCGTCACCGGCATGTCCTCCACCTCGAACTCGTGGATGGCCTCCATGCCCAGGTCCTCAAAGGCCACCACCCGACTCTTGCGGATGGCCTTGGACACCAGGTAGGCCGCGCCACCCACGGCGATCAGGTAGACCGCGCCGTGCTTGCGGATGGCCTCTACTGCCTCGGGGCCGCGCTCTGCCTTGCCGATCATGCCCATCAGGCCGGTCTCGGCCAGCATCTGGTCGGTGAACTTGTCCATCCGGGTGGCCGTGGTGGGGCCGGCCGGGCCGACCGGCTCGTCGCGCACCGGGTCCACCGGGCCCACGTAGTAGATGAACTTGCCCTTCAGGTCGACGGGCAGTTCCTCGCCGCGGCTGAGCATGTCGGTCATGCGCTTGTGGGCGGCATCGCGGCCGGTGAGGATGGTGCCGGACACCAGCAGGGTATCGCCCGGCTTCCAGCTCTGGGCCTCCTCGGTGGTCACTTCGTCGAGGTTCACGCGCTTGACCTCGCCGCCGCCCTCGCGGGCTACCTGCGGCCAGTCCTCCAGCTTGGGTGCCGGCAGATCGGCCACGCCGGAGCCGTCCAGCACGAAGTGGGCGTGGCGGGTGGCGGCGCAGTTGGGGATCATGGCCACGGGCTTGTTGGCGGCGTGGGTGGGGTAGTCGCGGATCTTGATATCCAGCACCGTGGTCAGCCCGCCGAGCCCCTGGGCGCCGATGCCCAGCTCGTTGACCTTGTCGAAGATCTCAAGGCGCAGCTCCTCGGCGGTGTTTTGCGGGCCGCGGGCCTTCAGCTCATGGATGTCGATGCTCTCCATGCAGGCCTCCTTGGCCATCAGCATGGCCTTGTCGGCGGTACCGCCGATGCCGATGCCCAGGATGCCGGGCGGGCACCAGCCGGCACCCATCTTCGGCACCTGCTCCAGCACCCAGTCGACGACAGAGTCGGAGGGGTTGAGCATGGCGAACTTGGTCTTGGCCTCGGAGCCGCCGCCCTTGGCCGCCACCTGCACGTCCACCGTGTCGCCGGGCACCAGCGACATGTGGATGACCGCCGGGGTGTTATCGCCGGTGTTCTTCCGAGCGCCGGCCGGATCGGCCAGGATGGAGGCGCGCAGCTTGTTGTCGGGCAGGTTGTAGGCCCGGCGCACGCCCTCGTTGACCATGTCCTCGACGCTCATCTCCGCGTCCCACTGCACGTTCATGCCGATCTTGAGGATCACGGTGACAATGCCGGTGTCCTGGCAGATGGGCCGGCGGCCCTCGGCGCACATGCGGGAGTTGATCAGGATCTGCGCCAGGGCATCCTTGGCGGCAGGCGATTCCTCCCTTTCCCAGGCTTCGTGGGCGGCGTCGATGAAGTCCTTGGGGTGGTAGTAGGAGATATACTGCAACGCGTCGGCAATGCTCTGGATGAAGTCATCCTGGCGGATGGTAGCCATTGGCGTCCTCCGGGGTGGGTCGTTTTATAGTCGTTGATCCGTCGGGTGTTCGGTTGCGCCGCAGTATATACCAGAGTCGGCGGCGTTTGCCCGTGGCAACATGGTGTTGGCGGTTGGCCGGGGCGGCGAGGCGGGCCGTGGGGCTCCGAGTGGGCGCCCCTTCGGGGCTCGCAGTAACGGCGGGGCAAGCCAGTTTCAATGGAGAGGATCAGGTCTCATGACGGATCAAATGCGCACCAATCCGCGCAGCCATTTCCCGATGCTGCTGGCATTTCTGTTTATGGTGTTGGTGGTCTCTTCGTTGGGGGGCGCGGTGACCGCTACCAGCGTGGATGACTGGTACCGGGAGCTGGCCAAGCCGCCGTTCAACCCGCCGGACTGGCTATTCGGGCCGGTGTGGACGGTACTTTACCTGGCCATCGGCGTGGCCGGCTGGCGCCTGTGGCGGGTGCTGGGCTGGGCGCAGGGGCGTGGCGTGCTGGCGCTCTGGGGCCTGCAACTGGTGATGAACCTGTGCTGGTCGGTGATCTTCTTCGGGCTGCAGGCGACTGGCGCGGCGCTGGTTTGGATCAGTCTGCTCTTTCTCGTGCTGCTGGCCTGCATCCGCAAGTTCGGCGAGGTGGACCGCTGGGCGGCGTGGCTGTTCGTGCCCTACGCGCTGTGGGTGGCGTTCGCGATGGTGCTCAATGGCGCGATCTGGTGGTTGAATTGAGCGCAACGACTCGCCTGCGCTGCCGTTCTTAAAGTGTTGCCTGCAATGTGCGTAGCCGATTGGCGAGCGCGTGCTTGACGCTTTCGTGGATACAGGAGAACGGATAGCGGGATATGGCGCGGCTGCCTCGGCATCAGAACAGTGCCTCGATATCGGTGGCGTCACCCTTGGTGCGGGTGGCGACCTGCAGTTCCAGATCGAGCGCGGCCAGAATGGCGAGCAGGGTTTCCAGTTTGACGGCCGGGTTGCCGTTCTCTACCAGAGAGATCGTCTCTTGCCGATAGCCGGCCCGCTCTCCCAGGGCTTGCTGGGTGAGGTGTTGTTTCCTGCGGGCCCGGCGGATGAGATTGCCGAGTTGTTTGGGGGTGCGGGCGAGGACGTTCATGCGTTGATTATGCGCTAAACGCGATAAGCCGGCAATATAGGATTTGGCGCATAAGTGATTTTTATGTGCTACCCATCATAAAGTGCCTGTCTCGCAGTCACGCCCCGTCCGCTTGCGATTGCCACCGTTGCCGGTTGTCCCGCAGATGCCTGGCTCGCATAATGTCCCGCTTTCCAGTCGCAGCGGATGCACGCCATGTGGTTCAAGAACCTCACCCTGTACAAGCTCCAATCTCCCCTGCGCGAGACCGCCGAGGGTCTGCAAGAGGCGCTGGCCGCCTTTGCCTGGGAGCCCGCCGCCCGCTTTGAGATGCAGCGGGTGGGGTGGGTGCCGCCCATGGGCCAGCCCGATGCGCCGTTGACTCACTCGGTGGGCAACTTCCACCTGCTCTGCCTGCACGAGGAGAGCAAGCTGCTGCCCGCCTCGGTCATTCGCGATGCGCTGGATGAGAAGGTCGGTGAGATCGAGCACAAAGAGAGCCGCAAGGTGCGCCGGCGCGAGAAGGATCAACTCAAGGAGGAGGTGATCCTCGATCTGCTGCCGCGTGCCTTCAGCCGCCACCGGCGCACCTGGGGCTACATCGACGCCCGTGACGGCTGGCTGGTGGTGGATACCGCGAGCGCCCGGGCCGCCGAGGACTTCGTCGAGCACCTGCGCGAAGCGCTGGGCACCCTGCCGGTAGCCCTGCCGGAGACGAAGGAGAGCCCGCAGGCGGTGATGACCCGCTGGCTGGCCGAGGACGACATCCCCGGCGATATCGAGCTGGGCGAGGAGGCGGTGCTGGAGGACCCGCGCGCCGAGGGCTGCGAGGTGCGGGTCAAGCGCCAGGACCTGGTGGCCGAGGAGATGCGCGCCCACATCCAGGCCGGCAAGCGTGTGCGCACCCTGGCACTGACCTGGGGCGAGCGCCTCTCCTGCGTGCTGGACGCCAGCCTGGTGGTCAAACGCCTGAAGTTCCTGGACATGGTCCAGGAACAGGCCGCCGAAGAGGAGGCTGAGACCCCCGAAGAGCGTCTGGACGTGGACTTCTCCCTGATGAGCCTGGAGCTGCAGCGCTTCTACCCGCGCTTGATGGAACTGTTCGGCGGTGAGCGGCAGGGGCCGGCGGAAGAGGACCCCCGTCCGTCCGCGGAGGAGCAGACTGCCAAGGCGGATGATGACGGCATCACCGGCAGCGCCACGCCCCGCCTCTGATCCCGCCCCGGTCTGGTCAGAGTAGCGGCGCCAACTCCGGCCAGACCAGCTCCAGCATCTTCGGCTGCGCTTCGGCGTTGGGGTGGATGCGGTCGTCCTGCATCAGGCCGCCCTCGGTGGCGATGCCCTCCAGCAGGAAGGGCACCAGCGGGATGCCGTAGTCGTCGGCCAGTTCGTGGAACAGCGCCTCGAAGCGTTCGTTGTAGGCTGGCCCGTAGTTGGGCGGCAGGCGGATGCCCACCAGCAGAACCTCCGCCCCCGCCGACTGTCCCATTTCAATGATGGCGGACAGGTTGCGCCGGGTCTCTGCCGGGGGCAGGGCGCGCAGCCCGTCATTACCGCCCAGTTGCACCACCAGCACCTCCGGGTCATGCGCCTCCAGCAGGTCGGCCAGCCGGTTCAGCCCCTGCCGGGTTGTATCGCCACTGGTGGCGGCATTGATAACCTTGTGCGGGTGGCCCTCGTCGGCCAGCCGGTCCTGCAACAGGGCCACCCAGCCGTCGCGCTCGCGCTCCAGGCCGTACGCCGCGCTCAGGCTGTCGCCCAGCACCGCGATGCGCGGGGCCTCGGCCGCCACCGTGGCGGTGACCGGGCCCAGCAACAGAACAATCAGCAGGAGACGCAGCAGCATGACGGTAACCTCCAGTATGGCCAGCGAAAGCACTGAGCCCGAAGCCGGTATCGCCACCCGTGCACCGGTCCTGCGCACCGAGGGGCTGACCATGCGCTTCTCCGGGCCGGACGGCGAGATCCGGCTGTTCGACGGGCTGGATCTTAGCATTACCCGAGGTGAGTCCGTGGCCATTCTCGGCGCCTCCGGCTCGGGCAAGTCCACACTCCTTGGACTGCTGGCGGGCCTGGATGTGCCCACCGGCGGACGCGTCTGGCTCGCTGATCAGGAGATCACCGCCCTGGACGAGGACCAGCGCGCCCGAGTGCGCGGGGAGCACCTGGGCTTCATCTTCCAGGCCTTCCACCTGCTGGGCGGGCTGAATGCGCTGGAGAACGTCATGCTGCCGCTGGAACTCGCCGGCGGCGCCCGTGCCCGGGCACGGGCCGGCGAGGCCCTGGCCCGGGTGGGCCTGGGCGGCCGGCTGCACCACTACCCGCGCCAGCTCTCCGGCGGCGAGCAGCAGCGGGTGGCCATTGCCCGCGCGCTGGTCACCGAGCCCAGCCTGCTGATGGGGGACGAGCCCACCGGCAACCTGGACCGCCGCACCGGCGAGCAGGTGGCCGATCTGCTGTTCCGGATCAATCGCGAGCAGGGCACCACCCTGGTGCTGGTGACGCACGACCCGGCCCTGGGCGAGCGCTGCGACCGCGTGCTGAACCTGGCCGACGGCCGGCTGGAGGGGGTATGAGCGCCTGGCGGCAGGCCCTGCGCCTGCTCTGGCGGGATGGGCGCGCCGGCGAACTGCGCCTGCTGCTGGCGGCGGTGATTATCGCCGTGGCCGCCGTTTCCGGGGTGGCCTGGCTGGCCGACCGCGTCTCCCAGGCCACCGACGTGCGCGCCGCCGAACTGCTGGGCGGCGACCGGGTGGTGCGCAGCAACGACCCCATCCCGGAGGACTGGGTGGACCAGGCCCGCGACTACGGCCTGCAAACGGTGCGCAGTGCTGAGTTCCCCAGCGTGGTGGTGGCCGGCGAGTACACCCAGCTCGTCTCCCTGAAGGCGGTGGAGTCCGGCTACCCTCTGCGCGGCAGCCTGCAACTGCGCGACGAGCCGGAGGGGCCGCTCAGCGCTGTGCAGCAACCGCCGGAGCCGGGCGCGGCCTGGATCGCGCCGCGGCTGCTGCCGCTGTTGGAGATGGATGTGGGCGACACCCTGGAGGTGGGCGCCCGGGCGCTGGACACCGAGCGGCTGATCGCCCTGGAGCCGGATCGCGGTGGCGGCTTTTTCAACCTGGCCCCGCGGGTGCTGATCCACTGGGACGACCTGGAGGGCACCGGCCTGGTCCAGGAGGGCAGCCGCATTCGTTATCGCCTGATGCTCGCCGGCGAGCCCGCCGACCTCGCCCGCTACGAGGCCTGGCTCACCGACCACGCCCCGGAGGCGGAACTGCAGGCGCCGGGGGAGGGCGACCCGGCCCTCAGTTCGGTCATGGAGCAGGCCCAGCGCTTCCTCGGCCTGGCGGCGCTGCTCACGGTGGTGGTGGCCGGCGTGGCCATCCTGCTCACCGCCCGGCACTACGCCAGCCGCCAGATTGATCGCATCGCCATCATGCGCTGCCTCGGCGCCACCCAGCGCCAGGTCACCGCCATCCTCACCTGGAAGCTGCTCTGGCTGGGGCTGCTGGCCGGGCTGATTGGCACCGCGCTCGGTTACGGGCTGCATCTGGGCATGGTCGCCCTGCTGGCCGATTACCTGCCGGACGACCTGGCCGGCGCCGGACCGCTGCCGGCGCTCACCGGTACCCTCGTGGCGCTGTCCGCGCTGCTCGGTTTCGCCCTGCCCAGCCTTCTGCGGCTGCGCGACGTGCCGCCGCTGCGGGTGCTGCGTCGGGACGCCGGTAGCGGCGTGCTGCGGGGCTGGCTGCCCTATCCGGTGGCGCTGGCCGTCATCTTTGGGCTGATGTGGTGGCAGGGGGGTGACCTGCGCCTGGCCGCGGCCGTCTTCGGTGCCGTGATGGCCGGGCTGGCCGCCCTGGGGGCGATCGCCGCCGCCGTGGTCTATGGCCTGCGCCGCACCCGGCGGGCCCGCATCACCACCCTGTCCGGCCTGGTGCGCCGGCCGGCCACCGCCACCCTGCAGATCGTCGCGGTAGGGCTGGGGCTCACGGCCCTGCTGCTGCTCTCGGTGGTGCGCGAGGACCTGCTGGCCACCTGGGAGCGGGGCGTGGATCCGGAGGCGCCCAACTACTTCCTGATCAACGTCCAGCCGGACGAGGTGGACGAGTTGGAGCGGTTCCTCGCAGACCGAGCGGGTGTCAGTGCCGAACTCTACCCGATGATCCGCGGCCGCTTGGTGGGCATGAACGGCGAGGCGCTGGACCCGGAAGATTACGCTGAGCCGCGTACCCGCCGGCTGGTGGCCCGCGAGTTCAACCTTTCGCATACGGACAACCTGCCCGACGACAACCGGGTGATCCGCGGGCGCTGGTTCGATGAGCGTCAGGCCGACCGACCCCAGTGGTCGGTGGAGGAGGACATCGCCCAGCGGATTGGCGTGGATGTGGGCGATACGCTCACCTACCGCATCAGTGGGCGCGAGGTCACCGGGGAGGTGACCAGCATTCGCCGGGTGCAGTGGGACAGCTTTAACGCCAACTTCTTCGTCATCGGCAACCCCGGGTTGCTGGCGGACGCGCCCACCACCTACATCACCAGCTTCCACCTGCCGGAGGGCGAGGCCCGGGTCATTGCCGACCTGGTGCGCCAGTTCCCCAGCGTCACCCCGGTGGACCTGGGGGCCATCCTGGAAGCGGTGCGCGACATTATCCGTCAGGGCTCACGGGTGGTGGAGCTGATGGCCACCCTCACCCTGGTGGCCGGGGTGCTGGTGCTGCTGGCCGCGCTGCAGATCACCGGTGACCAGCGCCGATTCGAGACCGCCCTCATGCGCTCGCTGGGGGCCAGCCGGGCGCACATCCGGCGCATGGCGCGGCGCGAGTTCCTGCTGCTGGGCGCGCTGAGTGGCGGCCTGGCCGGGGTGGCGGCCGGTTTGGCCGGCTGGGGCGCGGCCGGGCCGCTGTTCGATCTGGACTACCAGTTCAACCCCTGGCTGCCAGCGCTGGGTGTGGCGGGTGGGGCGGTGCTGGTGTGGGCTGCCGGGGCACTGGCCACGCGAGACCATTACCGGCAATCGCCGATGACGTTGTTGCGGGATCCGGACGATTAGTGGGCCACCTGGCGCGAGACTCCGCGCCGGCGTTGGACGAGGTGTTGCGCCCGGCTCAAGCCGTCAACGACAACTTGGTCTCTGGCAGTGCCGGGGGTGTGTTGGAGCGACCGAATCCGGGAACTACGGCCTTGAGGGCGCGGACACTTCCAGCAAGTAGAGGATCCTGACCGGTTTAACGGACTCTTGTTCCATGCGCTGCGTCGGATGGGCAAGGCGGGGTTGAACGACTGCTGCAGGGGCTGAGGTGGCCCCGGTGCCATGGGCGGCAGCACTCGTCAAAAAGGGGAGAGGTCAGGCGCACACTGAAACATGCCTGTTTAATTAATTACTTTAATCCAAACAGTCTGCTTCTTTTGATTCCTGGATATCAATTGACACTGTCAATTGTGATCTGCTCGACAGGCTAGGGAGAAGCGGCTAGGCTAAAGTTTATAAAAAATCATTAATACATCGTGGGTAAAGTCTGATGCTTGGGGCACTAGACGCTACTCTCCACGTGTTTTTCCAGAAGTGCACAATAACGCTAGGGGTGCCCGGGAAACAGGGCTAAGGGCGATGTTGGGCAGTCTGCCTGGCATCGCCTGGAGCGCACCCGTATAGGGCTGATGGGATCAGCCGCGTGGTGCGAGATGGAGCTGCTGACCGTTCGGCAGCATTTTTTGGTTAGGAGGGAAGCGAATGACTTCGAACGTGAATTTGTGGGGCCGTCACCTGGGCCGTCTTTTGGTTGCAGGCGCCGTGGTGCCGCTGATTGTTGCTGGTTGTAACTCCAGCAGTAGCAGTAGCAGCGGCAACGGTGGCGATACCGACCGGGACGTTCAGCAGGTCCAGTTGACTCAGGAAGAGGCAGATACCGCAGCAGCGGCAGGGTCTATCGATGCGGTGGATGAGGTTGACACCCTTATTGAAGCCGCGATGGAGCAGGCAGAACCGGAGGGCGGGTTTGATCTCGCGGGCGGGGCCGTTGCGAGTGGTGCTTCCGAAATTGAGGAAAAGCTGACCCGGGAATCTGGTGGAGCCATCGCCGCCGGCTCAAATGGCTGGGGATCGCATCAATGTGGTGAGGGCGGCACTATCAACGTTGACCGTGACGTGGACTTTCTGGATGTCCAGGCGGATCAATGCCGGGATGTTGAGGAACAAGACGAATTCATGTACTTCCGTTTGGAGACTCTGGTCGACGGTCAGTTGACGGTGGACGAGTCGTGGGCATCTGAGTCCCCGGATTACGCGAATGTAACCAGCTTCGACGCCAATGATTGGCTCACGGAAATCGCAATGGAGTCTGGGGATGCCGAGCCGCTAACATCCGTCAT
The DNA here is from genome assembly GCF_003664325.1 of Alkalispirillum mobile. Lineage (NCBI taxonomy): Bacteria > Pseudomonadati > Pseudomonadota > Gammaproteobacteria > Chromatiales > Ectothiorhodospiraceae > Alkalispirillum > Alkalispirillum mobile. Next base: position 233,026 of record NZ_RCDA01000003.1, read on the forward strand.
GCGCATGAACGGTGGGATTACCCATGAATACAACGAGAACAATAACGTCGAGGACGATTTCCTCACTCAGATGACCCAGGACTTCTCGCAAGACATCACCATGGAGTGCGGCAGTACCTACTTCGATATGGAGTATGCGGTCGCTGGGGGCAATGGTCTGAGGGTTGAGGCTACGCCAGTCTCTGGGGCTGACAAGTTTGACTTGAGTATCAACGGCGGGCTCGTTATGAGTTTTGCCAGTAACGCCTCCGGTAGTGGTCAAGGCTTTCAACAGGAATTGACTTGGGAGACGAAGGAGGACCTGCGGTACAGCACGGATGCCTATGAAGATGGCGAGTTCCCGGAGACGGGTACGCTTGCGGTTTCCGGCGAGGTCGGGGGCCAGGCTGTTGACCTGATGCTTACCTACGGCAACGGAGAGGTATGCGTTGAAGGGGCCACTGGGCCGCTCGATGCAGGAGACGGCTGCTTCACTCAGGCAGACTTGGATGACATGGACGAGGACGACGATGCCGAGGAGTTCATCGACTTTGATGAGTCAGCCTTTGCTGAGTGCACGCCATCTCCGTAAAGCGCATCTTTTAGTACTTTGTTAGTCATCTGTATGGATAGTGCCCGGAGGAGGTTTTCCCTCTCCGGGCATTGTCTTCTAAGGTGAGGCGGCTTGGTGGTCGGGGTGGTGAAGGTGCAGGATCTGCTTGGCCTGGTCCGCTGCCTCGTCGTCGCCCTTCTCTCGCAGTGCGCTCACCTGTAGTGCCATTGCATCGGCAGCACTGGTAGCCCTCGGGTAGTGTTCTCCTACGTACCGGGCGCGATCGAGCGCTTCTTCATAATTGCCAGCCGCGAGTTGTTCTTCTGCTAATGCCAGTTCATGTCGGGCCACCGACTCCCTCAGCCGGCTCATTGCCTCGAGCGCTTTCTCCGCGAACTCACTCTCTGCGTCATGCTCTGCCACATCGCGATAGGCGCCGAACGCCTGCCTTGCCAGTTGCTGGTCCCCGGGGCCGTCGTCCTGGCTCGCCTCCCATTCATGTTCCTTCGCCATGGCCCGGACATACAGGGCGTAAGGGACAGCCGGATGATCGGCCTGCTGCTCGGCCAGTCGGCCGGAAACGGCGCGGGCCTCCGTCATGTCCCCAGCCTGGTAGGCAATCCAGGCCAATTCCGCCTTGGCCTGGCCGGCATGCCCCGAACCCGGGTGGGCCTCCAACAGCCCATTAAATTTCGCCTTCGCTTCCCCGCGCTCGCCGGACTCGAGCGCCTCGACTCCCGCTCTGTACAAATCGGCAGCAGAGGCGGTGCTCCGCTCCGGACCGGATGTGCTGGCACAACCGGCCAGTGCCGTTGCAAGCGTGGTGTAGAGCAGCAAAGAGCGTGCGCGCATCAGGGACTCCAATCCAACTTTCTGGCGAAGGCTGCAATGGTAAATCATCGGTCTGCCCGTAGCGATTCCCACCAGGGACGAATGGCTTCAATGGGTGGGGTGACTGCGGTATCCTGCCGCAAGACTATCGGGGGCCCGGAATGCCTAAAACAATAGCCAGTCTGCGGCGTGCCGACCTAGGACGTCTCGGCAACCGCCTGCTGCAATCCCGTTGGCTTCGAAGAGCGTTAGCGCTGGTGCTGGTGATACTGCTGGCGCAAGGGGGAGCCCAGTTGACCTGGTGGTCGCTGGGCTACAGCCCGGCCGACCAGATACCGGCCGCAGCCATCGATGCAAATACCCCAGCCGGGCCTGAAAGCGCAGGTCGGGCCAGTGAGGCCCGTCAGGGCCTGGGGCATGTCGCATCGATGAGTTTGCTCGGTGAGGCGACAGAAGAAGACGCCGATCAGGCTGTAATTGCCGATGACCTGCCTGAGACACGACTCAACCTTCAACTCCAGGGGGTCGTGTCCAGAGGGGGGCAGGGGGCGGGTGCCGCGCTGATTGCCTCGGGCGGCAGCGTAGCGGTCTACCGGGTATCGCAGGAGGTGCCCGGTGGTGCAGAACTCGTCCAGGTGCAGGCGGATCGTGTCATCCTGCGCCGAGACGGCCAGCATGAAGCTCTGAAGTTGCCGCGCTCCCTGGCCGAAGTTCAGACCGCCGAGGTGTTTGCACAACCGGACAGCAATGGTCGCCAGGCCAGCGCGTCGGCTACCGAGCGCACGCCCCCTTCAGCTGCCAGGATCGATGCGCAGGAACTGGCCTCGCTGCGTGACACACTCGCGGACAACCCGGAGCAGTTGTGGGAAATGGTCAACGTCAGGCCGGTGATGGAGCAGGGCCAACTCCAGGGCTACCGACTGCAGCCACGCGAGCACCAGGCCCTGTTCCGAGAGGCCGGGCTTCGGGATGACGACGTAGTGACCGCAGTGAACGGCGTGCCGCTGGATAACCCGGCCCGTATGGGCGAATTGTTGGAGGGCTTGGGGACAACCAGCCGGCTCGATCTGGATGTGCGCCGCGACGGGCGCACCGAAACGATTGTTGTGGAGTTTGAATGAGACGACTCAGGTGGCCGACTTGGGGCCGGCAATGGCCGTGCGTGCTTCTGCTGGGCCTGGTGTTCGGGTTTGGCATCCAGGCCCACGCCAACGAGGACGAAGGCATTACGCTCAACTTTCAGGATGCGGACCTGAAAGAGGTCGTGGCGCTGGTATCCCAGGAGACGGGGGTGAACTTCATCGTCGACCCCCGGGTACGAGGGGACCTCACCATCGTCTCGCAGACCCCCGTCGATTCGGACGGGCTTTACCAGGTGTTCCTATCCGCCCTGAAGATTCACGGCTTCGCCACGGTACCCACGCCAGAGGGGGTGCGCATCATCCCCCACGCCCGCGCCCGTCAGGACAGTGTGCCCAGTGGCGATGAGGCTACCCGTGGGCTCGGCGAGCAGGTCGTTACCCGCGCCATCGCGGTCGAGCATGTCCAGGCCAATGAAATGGTGCCAGTTCTGCGTCCCCTGGTGCCGCAGGATGGCCACCTGGCGGCCTATGCCGGCTCCAACACGCTGATCGTGTCCGATACCGCGGCCAACGTGGACCGGATCGAGGCCATCGTTGACCGCGTGGACCGGGACACCAGCGGTGGTTTCGACGTGATCCACTTGGAGCATGCCTCGGCCGGTGAGGTGGCCCGGATGGTTCAGGAACTGGAAGAAGAGGAGCGTGCCGGGCGCCGCTTGCGGGTGGTGCCGGATGAGCGGGCTAACGCGGTGATGATTAGCGGCGATGAGCACCGGCGGCTCACCGCACGTGCGTTGATCAGTCAATTGGACTCGGAAATGGCCGGGGCGGGTACCGCGCAAGTCGTCTACCTGCGTTTTGCCTCCGCGGAGCAGCTAGTACCCGTTTTAGAGGGAATTGGTGAAAGCCTGCTCGACTCCGGCGGGGGCGAAGAAGGGGCAGGCCAGGGACTGGATATTCGGGCGCATGAGAGTACCAATGCCATCGTGATGAATGGCCCTACCGATGTGCTCCGGTCATTGCGCTCCGTGGTGGATCAATTGGATATCCGTCGCGCCCAGGTGCTGGTAGAAGCCGTGATTGCCGAGGTATCGCAGGATCGCATCGAAGAGCTGGGCGTGCAGTGGGGTGTATTGTCCGGGGACAGCGGGGTAGGGCTGGTGAACTTCGGCGGGGCAGCCAGTGGTGGCGGTGGTTTGCTCGACGCCATTCGCACCGGTGCCGCGGTGGACTCAGGCGAGCTCGGCGATATCAATCTGGGTGACGGCGCGTCAATCGGCGCCGGTGATTTCAGCGGTTCCACCAAGGTCGGCGCCCTGATTCGTGCCTTGTCCGGCGACTCGGCCAGCAACATTCTCTCCACCCCCTCGCTGATGACCATGGACAACGAGGAGGCCGAGATTGTCGTGGGTCAGAATGTGCCCTTCATCACTGGGCGGGCCATCGAGGACTCGGGTCAGGCCTTCAGCAGCATCCAGCGGCAGGATGTCGGTGTGCAGTTGCGTATCCGCCCCCAGATCAACGAGGGCGACACGCTGAAGCTGGATATCGAGCAAGAGGTCTCCAGTATCGGGGGGCGGGTGGAAGATGCCGCCGACCTGATCACCGATATGCGGAGCGTGCGCACCAGTGTCATGGTCGAGAACGGTCAGCTCGTGGTGTTGGGCGGTCTCATCGACGACCAACTGCGCACCCGGACCCAGAGCGTGCCCCTGCTGGGCAACCTCCCCGGCCTGGGCCGGCTCTTCCGCTACGATCGCAGCGAGAGCGAGAAGCGCAACCTGATGGTCTTCCTGCGTCCCGTCATCATTCGCAATGCAGAGGCGCAGGAGCGCGCCACCGCCGACCCCTATAACCGTATGCGCGCCATTCAGCAGCGTTTCCGGGATGATGGCGTACCGCTCCTGCCGGATGAGCTCTCCCCGGTGTTGGCGGAATCGGAACAGCTCATGTCACTGCCGCCGGCCTACGATGACCGCCCGGACAGTTCCTCCGGTACGGGCCCCGGGCGGGACACCTTGCAGCCTCCCTCCCGTCGCGGCTTTTTGGACTGAGTGTTCGGTGGCCATGAGCAGCGTCGAAGAGCAGTTGCAGGCCCTGGAGAGCGAGGATGCCCCGGTTGGTAGGGAGGTCGGTGGTGTCTCCTTCAATTGGGCGCGTCGGCATGGTGCCGTACCACTGGAATGGACGGAGAACGCGGCAGATGTCGCCTGCCGGTCAGATGTAAGCCCGCAGGCCCTTGCCGAGCTGCGGCGGCAGCTTGGACGTCCGCTGAACGTTGAATCAGTAGACGACGAGACCTTCGACCAGTACCTGCAGGAGACCTACCAGCACAGCGCCGGTGAGGCCGCCCAGATGATGGCGGGCCTGGGTGACGACCTGGATCTGCACAGTGTCGCCCAGCAGCTGGCCGAGCCGGAAGACCTGATGGAGAGCGAGGATGACGCCCCCATCATCCGGCTGATCAACGCGCTGCTCACCGAGGCGATCAAGGAAGACGCCTCGGATATCCACATCGAGACCTTCGAGCACCGCATGACCGTACGCTTCCGGGTGGACGGTGTGCTGCGCGAGGTGCTGCAACCACCGGTAGGGCTGGCGCCACTGCTGACCTCGCGCATCAAGGTAATGGCCGAACTGGATATCGCCGAGAAGCGCCTGCCCCAGGACGGCCGCATCTCCCTGCGCGTGGCGGGCCGCGCCGTGGACGTCCGGGTCTCCACATTGCCTGCGGGGCAGGGTGAGCGCGTCGTGCTGCGTCTTCTGGACAAACGGGCCGGCCGGCTGGACCTCTCCCACCTGGGTATGGACCCGGACAGCCTGTCCGCCATGAATGCGCTGGTGAACAAGCCCCACGGCATCCTGCTGGTCACCGGGCCCACCGGTTCCGGCAAGACCACCACCCTGTATGCTGCGCTGAGCCGCATCAATGACCGTCAGCGCAACATCATGACGGTGGAAGACCCGATCGAGTACTACCTGGACGGTGTCAGCCAAACGCAGGTCAACACCAAGGTGGACATGACCTTCGCGCGTGGCCTGCGGGCGATCCTGCGCCAGGACCCGGACGTGGTCATGATCGGTGAGATCCGCGACCTGGAGACCGCGCAGATCGCCGTCCAGGCCAGTCTGACCGGGCACCTGGTGCTTTCCACGCTGCATACCAACACCGCCATCGGGGCGGTGACCCGCCTGCGCGATATGGGGGTGGAGCCCTACCTGCTGGCCTCCAGCCTGCTGGGGATGATGGCACAGCGCTTGGTTCGTCTGCTCTGCCCGGAGTGCCGCAAGGCCTACAGCGCGGACCACAGCGAATGCGAGCTGCTGGGGCTGGATGCCAATGCACCGCCCACCCTGCATGCGCCCGTCGGCTGCGATGCCTGTCACCATACCGGCTACCAGGGCCGTACCGGCATCTACGAGCTCATTCCCCTGGACGAGACCCTGCGCAGCATGATCCACGACGGTGCCGGCGAGCAGCAGATGGAGCGGCACGCCCGCACCCGCTCGCCCAGTATCCGCGCCGACGGCGTGCGCCGTATCCTGGCCGGCGAGACCTCCATCGAAGAAGTGCTCAGGGTCACCCGGGAAGAGTAAATGCCTCAGTCGATAGCCTGGAACCAATTGCGACGGTCCGCTTATGGGTGCGTTTGAGTACCAGGCCCTGGATGCGGGCGGCCGCCAGCGCAAGGGCGTGCTGGAGGGGGATACGCCAAGGCACGTGCGCACACAGCTGCGTGAGCGGGGGCTGGTGCCGTTGCAGATCCAGGCGGTGGAGGAGCGCGAGGCCCGGGCCGGTAGGGGGCCGCTGCTGGCCCGCGGCGTCAGCGCTACGGATCTCGCCCTGCTGACCCGGCAGATGGCTACCCTGGTGCGCTCCGGACTGCCGCTGGAGGATGTACTGCGAACCGTCTCCCGTCAGACGGAGAAACAGCGCCTGAAAAGCCTCATGCTGGCGGTGCGCAACCGTGTGCTGGAGGGTTACAGCCTGGCCCAGGGGCTGGGGGAGTTCCCCCATGTCTTTCCCGATATCTACCGCACCACGGTGGCGGCAGGGGAAAAGTCTGGCCATCTCGACGTGGTGCTGGAGCGCCTGGCCGAGTACACCGAGGGCCGTCAGCGAATGCGCCAAAAGGTCCAGATGGCGCTGTTCTACCCGGTCATCCTCACCCTGATGGCCATTGGCGTCACGTTGACGCTGCTAACCTACGTGGTGCCCGAGGTGGTGGGTGTCTTCGATCATATCGGTCAGGACCTGCCCCTGCTGACGCAGGCCCTCATCACCACCAGCGACTTCATGCGGGATTACGTGCTCTACGGCGCTATCGGCGCTATCGCGCTGTTCTTGGTTCTGGGGCGGCTGTTCCAGCGGCCGCGGGCGCGCTACGCGCTTCACGCCCTGCTGCTGCGGTTGCCCCTGGTGGGCCGGCTGATTCGCGGCGTCAATGCCGCCCGCTTTGCGCGCACCCTCAGCATACTCACGGCCAGCAGCGTACCGGTGCTGGAGGCGCTGCGGGTTGCTGGTGCGGTAGTGAGCAACGAGCCCATGCGCCAGGGCGTGGAGGCGGCGGCCCGGCGGGTGCGCGAGGGCAGCGGGCTGGCGAGTGCCCTGGAGCAGACTGGCTACTTCCCGCCTATCACCGTGCACCTGATTGCCAGCGGTGAGTCGGGCGGCAAGCTGGAGCAAATGCTCGACCGCGCTGCCGAGAACCAGGAGCGAGAGCTGGAGAGTCTGACCGGCATGTTCCTCGGGCTCTTTGAGCCCCTGTTGATCCTGTTGATGGGCGGCGTGGTCATGGTGATCGTGCTCGCCATTCTGCTGCCGGTCTTTGAACTGAACCAGCTGGTCCAGTAAAGGCCCGGTCGGATACCGAAACAAGAAGGAGGATAGTGGTGACATGATGACAAGAAGGCGGCAGTCCGGTTTTACCCTGATTGAGATCATGGTGGTCGTGGTTATCCTCGGTATCCTCGCGGGTATCGTGGTCCCGCGGATCATGGACCGGCCCGATGATGCACGGATCAGCAAGGCCCGCTCCGATATCCGCGCCATCGAATCGGCACTGAATCTCTACCGGCTGGATAACAACGTCTATCCCAGCACCGACCAGGGGCTGGAAGCGCTGGTGGAGGAACCCACGGGTGACCCGCAGCCGCGCAACTGGCGCGAGGGCGGCTACCTGGACCGACTGCCCAAGGACCCCTGGGGCAATGACTACCAGTACCTCAACCCCGGGGAGCACAGCGATATCGACATCTTCAGTTACGGGGCGGATGGGCAGCCGGGCGGCTCCGGCGCGCAGGCCGAGATCGGTAACTGGGAGCTGGACTGACCCTTATGCCTTGCCGGCCGGCCAGTGCCTCCGCCGGGTTCACTCTGTTTGAACTGTTGGCTGTCATCATCATTCTCGGCTTGGTGGTGGGGATGGCCGCGCTCTCCGTGGGTGCCGGTGGCCGAGACCAGCAGATCGAGGAGCAGGGCAACCGTTTCATCGCCCTGGCCGGGCTGGCCCGACAGGAGGTGATGCTCGGGGGGCCGAGCCTGGCGATAGGGGTGACACAGCACGGGTATCACTTCCTACATGAGGTGGAGGTGGAGGACGGGGTTACCGCGTGGCTCCCCTTGGGCGAGCACCGTTACCTGCGCAGTCGCGACCTGCTGCCCGACGACCTGGAGCTGGAGCTCACCCTGGAGGGAGTGGATACGCGCCTTGAATTGCAGCCCGAGCAGCCGGACCCGCACATTTACGTTTACGGCACCGGTGAGGTGACGGAATTCAACCTGGTTATCAGGGATATGCGCGAACCTGATCGCAAGCGGGTGGTCACCGGCGATCTCGGCGGGCAGCTCGAATTGCGCCAGGAGCTGCCGGATGACTAGGCAGCGCGGTTTCACCTTGCTTGAGGTGCTGGTGGCCCTGGCGATACTGGCCACCGCCTTGGGGGCTGCCATCAAGGTCGCCAGCGAGAACGCCGCCAACGCCGCCTACCTGCGGGATCGCACCCACGCCCACTGGGTGGCCGCTAACCAGATCAACCGTTTCCAGGCCGACCTGGAGCCCCTGCCAGAATCCGGTCCGCTGGATGGCGTGGAGCGTCTGGGAGGGCGGGACTGGTTCTGGCAGGCGACCCTGGAGCCCTGGTCGCCGGAACTGGCCGGGCTGCCGGCGATCCCGGGGCTGCGCCGCCTGCAAGTGTCCGTGCATGGCGATGAGGGGCGCGAGGGCCAACCATTGGCCCAGGCCGAGGTGGTGCTGGGCGACGACAGTCTCCGGGAGTTCGATGCTGAGGACATGGAAGGGGCTGATGAGCACTTGCCCGATGACCTGTAATCCGCCCAAGGGGTTCACCCTGCTGGAGCTCCTGGTCGCCATGGCTATCTTCAGCCTGCTCGCGGTCATGGCCTACGGTGGGCTCATGTCCGTGCTGGACAGCCGGGCACACACCGACCAGGCCGCTGAGCGGCTGGACGAGAAACAACTGGCCTTCGCCATGCTCGACCGGGACCTGCGCCAACTGGTGGATCGCCCGCGACGGGATGCCTACGGCGACCGCCGGCCCTCGCTGATGCTCGACGACCTCCGCAGCCCGCCGCGCCTGCAATTGGTGAGCGCGGGGGCGCGTAGCCACGGCGCGCGCTCGGAGCTTCGCCGAGTGGGTTACGAGGTAGACGACGGCGTGCTGTACCGCTTGCTCTGGCCTGCCATCGACGGTGGAGAGGAGGAACCCCAAACTCGTGTGGCTATACTGGGCAACAAGTCGGGTAATGAGATACAGACCTTGGAGTTTTACTTTTACTATCCGGGGGTAGACGGCAGTACAACTCGAAGCCGCGCCTGGCCTGCACCGGAGCTGGATACTCCGGAAGCAGGGCTGCCGGTAGCCGTCGAAATCCAGCTTGAGACGGCACACGCGGGTGAGATCTCGCGGGTGTTCGCGGTCTCTGACACGGGGAACCAAGAACGATGATGCGTATCCACCGAGGCGTTCTGTTAGGGGGGCTTGGGCTGGCGTTGGCCCTGCCGGTACCACTCACTGTAGCCACAGCGGAACCCGGGGCCCAAGCGGGGGATGCCCCCTCGGCTGACTGGGCGGGTCAGTCGGCGGCACCGGGAGAGTTGCTCGTGGTCCGCCGGGATGAGGCGGTTGCCGCTGGGGAGCACCCCGCCGCGGTGCATTCGGCTGTGGGGGCCAGCATAGCGCGTCGGCTGCTGGGCGGACGTGCCGAACATGTGCGACTGCCACCGTCGGCGGACATGGAGGCAATCATGCGCCTTTATGCCGATGATCCGTCCGTGGAGTGGGTGGAGCCCAACTACCGCGTGTACAGTGCCTCGATCCCGGATCCCGAGCCCGAGAACTATGGCGAGCAATGGGCATTGCAGGCCATCAACGTGGAGGAGGCCTGGGAGGAAACCACCGGTTCTGAGGACGTGCTTGTCGGTCTGCTGGATACCAAGGTGGATACCGAGCATCCAGACCTGCAGCAGAATCTTGCCGAACCGATTTATCCGGATTGTGCGAACACGTCCAACTTCGGGGGGAGGCCAGAGCTCCACGGCACGCATCTGGCCGGGACCATAGGTGCGCAGGGTATCGGTGTAGCGGGGGTAAACCAGGAGGTGTCGCTACTAAATTACGTGGTCCTGGAAAGCGAGGGCGATGGGCAAACGGCCAGGGGCACGATCAGCGATATCGTATGCGCGCTGGAACAGGCAGCTGCCGACGGGGTGCGGGTTATAAATGCCAGCTTTACTACCAGTCGCAGTGAGACCCTCAAAACCGCCATCGCGGACGCTGCAGAAGACGATGTGCTGGTGGTGGCTGCTGCAGGCAACAGCGGTGAGGAGTTGGATTACGAGGGCGCCGGCACGGGCGTCTGGCCGGCCAGTTACCGGCTGTCGAACGTGATCGCGGTCGCCGCCTCCACCGAAGACGATGAGCTTGCGTCATTCTCCAATTTCGGGCGTAACGATATCGAACTTGCTGCACCCGGTAACCTCATTATCGGGACCGTCCCGGAGGATCGTTACGAGCGCTTGAGCGGCACTTCGATGGCGGTACCCCACGTGGTCGGTGCGGCCGCACTGATCCTGGCGGAGCATGGTGCAGACGAGACCTCATACCGGGAAGTCCGGGAACGGCTATTGGCGTCTGTCCGGGATGGTGGCAGCTCGACCGATTGGGCCTCGGTGACCAAGGCGGGCGGCATTCTGGATGTCGGCCGCGCCGTAACCGCGGCGATTGATGACGTCCCCGCACTGGCTCCCAGTGACCTTCGGCTGGAGCGGGAGGATGGCAGCAGCGAAATCGCATTGAGCTGGATCAACAACAGCACCCAGGTCGACGACTTGTGGCTGGAACACTGCACCGGGTTTGAGTGCGAGGAGGATGCAAGCGACTTCGAACGGATCGAATCGCTGTCGCTATCGTCAGGGGATACCGACGCCCAGCATGAACCCCCAGCCCCCATTAAGCCCAGCTATAACGCCTACCGGGTGTGTGCGGTGAAGGGCTTGAACCCGGAGGTGGCCTGTTCTGCGCCTAGAGCCCTGGCGGTACCGCCAACGGCCCCCTCAAGCGTCGAGGCCATCGCGATCGGTGGGCAGGTGGCTGTCCGTTGGCAAGACAATTCCGCTGTGGAAGAGGCCTTCCGCGTTTACGAGCGGGACCTGTCGGATAACGAAAACGACGCCGAATGGAAGCGGGTAGCGACGACCGATGAGAATGTTGAACAGGCAACCGTGCCGCTGCCTGACGAGGGTGAGTACCGCTACGCCGTTTGTGCCTTCGCTGAGGTCAGCGGCTGTTCCGAGTTCGCTACCGCCTCTGACACGGTGGTGGTGTCCGATGATGATTCCGGCAACGGTTCCAGTAGTAGTGGCAGTAGCAGCAGCGGCTGTTTCATCGCCACGGCGGCCTGGGGCAGCGAGTGGGACGACCCGGTAGCGGCGCTGCGCGAGTTTCGCGACGAGGAGCTGCTCACCACCCAGGCGGGGCAGGAGCTCGTCAGCCTTTACTACCACTTCAGCCCCGTCATCGCCGACTGGGTGGCCGAGGACGACGAGCGCCGTGCCCGGGTCCGGGAGTGGGTTGCCCCCCTGGCTGCCCTGGCGGAACAAGCCTTGGAACAGCGCGGGGAAGAGGCGACGGAGGCTGAGTGAGCGGCACGCGGCGGCAAGACGGTGTGGCCCTGGTCACGGCACTGCTGGTGGTTGCCCTGGCGACCATCGCCACCGTGGCCATGACCACCCGCCAACACCTGGATATCCGCCGCACTGGCAATCTGCTCGAGCATGACCAGGCTTACTGGCATGCCGCCAGCGGTGAGGCGCTGGCCGCCCAGGCGCTGAGGCTGATCGCGGAGAACCCGGGTGCCATCCCCTGGGATGAGTGCCGCACGCCACCGGTTTCGGTGGAGTTGGACGGCATGGCGGTGCAGTTGGTGGCCGAGGATTTGCACTGCCGGCTTAATGTGAACAACCTGGCCGACAGTGACGACGAGGAGAGCCGCGACACCTTCCTGCGCCTGGTGGAGGACGTGGCTGCCGGGCAGGGCTTGGGCGGGGTCGACCCGGACGGTATCCTGCATGCCGTCCGGGATTGGATGGACCCGGAGGTGGACGACCCCTGGTATGCCGGTCTGCAGCCGCCTTACCGCAGCCCCGGGACCATGCTCTCCAGTGCAAGCGAGCTGGCCTTGGTGCGTGGCGTCGATCCCGACCTGTTCCAGGCATTGCGGCCTTACATCACCGCCGTGCCGGCACGCGGGGTGTCAATCAACTATCAACAGGCCCCCGAGCAGTTGCTCGAGGCCGCGGACGAGTCGAGGGAGCGCGACGCGGAAGAAGAGGCGTTGGAAGCGCCCACCTGGGTCCGCCTGCATATTGCCGTGGACAGCCCCGACCGCCGCTACCGCCAGTGCAGCGTGGCCAATGCCAACACCGGTGAGATCGTGATTCGGCAGCTGCGCGGTTGCTGAACGGGACCAGACAGATGATGCACAGATGAGCCTTTATCTCCTTATGACCCCCCAGGCGCCGCGAGACGATCTCGCCGTGGCCTGGTGCCTGGCGGACACCGATGGGCATGTCCACGACCAGGACGAAACGCCGCCGGATGAGCTCGCCCAGCGGCTGCCGTCCGGTGCCCAACCGTGGTTGCTACTGCCTCCCGGAGAGGTGACGGTGCACCGGGCCACATTACCCACCCGCAACCGTCAAAAGGCCCGCCAGGCGCTGCCCTGGGTATTGGAGGAGCACCTGGCGGCCGACCCGGACGAGCTGCATTTTGCCCTCGGTGGCGTCGATGAGCAGGGCCGGCACGCCGCGGCCGTGATCGACAGCCAACGCATGGCGGCTTGGGTGGAGTGGGCGCGGCGCCACCAACTGGAGCCGCGGGTGGTGACCCCGCTGGAACTGGTCCTGGCCTCGGAACCCCAGCACTGGCGTCTGTTGCTCGATGCCGAGAGCGGTTGGCTCAGTATGGGCCCGGGTTGCGCCCTGGCCTTGGATGCCGCCATATGGCCCGTCGCGCTGCCCCGGCTGGTGGCCGAGGTCGAGGCAGAAAAGGACCTGCCGGAGTGCCTGACCGTCCACCCGGTTGGGGCCTCGGCCGATCAACTCGCCCGACTGAAGGCCACGCTGCCCGATAGCGTGCGGTTCTCTCAGGAGGCGGACAAGCCATGTCACCTGCCCGCGCTGGCCTCGGCGTTTGCTCCCGGCCAGGCCATCAACCTGCTGCAGGGACCGTTCAGTGGTCGAGAGCAATGGCTTCGCCGGCTGCGCCCATGGCGGGCCGTCGCCGGCCTGGGCCTGGCCTGGGTAGGGCTGCAGTTTCTGCTGCTGTACGCCGAGGTGCGCGACCTGGAGCAGACTGAGCAGGCGTTGCGGGCAGAGACCGTGGAGTTGTATCGCAGCGCCTTCCCCGACAGCCGGGTGGTGAACCCGCGGGTGCAGATGCAGCGGGCGTTGGCGGACCTGGCATCCGACACCGACGACGACGGCCCGCGAGGCACAGACGATACCTTCACGGCCCTGCTCAGCGTCGTGGCCCCCACCCTGGTGGGCGATGATGCGCCGCGCCTGCAAAGCCTGGCCTTCCGCCAGCAGCGGCTGGAACTGGAGCTGGATGCCGCCGGCGTGCAGGCCCTGGAAGCCCTGCGCGAAGCCATCCAAGAGCAGGGTGATTGGCGCGTGCAGATCCACTCCGCGTCCAGCCGGGGTGATCGCGTGGCCAGCCGGGTGACGGTGCAGGGAGGCGAGTCATGAAACAGCGGGTCCGGGCATTCTGGCAAGGGCTGGAGCAGCGGGAGCAGCGAATCCTGTCGGCGGGCGCTGTTATAACGGCAGCCCTCCTGCTGTGGGGCGGTGTCTGGTTACCGCTCTCCGACCGTGCTGAAAGCCTGCGGACTGACGTGGCCGAAGCGCGGGCGGAAAAGGTCTGGATGGCGCAATCGGCAGAGCGCATCCGGCAGGCCGGGGGTGGCCCCAGCGAGGCGGCGCCCGCGGATCAGGGCTCGCTGCTCGGGCGGGTCGACCGCAGCGCGAACAGCTTCAGCCTGGCGGAGCGGGTGGACCGCATCCAGCCGGATGGCGATGCGCGGGTCCGTGTCTGGCTGGAGCGGGCCGATTTTGACCAGATGTTGCGCTGGCTGGACAGCCTGTCCGAGAACGGGGTGCAGGTGCATGCGCTCAGCGTTGACCCGCTGGACACTCCGGGGCGCATTAACGCCCGACTTACCCTGGAGGCCGGCTCATGATCCGACGAGTCCTGGGCTATGGCGGTTGGGCACTCGTGGCGCTGGCCGCGTGGGCCTTCTTTCTGGTCTGGCACTGGCCTGCGGGCATGGCGTTGGCGATGTCCGAGCGCCAGGGTTGGCTGCCCCCGGGCGCGGAATGGGGCACCGTGACCGGCTCCATCTGGTCGGGTGCCATCAACTCGCCGGCTTGGCAGGGCTGGGAGGCAGACGAACTGGCCTGGTCCGTTACCCCGGCACGCCTGCTGCGCGGAGAGATGGGCCTGGCCTTCCGCTTGAACGACGAGGGGGGCCGCGTCCACGGACAGGCCTGGCTCAATCCGTCCGGCGCCACCTTGCGTGATGTGCGGGTGGAACTGGACGGGGCGACACTTGCCGAGCGCCTGGGCGAGGGTGCTATGGGGCCGGTGGCCCTTGGTGGTACCTTTCGGGGCGAGGTTCGGGAGGCGGCGCTCACCCCGGAAGGCCAACTCCGGCACCTGGATGCCCGCATGGCCTGGCACGACGCGGCCGTGGATGCGCCGATGGCCATGGCGCTGGGGGACCTTTCCGGTGATTTCGCCGGTGCAGACGGGCAGATCGAGGGGCAGTTACAGGATCATGGTGGCCCATTGCGCCTGGAGGCAACCGTGTCGATAGACCCAAACATGCGCTGGCAGATGGAAGGGCACCTGGGTGCCCGCGAGATGGCTGACGACGCGTTGCCCCAGGCCTTGGAGATGACTGGGCAGCGGAATGCCGACGGCCTGTACCCGGTACGACTGCAAGGGCAGGTTATGCCATGAGCCCGGAGGGCGGTAAAGACAATCCCACCCTTCGCTGGTACGGCGATTTCCAGATCGCCGAGGGCTTCACCCGGGTGTGGGCTGTCGGCCCCATGCGCCTGCGTGTTCACCACGGCCACAACGAATGGCGCTTGCTCCGCGAGCAGGACCCGGACCCGTGGCTGGAGCGTTTCGAACTGGATTACAGCGACGACCCGGCCCTGGTCCCGGACGGGGATAAGCTGCAGCGGGTGGTCCTCGCCACCCCAGAAGCCCGGGTGCACCTGGAGTTGCGCACCGCGGACCGTTCCGTGGTCTCCCGCCCGGTCAGCCCCCTGTCGGTGCCGGGGCACGAGTCAGTGCGGGTGTACGTGTCCACACCGGTCTGGGTCAGAGTGACGCTGGGCGAGCAGCACCACCTGATGCTCGAGCAGCCCAGCTACCGGCTCTCTGACACCTGGTTCGGTCCCAACAACATGGAAGGCGAGATCTGCTACGCCACCCGCAGCCGGTTTCGACTCGCCCTGTCGGAGCAGGTGCGCTCACCCTCGCGCATCATTACCCCGGTACAGATTCGCAACCAGGCCGATGACCCGCTGGTGCTGGACCGGTTGAACGTCCCCATGCCCTGGCTGCCCCTCTACGGTGACGCCGATGCCCACCTGTGGACGCCCGAGGTCAGCCTGGTCCGGCGCGAGGATGGTGATCTGGCCGAGCTGCGTTTCAAGGACCAGCCGCCCAGGGAGTGTGGCGGTGCCACCCGGCTGAGCTCCGCCCGCCACTCCGGGCGGCAGCACACCGTCTTCCGAGCCTTCACCGACCTGCTGAGGAGCTGATGGACACCTGGTTCAGCACCATTGCCCAGTTTTTCACCGCCGGTCCCGGGGGCAACCTGATCCAGGCCGCCCTCATCCTGGTGGGCGGCTTCCTCATCGGGCGCATCCTCGCCAACCTGGTCGGTCGCGTGCCCGCCACGCACCTGGACCGGCACATGGGGCTGCTCCTGCGCCGGGTCATCTTCTACGGCATCCTGCTGCTCGCCTTCACTTCGGCCCTGCACCAGATGGGCTTCAAGCTTGGCGTGCTACTGGGCGCTGCCGGCATCATCTCGGTGGCCATCGGCTTCGCCTCGCAGACCTCCGCGTCCAACCTCATCAGCGGGCTCTTCCTGGTCTGGGAGCGGCCATTTTCGGTGGGGGATACCATCCGTGTCGGCACCACGGTGGGCGAGGTGGTCTCCATTGACCTGCTCTCCGTAAAGCTGCGCACGTTCGACAACCTCTTCGTGCGCCTGCCCAACGAGACGTTGATCAAGACCGAGATGACCAACCTGTCGCGCTTCCCGATCCGGCGGCTCGACCTGCAGATCGGCGTGGCCTACAAGGAGGACATCAAGCGCGTCCGCAAGGTGCTGGACGAGGTGGCCACCGCCAACCCGCTCTGTCTGGAAGAGCCCAAGCCCCAGTTTCTGTTCCTGGGCTTCGGCGACTCGGCGCTCAACCTGCAGTTCAACGTCTGGGCGCAGCGCGAGAACTTTCTGGAGATGCGCAACAGTCTCCAGATCGAGATCAAGGAGGCCTTCGACCGCGAGGGCATAGAGATCCCCTTCCCCCACCGCACCCTTTACGCCGGCAGCGTCACCGACCCCTTCCCGGTCCAGGTGGTGGACCGGGCCGGCGGTGATCGCGACAATCCGTAACCGCACCGCCACTTGCATAACGCGCTGCACTGCAACATCCTGTCCCTTGAATACCCGGCCGCGGGCATGGCTTCGCCGTGCCACTACACTGGCGGACAGGCGGAACAGGAGGCGGCACCATGACACGCGAAGTGGTTGAATCCAGTGATACCGGACGTGGCGCACACCCCTTCGACCGGCTGATGCACGCCAGCATGGGCCGGATCACCGGAGGGCTCTCGCCGGCGGCCCTGGGGCTGGCCTACGCCGACTGGGCCATACACATGAGCATCTCCCCCGGGCGCCAGGTCGAGCTGGTGGAGAAGGCCTGGCGCAAGGCGACCCGGCTCAGCCTCTACGCCATGCGATGCGCGGCCAACGGGGGCGAGGGGCATACCCCCTGCATCGAGCCGTTGCCCGGTGACAGCCGTTTCACGGCGCCGGAGTGGCAGCGCTGGCCGTTCAATCTCTACTACCAGAGCTTCCTGCTGACCCAGCAGTGGTGGCACGTGGCCACCAAGGATGTGCGCGGGGTAGAGACCCACCACGAGGACGTGGTCAACTTCGTCGGCCGGCAGATCCTCGATATCCTCTCGCCGGCCAACTACCTGTGGACCAACCCGGAACTGCTGGAGCAGACCGCTCGGGAAGGGGGCACCAACCTCTACCGCGGCATGCGCAACTGGTTTGATGACGCTTCCCGCCGCATCCAGAAACAGCCGCCGGCGGGGATGGACAACTGGCAGGTCGGGGAAAACCTGGCCATCACCCCCGGCAAGGTGGTCTACAGTAACCGCCTGATCGAGCTGATCCAGTACGAGCCCACCACCGAGCGGGTGCATCCGGAACCGGTGCTCATCGTCCCGGCCTGGATCATGAAGTACTACATCCTGGACCTGCGGCCCGGCAAATCGCTGGTGGAGTACCTGGTCAACCAGGGCCACACCGTGTTCATGATCTCGTGGAAGAACCCCACCGCGGAGGACGCCGAGCTTGGCATGGCGGCCTACCGCCGGCTTGGGATCATGGCGGCGCTGCGGGCAGTCAACACCATCGTGCCGGAACAGAAGGTGCACGCCACCGGCTACTGCCTGGGCGGCACGCTGCTGATGCTGGCCGCCGCTGCCATGGCGCGGGACGGGGACGACCGGCTCGCGAGCATTACCCTGTTTGCCGCGCAGACGGACTTCACCGAGCCCGGCGAGCTGGATCTGTTCATCGATGACAGCCAGGTGACCTTCCTCGAGGACATGATGTGGCACTCGGGGGTGCTCAGCTCCGACCAGATGGCCGGGGCCTTCCAGTTGCTCCGCTCCAAGGATCTGGTCTGGTCGCGCATGGTCCGCGAGTACCTGATGGGCGAGCGCGGCGAGATGATCGACCTGATGGCCTGGAACGCCGATGCCACCCGGTTGCCCTACCGCATGCACAGTGAATACCTGCGCCAGCTCTTCCTCAACAATGACTTCGTGGAGGAGCGCTACGACGTGGACGGCCAGCCGATCCACCCGTGGGATATTCGCGTGCCGATCTTCGCGGTGGGGACGACCAAGGACCACATCGCGCCCTGGAAGTCGGTCTACAAGATCAACCGACTGGCCCGCACCGACGTCACCTTCGCGCTGACCACCGGGGGGCACAACGCCGGCATCGTCACCCCGCCCGGGCATCCGCGCCGCACCTACCAGGTGCACTGTCGCAAGGTGCGTGACCCCTACATGGCGCCGGACGATTTCATCGCCGAGGTGCCCAGCAAGAAGGGCTCCTGGTGGCCGGAATGGCACAGGTGGCTGGCCCGCCACTCCGGCAACAAGGTCAAACCGCCTCAAATGGGGGCGGACGCCCGCGGCTACCGGCCGCAGCGCAACGCCCCCGGCAAATACGTCCTAATGGACTGAAACCAGACAGGAGAACGCCTTTATGACGCAGCCGTTGCTATCCCTCGAGGGCAAGAAGGGCCTGATCGTCGGCATCGCCAACGACCAGAGCATTGCCTACCACTGTGGTCAGGCCTTTCGCGACCTGGGGGCGGAACTGGCCGTCACCTACCTGAACGAAAAGGCGGAGAAGCACGTACGGCCACTGGCCGACGCGCTGGAATCGCCGCTGGTCATGCCCTGCAACGTGCAGCACGAGGGCGAGCTCGAGGCCGTGTTCGAGGCCATAGAGCAGCAGTGGGGGCGGCTGGACTTCGTGGTCCACTCCATCGCCTTTGCGCCGTTGAAGGACCTGCACGGCCGGCTGACCGATTCGTCCCTGGAGGGTTTTCTCACCGCCATGGACGTCTCCTGCCACTCCTTCATCCGCATGGCGCGCCTGGCCGAACCCCTGATGCGCGATGGCGGCACCCTGCTGACCATGAGCTACTACGGCGCCGAGAAGGTCATCCCCGGCTACCAGCTCATGGGCCCGGCCAAGGCGGCGCTTGAGGCCAGCGTGCGCTACCTGGCGGACGAACTGGGCGAGCAGGGCATCCGCGTGCACGGCCTGTCGCCGGGGCCAATCGCCACCCGCGCCGCCTCCGGCCTGGCCGGCTTTGACCAGTTGCTGGACACCGCCCGCAGCCAGTCCCCCCTGCGCCGCCTGGCCGAGCCGGCGGACGTGGCGGCCCTGGCCAGCCTGCTGGTCAGCGACCGGGCGCGCACCATGACCGGCAACATCATCCCCGTCGATGGCGGCTACCACGTCAAGGGCTGAACACCATGAGCCAGATCGAAAACCACACCTACGATGAATTGCAGGTCGGCGACGAGGCCACGCTCACCCGCCGACTGACCATGGACGACCTGCGGCTGTTCTCCGGCGGCTCTGCCTGGCTGAACCCCGAGCACATGGACGCCGACGCCGCCCGCAGCGACCTCTACCACAAGGCCATCGTCAACGGCATGTGGGGCGCCGGGCTGGTGGCCACGCTGGTCACCACGGAGTTGCCGGGGCCGGGCACGGAGTTCGTGGACCAGCACCTGACCCACCTGCGCCCGGTCAGCATCGGCGAGAACGTCACCGTGACCGTGCGGGTGCACGAGAAGCAGGGCGACCGGCAGGTGATGCTCGACTGCCAGTGCGTCAACGAGCACGGCGACGACGTGCTGCGCGGTATCTACGTTGTCCGCGCGCCCACCGAGAAGCTGAGCCGCGAGCACACCAACACCAGCCCCAGCGAGGCCGACTTGCAGGCCAAGGGCCGGCAGCGCCGCCAGCTCAAGCGCCTGCTGGACATGGCCGAAGACCTGGCGCCCAGCCCCACGGCCGTGATCCACCCGGTGGACGCCCTGTCGCTGGAGGGCGTGGTGCGGGCCGCCGAGCACAACCTGCTGGTGCCCATCCTGGTTGGCCCCGAGCAGCGCATCCGCGAGACCGCCGAGGCGGCCGACCTGGATATCTCGCAGTTCAAGCTGGTGCCCACGGAGCACAGCCACCAGTCCGCCGAGAAGGGCGTGCAGATGGCCAAGGCGCGTGAGGTGGAGGCCCTGATGAAGGGCTCGCTGCACACCGACGAGCTGATGGGGGCGGTGGTGCGCCGGGACGGTCTGCGCACCGAGCGGCGCGTGAGCCACGTCTACTGCATGGACGTGCCCACCTACCCGCGACCGCTGCTGGTCACCGATGCGGCCATCAACATCCACCCGGGGCTGATGGCCAAGCGCGATATCCTGCAGAACGCCATCGAACTGGCCCACGCGCTCGCCATTCCCGAGCCCAAGGCGGCCATCCTGTCGGCCACCGAGTCGGTCAACCCGGACATGCAGTCCACGCTGGATGCCGCTGCCCTGTGCAAGATGGCCGACCGCGGGCAGATCCACGGTGGTCTGCTGGACGGGCCGTTGGCCTTCGATAACGCCATCTCCCCGTCGGCCGCCCGCACCAAGGGCATCCGCTCGGCCGTGGCGGGGCAGGCGGACATCCTGCTGGTGCCGGACCTGGAGTCGGGCAACATGGTGGCCAAGCAGCTCTACTACCTGGCCGACGCCGAGGCCGCCGGCATTGTGCTCGGGGCGCGGGTGCCGATCGTACTCACCAGCCGTGCCGACGACGTGGTGGCCCGCCTGGCCTCCTGCGCCATCGCCCTGCTGGTAGCCGAGCGCAAACGCAAGGGCCTGGCCCACCTGTAATGCCTTCCTTTACGCAAAATGCGGTCGCGCCGGCCGGCGCGACCGCGGCCGAATTGCAACACGGAGACACCCCATGACCCAGGCCCTGCTCGTCATCAATGCAGGCTCTTCCAGCATCAAGTTCGCCCTCTACACCGTGGCCGACGGCGTGCCCACTCCGCGCTACCGCGGGCAGGCTGACGGGCTGGGGGCGAGCATCGGCTCGCTGCAGATCAGGGACAACCGGGGCGAGCGGCTGCTGCACGAGGAGCTGCCGGAGTCCGACGGGCATGACGAGGCCCTGGACCGGGCCCTGAACTGGCTGGAGGAGCGGCTGGAGGGGCACGAGCTGGTCGGTGCCGGCCACCGGGTGGTGCATGGCGGGCCGGAGTTCAGCCGGCCGGTGCGCATCACCCACTCCTGCCTGCACGAGCTGGAACGTTTCCGGGAGCTGGCGCCGCTGCACCAGCCCCACAACCTGCGCGCCATTCACGCCGTGGCCCGGGTGCGCCCGCACATGCCGCAGGTGGCCTGCTTCGACACCGCCGTCCACCGCCAGCAGCCCCGCGTGGCGCAGCGCTTCGCGCTGCCGCGCCAGTACGAGAACAAGGGTGTGCTCCGCTACGGCTTCCACGGCCTGTCCTACGAGTACATTGCCTCCGTGCTGCCGGAGCACGACCGGCGCGCCGCCGAGGGGCGCACCATCGTCGCCCACCTGGGCAACGGCGCCAGCATGTGCGCCCTGCACGACGGGCAGAGCGTGGCCAGCACCATGGGATTCACCGCACTGGACGGCCTGCCCATGGGGCAGCGCTGCGGCAACATCGACCCCGGCGTCATCCTCTACCTGCTGCAGAACGAGGGTATGGACGCCGCCGGTATTGAAGACCTGCTCTACCGCCGCTCCGGGCTGCTGGGCCTGTCCGGCATCAGCGCCGACATGCGCCAGCTACTGGAGAGCGACCGGCAGGAGGCCGCCGAGGCGGTGGAGTATTACGTCTACCGAGCCGTGCGCGAGGCGGGCAGCCTGACCGCCGCCCTGGGCGGCCTGGACGCCTTCGTCTTCACCGCCGGCATCGGCGAGAACGCCGCCCCGGTGCGCGCCGCGATTTGCGAGCGGTTGGCCTGGCTGGGCATCACCCTCGACCCCGAGGCCAACGCCCGCAACGCGGGCTGTATCACCACCGCCGACAGCCAGGTGCCGGTCTACGTGATCCCGACCAACGAGGAGCTGATGATCGCCCAGCATACGCTGCGTGTTTTGGGGTGAATGCGATGTCGACGAGGATAGACTTAAAACCGGATGTGGAAGAGCGGCTGGTGGGCTTGGCGAAGGTCACTGGCCGAAGCAAAGCAGATCTCATTCTTCAGCTCATTGAGCAAAACCTGAGCGAGTTGGAGGACATCTGTTTGGCGGAGCAGCGCCTGAAAGACCTTAAGGCTGGTCAGACGCGCTCCATCAGGGCTGAAGATGTCTGGGAAGATTGAATTGCCCGCCAGAGCTATTGGTCTTAACGCGCCTCCATTGCCTCGCTGACCTGCCCGATGATCTCCGTGGCCGCCGTCAGAATGTGGTCGCGGGAGAAGCCCGCCTTGTCCATCTCCTGGTAGAGCGTGCGCGCCATCAGCTTGGCGACCTTGTCCGGGGCATGGGTCACGGGGCCGTTGCCCTCGGACTTGGCCCGGGCCAGTGCCAGCTTGATGAAGTGGGTCTTCAGCAGACCTCGCAGGCGCTGGATGTGCAGTGACTTGGCCACCACGAGGGCGAGGATGGATGCCATGCGCAAATCGTCCTCGCCCAGCCGCCGCGTGCCCTCCGGGCTGTCCACATTGATCACGCCCACCACCTCATCCTCCAGCACGATGGGCACGGAAATGCTGTCGGGGCCTTTCGCCTCCGGCCGCTTCGCCAGGGGGGCGTACTCCGAGTCGGGCAGGTCCGAGATCAACAGTGGCTTGCCGGAACTGGCCACCTGGCCGGCGATTCCGCTGCCCAGGCCCTGCGCCTCCTCGTAGGCGGCTTCGGGCAGATCGCCGTGGTGCGCCTGCACCCGCAGTTTCGGTTCACCGTTATCCGGGTCGTGCTTGATCAGCATGATCGAGCAGTGCCGGCAGGCCATGGCGTGGCTGACCAGCTCCGCCAGCCGTGCCAGCCCGCGCTCGGTGGATTCCGACTCCTCCACAAAGCGGGCGAGCTGGCGGAGGTCTTCGTCAAATCGGGAGAGTGCCTGGCCCATGTTTGCTCCTTGCGACTGTGACGGCAGGTCACTTGCCTCAGTCTAGACGATTACCGCCTTCATCCAACCGAGCGCCCACCTCGTGTTCGTAGGCCTGCGCGGCCGCCGCGATGCTGCCGCCCTTTCCATCGGCCAGCCAACGCCGAAAGCGTCCTGCGTCCCCCAGCGGGGTACGCCTGCCCTGTGAGTTCAGAAACACCAGCGCCACTGGCCGGCCCTCCATCTGCGCAACCATCAACAGGCAGCGGCCGGCCTCCACCAGATACCCCGTCTTGCTCAGGTGCACATCCCACTTGGAATGGACGACCAGCGGGTTCGTATTGGCGTAGCCCTTGGTATAGCGAGGGGCACGGAAGTGCGCGGTATGTAGGTGTGTCGTGGAATACTCGCGAATCACTTCGTGCTCGTTCGCGGCTGCCGCAAGTTTCAGCAGGTCGGACGCAGTGGAGACATTCTCCACCGACAGCCCGCTGCTATCGACAAACCGGGTCTGCGCCATCCCCAACTCGGCGGCCCTGGCGTTCATCGCCGCAATGAGTGCTGCCCGGCCCCCGGGGTGATGGTGGGCCAGCACATAGGTGGCCAGGTTCTCCGACGACATCAATGCCAATCGCACCAACTCTCCTCGTGGCAACCGCGAGTCCACGCGCATCCGCGAAAAGGCGTTTTTCCCGACGAAGTGCTGGCGCGGCACGATAGTCAGCCACTCATCCAGGGGTTCGCCGGACTCGACCACCACCAATGCTGTCATCAACTTGGTCAGAGAAGCGATGGGCACCGGGATATCCGCCCGTTTGCTGACGACTTGCTCGCCGGTGTCGAGATAGGCGATCGCGGCGTGAACCGACGCCAGTTGGAGTGGCTCACGCTCGGTCGGCGCGCCCTGAGCGGCTGCTGGCAGACCCGGACAGAGCAGTAAAACCGCAAGGGCGGCTAGCCAACCATGTCGGTGCCTGGCCATTTTACGGAGCACTACGGACAGTGGTTTCATTGGCTCCGCCTTGTTGAATACCGGGGCTCGTGTGTTTGTTGGGTAGCCAATGAGTTGCTGCGCCGCACCATCTGGCGTTCCCTGCCATATCGGCGTAACATTATACGGCAATCGCCCTGTGGTGGATTTCTCTGGGCTCTACCAACACTTACGGTGTATTCCGGGAGAGGTTGTGAACATTCAGCAGCGTCTGCTCAAACTGCCCCGGCCCGCAAAGCGGCTGATCATGGTGTCAACCGATGCCGCCATGTTGCCGATCGCGGTATGGGCGGCGTTCTCGCTCCGCTTGGGGAAGCCGGATCCCGCCGTGCTTATCGAGCACGCCTGGCTGCTGGTTCTCATTCCGCTTTTTACGCTGCCCATTTTTACCCTCTTCGGGCTCTACCGTGCCGTGGTGCGGTACATGGGGCCGCAGGCCGTCATGGCTGTGGTCAAGGGCGTCACTGTATCGGCTTTGGTTTTTGCCGCAGCCGTCACCCTCGGCCGTCTGGACGCCATACCGCGTGCGACCATCTTCATCTACTGGTTGGTTGCCTTGCTGATGGTGGGTGGGTCTCGGTTCATCGTCCGCGCCTGGTTCCAATCTGTCGTAAAGCGCAAGAAGGATAAAAAGCCCGTTGCCATCTACGGCTCCGGGGCAGGGGGCATTCAACTGGCCACCAGCCTCGCCAGCGGGCACGAGTACCACCCGGTTGCCTTTGTCGACGACGACCCGGCGAAACAGGGCATGATCATCGCCGGTTTGCCCGTCAAACAGCCCGAAGACCTACCCCGCCTTATCAAGCGCCACAAGCTTGGGCATGTGTTGCTGGCCATGCCGAGGCTATCCCGTGCCCGCCGGCGCGAAATCGTCGAATGGCTGGAGCCGCTGCGTGCGCACATCCTCACCATGCCGAGCCTCGCCGATCTGGTCTCCAAGCGCGCCAAGCTGGATGAAGTGCGGGAGGTGGAAATCGAAGACCTGCTGGGTCGCGATTCGGTTGGCCCCCGTGAAGACCTTCTAGCGCACTGCATAGCCGACAAGTCGGTGATGGTTACCGGCGCCGGTGGCTCCATCGGCTCGGAGCTGTGCCGCCAGATCCTGCGGCTCGGCCCGAAACGCCTCGTCCTGCTGGAACGCTCTGAGTTCGCGCTGTACCGGATTGAGCGGGAGTTGAAGGCGCAAATGGCCGGGGACGAGCACCGGGTCGAACTACAGGCCGCCTTGGGCGATGTGGTCGATGGTGCCCGCATGGAGGCGATCATGCGGGTATTCTCCGTTGATACGGTCTACCACGCCGCCGCCTACAAGCACGTCCCCCTGGTGGAGGGTAACGTCCTGGAAGGCGTGCGGAATAACGTCTTCGGCACCTTGAACACCGCGGGCGCCGCGGCTCAGGCCGGGGTGCAACACTTCGTGCTCATCAGCACCGACAAGGCCGTGCGACCCACCAATGTTATGGGGGCCACCAAGCGCCTGGCCGAACTGGTCTTACAAGGGCTGGCCCGCCAGCCGGATATGAGGACCCGCTTCTCCATGGTCCGGTTCGGCAATGTGCTTGGCTCCTCGGGTTCCGTGGTGCCGCTCTTCCGGGAGCAGATTCGCCAAGGGGGGCCGGTCACGGTCACCCACCCCGAGGTCACCCGCTATTTCATGACCATCCCGGAGGCGGCATCGCTGGTTCTTCAGGCCGGGTCGATGGCCAAGGGTGGCGAGGTCTTTGTGTTGGACATGGGCGAGCCGGTGCGCATCTTGGACCTGGCCCGGCGGATGATTCACCTCTCCGGCTATGACGAGCAGACCGAACAGCACCCCGACGGGGAAATCGCCATCCGGTTCACCGGGTTGCGGCCCGGGGAAAAACTGTATGAAGAATTGCTGCTGGGTGATGTCGTGATGGGGACCGAGCACGCGATGATCATGCGTGCTCGAGAAGATCACCTGTCCTCATCGACCCTGCACGAGCTGCTGCAAGCACTGCGCGACGCCTGCGACACCTTCGACTGCCAGAAAGCACGAAGCGCATTGGCCGAGGCGGTGGAGGGTTACGAAGCGATCGGGCCGGGCAGTGACGTGATTACGCGCGGACTGGCGAAGGCTGATTCTGAGGAGTTTGAGGACTGGCTGCCATTGGTGGGTGGGGGTAGTAATAGCGCCTGCCCGATTGATCGGTCCTTCGGCAGCATGTCGGAGAGAGGGTAGAAGGGGAGGGGCCTAGCGGCTGCTGGCCAGCCGATAGAGCGTGCGCAGGATAATGCGGATGTCCTCTTTCAGGGATTGTCTCGCCACGTACTCTTGGTACCACGCCAACTTCTGTGGCAACACCACATCAACGTAGGCCTGATGCGGGTCCGAATACCGCGCCAAAATCGTGTTTTCATCCAGCATCTCAAGCGCGGCGTAGTCGGTCAGGCCCGGGCGCACCGATAGCACGACCTCTTTGACATCGGCCTGGTAGTACGCCACGTACTCGGGTACCTCGGGGCGCGGGCCCACCAGGCTCATAGTGCCCCGCAGCACATCCAGCAGCTGTGGTAGCTCATCGAGCTTGTAGCGCCGCAGGAGCCGGCCAGAGTGGGTGATCCGTGCGTCCTCACCCACGGTCAGCTTACCGGCCGCCTCACTCGCGGGCCGCATGGTGCGGAACTTGAAGATGCGGAACGGCTTGCCGTGGCGGCCCACCCGCACCTGGCGAAAAAACACCGGCCCGGGCGAGTCGAGTTTGATCCACAGGGCGATGCCCAACAGCAGCGGCATCAGCAGCAACAGGCCCAGCGCCGCTGCAACGACATCAAAGCCCCGCTTCAGCATGCCCGCTTGAGCACATCACGTACGGCAGTCACCACCCGTTCCAGGTCAGCGTCGGACATCGCCGTGTAAAGCGGCAGCGAGACCTCTTGCTGGAACAGCGCCTCAGAGACTGGGAAATCCGCCTCGGAAACACCGCAGCAGGCCTGCCAGTAAGGGTGCCGATGCAGCGGGATGAAATGCACGGAACAGCCGATCCCCCGGGCCGCCATGGCCTCGATGAATTCATCGCGACCCACGCCCGCCTCTGGCAGCAGGCGCACCGGGTACAGGTGCCGGGCCTGGATGTCGCCCGCCGGCGCGGCGGCCGGCAGCCGGAGGGGCAAATCGGCCAGGGCCTCGTCGTAGCGCCGGGCCAGGTCTTCCCGACGGGCGTGGAATTGGGGCAGGCGCTTTAACTGATGCAGACCCAGCGCCGCCGCAATATCCGTCATGTTGTACTTGAACCCCGGCGCCACCACTTCGTAATACCAGTCCGGCGTGTCGGAGTGGTAGCGATCGAATACATCCTTGCTGATGCCATGCAGCCGCATGGTGCGGGCTCGGGCCGCCAGGTCCGCATCATTGGTGACCAGCATGCCACCCTCACCGGTGGTCATCGTCTTGTTGGCGTAAAAGCTGAACACGCAGGCCGCCGAACCCAACGTACCGACCATGCGGCCCTGCCAGGTGGTGGGCAGGGCATGGGCGGCATCCTCTACCAAAGCGAGGTCATGACGCTTTGCCAAGGCCTGTAATGTTGTCATGTCACAGGCCAACCCAGAGAAGTGCACCGGCATGATGGCTCGGGTGCGCTCCGTAATCGCCGATTCCACGCAGGCCGGGTCGATGTTGAAAGTGTGTTCTTCCACATCCACCAGCACCGGTGTTGCGCCCAGATAGCGCACCACCTCGGCCGTCGCGGTGAACGTGTAGTTGGGCACAATGACCTCGTCATCGGGGCCAATGCCCAATGCCTCCAGGGCCAGGTGCAGCCCCGCCGTGGCGGAATTAACAGCTACGCAGTGCAGCGGTTGCGCTTCGGCCTCACCCGTTTTGCCCCTGGCGAGATAGTCGGCGAAGCGCTCTTCAAACGCTCGGGTGCGCGGGCCGGTTGTTACCCAGCCCGACTGAAGTGTGGCTACGACCTCGTTGATCTCCTCCCCGTTGATCTCCGGGCGGGCGAAGGGCAGAAAGCTTCGGTCTGACAAAAGTCAGCTCCCTACGCCGCCGCGAAGAGCATCGCGGAGGGCGCGGTTGATCTCGGGGTCTTCATCAACCGGCCGTATCTGAGGGGGCTTTGGCCAATCGGCGTCGATCCAGTCCTGGCCTGCAAAAGCGACCTTATTTTCGTAGCGAGGGAAGATATGAAAATGCAACAGCGGGTCGCGCATCATCAGGCAGAGGGCGTTGATGCGCGCAGCTCCGAATAGAGTCTTCACCCGACGTTCCGCTTCACCAAAAAGATGCGCCATATCTCGCGACTGCGCCTCTGAAAGGCTGGCAAAGTCCAGCACGTTAGCGCGTGTACTCAGTACCATGGAGCCAAGCGTTAGCTGTTGAGGCCGCACTGACAGTACCCAGTGCTCGGTTCCAGCTACAGATAAAGCGTCAACCTGAAATTTTTCGCGAAAGGCGTCCAGTTCAGTCGCCATGTTGATCACCTCCGGCCCTCTGTTGGGGGCAGCTATCAAACCAATGCCGATTAAATCGAGGCGCCCCCGCTCCCACTTCTGTGAGTAGGGACTGCCTCAGCATCTGTGCCAGCACCGCATCGTAACCATTCGCATCAGCGTTCGATAGGTGCCAAACCAAACGTTTCAAGAAAAGGCAGACGCCCAGCAGGTTCTGCACCACCACGAGGTTATGGCGGCCACTCGAGCAATTAAAAGACCTTACCGGCGTTCGCCAGTCCCCATAGCCTTCCGTCAGGTAACGGTCCCCATCGCGGGGCCCCAGAATACGCACACCACGGAGTTCATACGCAACCAGCTCCTGCGGGGTGTGGTCCCAACGGTGCATCATCGAGCCATGCCACCAGATTCCCCCCTCGTCATAAAGCAGGGAGAAATCCACGGCGATACCATTGCAATGGACAGCTTTCACGAGCACGGGCAGGACATCGACGCGGAGCCCCTCAGGGGTGCAGTGGAGTCGATATTGATGGTCGGCGCGCACAGACTCGAACAGGGGCGACGCCTCCAGCAGTTGCGTGAGCCTGGTCAGATCCGTGCGTTCTGCAGGCAGTCCGAGGTCGATATCGAAGTCGTGGGGGAGAAAGTCCCCTTCTCGGAAGATACCAAGGAACGTACCGGAAAGTGCCGTCCAACCCCATTGCTCCAGGGGCAACAACTGGGCTACATCGTGAAGTGCTGCCTCAGCGTCCTCTCGGGCAAAGTCCGCCGGCTGCTCCTGGTCAGATACACCACGCTCTTGATTTTCCGCCTCCATGCGCGATGCTGTGTCGGCACGCTTGGCCTGAAGGCTCGCAAGAAGGCGGTCTGCCTCGTCTTGGAACTCGGCCAGCGTCTGCGCCGCAAGCGGCTGATTGTCGGCCAGTGTGGCTTGATGCACTACCTGGGCCTTTGCGGTAAGCCGGGCCGTCGCCGCCTCCAACGGGGGTAGACGGTCTGCTCGGCCACCCACCCAGTCAGCCATAGCCCGGCTTTCCTTCAGTGACAGGCCATCACTGAAGCAGAAAAATGGATCACTCTCAGACGGACCAAGGCCTGGCCAGCCTCGCGTGGCATACCAGTGAGCACGACGTAACCCATCTTTGAAATTGTCCTCCCGGAACTCGCACCAGAGCTGGCAGGCTAGAGTGGGCGAGCCGGTGACCGCAAGACAACTTGTATAACCGGCTGCGGCCATTAGCAGCCGTTCGGGTTTGCTGTGCTGGCGGTTCAGGTAGTGAAGCAGCCGATAGCTCTTGCCGGGGCTCAGGCGAGCTTTACCACTCACAATTCGCCTCGTAATCCTCCAGAGGATACAGTGGGTACAGCCCGGTTGCGATGAGCTTACCCGCCTCCGGATAATCTGGGCGCCTGGCGTCGATCTGCGCCTGCATCTCCTGGTAATCGGCTGGCGTGATGCAAACCGATTTAAGTTTCCGTGTAACGAAGCGAGGCACTTTTTGTGACGCATTGGAATAGCTGGGGTCTGGCACCTTCCAGCCTTCGCCGTAGTAGGCTGCCAGAACGCGCTCAGCGTTCTTCGGAACGTCCACCTCAACCCCGCGCAGGATCTCCGTCCTCACTGGCTCAAAATCCGATATTTCCAGCGGCAGACAGGCCTGTTTGTGCGCCCAAATGTACCCGTTCTCATACCAAACAGGTCGCACGTCCAAATGAACGTCTGGCTTGTCGTCCTTAAGCCGGAGACGGAATAGGCGGCCGTTCCGATTGAAGCTGCATGTGAAACCTGCCAAGACAAGATCAACAACCAAATGCATCGTTTCACGTTTCACATCCGCAGCGGTGCGCTTATGGGACAGGTATCCTGCATCAAAATCATCGTCAGATTGAATAAAGTCGCCTTCTCGGATATGACCTAATAGAGTGCCGTACATAAGGAACAACGGTGAACCAAAGGATTGAGAAAAATATTTTTGCGCCCGAGCATAAATTTTTAAGTACCGCTGCTGCCGGGCCTCAATCGTATCCGGTGCCAGAGAAAGAAATCCCTTTTTATCGATCCCGGAAGCGGACGACAGATAATCGAAAATTGTACTATCGCCGTGTGGAACCTCCACTTTCGCCGCGGATGATTTGCGGAAGCGCAAATGCTTGCCTTCCATAGTAGAGATAGACAATTGACTACTTTGTGGAAACCGCGCGATTACCTCGCGTTTTATGTGGTAATGGAAGAAAGGGGGCGCCCACTTTCGATAATATAGTGGTAGACTTCTGATGTATTGATTATCTAGCCACAGCGCCACGTTCTGGCTCCCAACTGCTTCGTTCGACAAGAAGCCATCCAAACGTAAGCCAAGATGAGTGAACTCCAACGAGTACCGCCCTGCGAACCTGTTGGGAGGACGAGTCAGAAAATTCTGTTCCTTCACCTGACACCGAAACAACGGATCGGGAGATCCCACCCTATTAGTATTGCCTAACCATTCATTTTTTGCCCGATGAAACTCAACAAATTGTTTTATTTTGAACGCAGATATTCGGTTAGAGGTGGAAAGCGCCGTTGCCCTTCTCTCAAGCAACAAAAACAATAAATATGAAAGGCGATGCCAGCCTATAGATTCCGCTGCTATCGCGAAATGATGCACAGCTGCAAGCCATAAGCTCCTGTATATGAAAACGGGCTTTATTGAATGCTTTATGAAATGAAGAAGTACGATACGCAATTAGGGCCACCTTCCTGTTTTAGTAGCGCAGGGGTCGTCATCGGCTATAAAGTCCGAGAATGGATCATTTCCTTACCGCGGCTTCCCCATCAGACTCTTCGGTTAGCGCAATCCAGTCTGCTTCCGGGTACAGGGATACTCGTAGTGATGATAAGGTCGAAACTGCCCCGGGCAAATGATCCAAATGAATTCTTATTTCGCTGGTGGCTTTTCTCCTCCGGTACCGAAGAGGAATAGATAGTAGCTCCCGTTCCCCGAAAGTGATCATTATGGCGTGAGGAGGGCGCACGACCTGATTCGTTACCTTGTAAAGCACGCAGCCTTTGAAAGTGATGCTTGTTTCGTCCATTTTAAAGGCCGCGTTCACCTTAACGTCGCAGTCAAGTGTAAGAGTTTGGGCTGATGGGATAGGTACGTGGAGCCTATCTGTCCCTCCGTTCTTACGATTGGTTAACGTTTGAGGCACGTGACACTTGTCGTCCCTAAGAACGGAGTGTACGTGTACGTACTTCACGGTATAAGGCGTAAAATTTGTTTGCTTCCCGGCAGCTGAAGCAGATAAGCTTTTCCTATGGTCTCTATTTACTGCCGAAATAAATCTTTTTGCGACCGGCGCCGCTCTTTTTTTTACCCTCCATAGTTTCCGGACAGCGCGACCAATATTTTCCCTAAACTTTATTGAGTAGTAGGAATAGAAGTCCGTGGCTGTCAAGGTGATAGTGTCAGGGTCGGGCTGATCCGAAATATTAAATTCATTTTTCTTTAAAATTTTTATTGCCTTCTGGTATTTTATTTTCGACACAGGAGGTGCGTCGAATTTCTTCAGTTCCCTTTGAAAGGTTGACAGCCGGGATTTTTTTACTGCCCTTAAAGCGGTAGTGTAGCGATACCCTAAATATTGATCGAGCTCGTCAATTGATTGAAGATTTCTTAATAAAGCGAAGTCATATCGGAACCTCAGGCTCGTTTGTTTTCTTTTTGTCCATGATCCAGGCACGCCGTTTCGATACGCAGACATGCATCGGTTGATGTATAAGGCGCCTCCCCGGCGAGCACCTAAAACCTGAAGGTAGTGATCTCCCATTGAGGTTCTGTAGTACCATTCCGGGAGGTCGAGAATTAGTTGCCTTTTGAACATCAAAGAGGCAGTGGGGCAAAACTGGCCTTTGCCCAAAATCATGGCTTTAATGTCAAATACCTTATTGGTGCCTGCCCTCTGAGCGTAGACAAAGTTTCTTTTTCTCCCATCCTCATAATGCCATACTGCGGAGTGGAAGCTTAAGTCGCAGAACGGCATTCGTTCCATGTTTTCCGCTTGAAGTTGGAGCTTATTTCTGTCAATCCAGAAGTCGTCACCTTCACAGAGAGCAATATACTTCCCTGTGGCCTTTCGAAATGCAATGATCGACGACTTCCGTCCCTGGCTGTATTGGTTTTCCGTCTGGTAAATGGGCTTTATTATGTTTGGATATCTCGCCTGGTATCTAGCAATAATATCCGGAGAGCCGTCAGTCGAGGCGTCATCATGAACAATCACCTCAAAAGCGAAAGCCGTCTTTTGAAGAATAAAGCTATTCAACGCGGACGTGATGTACCGCGAGTGGTTATAGCACGTACATGAGATGCTCACAAGCACCTGGCTGGTTCGCCAAGTGCTCATGATCTCATTCTCAGATGGTAACTCCTCAAGCCGATAGAGTTCAGGAGTAATGGTGCTAGATTTTGCCATGGAGCCTAATTGTGTCAGGCCGGTTATAAACATCGTGCTTTTTAAATTCCTTGTATTGAGGTAACTTGAAGTCATTCAGTGCGACTATATCGAAATTGGTAGCCCCTGCGAACCACGCATACGTCTTATGGTCGCCGGGAGTCTTGTTACCGCCCGAAGTCCTTTGTTTGCCGAAATAATCGGCTAAAAATCCGTCAAGAAAGCTGGGGTAGTAATCGATTCCTAGCTGAAGAGGACCCCAAAATCTGGGGTTTATTTCTATGTAATACGGGGTCGGCCCGCTCTTTATTATTTCAACCATGAATGGGCCTTGGAAGCCGGCGCAAGATAGTTTTTTTGTTACGGCGTTAGTTTCGATTCCTGGATTGCTACAAGACTCTGCAAATACAATCGACTTTCCTCCTACTTGCTGCGCGATATTGCGTTGCCAATATCCGTCAAACGCACCGTTTGTGGCTAGGTAACCGCATAAATAATAACTCGTTCCGGTTATGTATTCTTGTACAAAGTATTCCGACTTTTTTATGGTCCTTAAAGTGTCGGCAAGAGTTTCTTTGTCTGTGCAAATTATCGGGTAGAGTGCTTGCCCGCTTGAGATGTTCTGTTTAGGTTTTATGACACACGGAGTAATGCATTGATCCCAGTTTAACATTCTAGGTGTTGAAAGCGGTCCGGAATCACACATTAAACGCTGAGAACTTTGTTTTCCTGTTACCTCTTCGTATGTTGCCCTATCGCATAGTAAAATTCGTACGCCAGACTTTTCGACTGCTGGCCTATTTCTCAACACAAAGGTATTTATGTATTCCGTTGTCGGGATGTAAATAAGCGGACGGCCATTTGTCCGTCGTGAAATAATATTGAATAGTTCTACTGTTACTTTTTTGCTCTCCCTTTCATATACTACCAAGTCTGAATAGTCGGTATGATATATGGGGTCATCACTTCCGGAGGAGGCAATGCATACATCTATGTCATTGTTTTTTAGATATCTAGCTAGCGCAACCACCGAGCGTTGATTGTGCCCAGAGAACAGGAGGGCGCTTGGCTTGGGACAGTCCGACATGCTGAGTCCTTATTTAGATTTTACGCGGAAAATAAAGAAGTGAAGTGATGGTCAAAACAGCGTGGGCGAAGTTAATTTTTTGCGGTATTGGTTCAATTTCCCGAGAAGGGCAAGAATTAGTAGGGTGCGCCGGACTGCTAGTTACTTAGTAACTCGCGGGCGATTGTAATGATGCGTGCAGACGGTCCAGGGGGCCTTTTGGGAAAGTCTAGAACTGAGTACCTGATAGGTGAACAATGCGTACCTGGAAGCATGCTTAAAATTATCCCGAAAAACGGAACCAGTTCAGGCCATCTCTAAATATTTAAAAGAAGCAGCTGAATCTGGCGCACGGCATGATTGTACTCACGAAGAATCTCATTCATAACCACGCGAGCTTCCCGGCTCAAGCTTACAGATGCTTTCTCTCAATGCGGAGACGACCTTTTCCGCGGGAGCGGATGCGTAGAGTGGCAGGCAAAGAACTCGGTTCGCGATGTCTTGTGAAGTGGGGCAGTAGCTAGAGCGCGAATTACTAAAAACGGTGTCTAGTGAGGGATGAAAGTATCTGCGTGGGAAGATCCCCTTTTGATTCATGAATTCTTCAACTTCTTCCGTTTTTGTCCTACTCTCGAGTAAGACTGGAAAATAGGCATAGTTGTTGCTCGCGCCATTTGCCCAGCTTTGGAAAGTGACGTAATCGCGAAGCTTTTCATTATAGATCTCCCAGGCTGTCTTCCTAGCAAGTAGGTTAGATTCCATTTCATCAAGTACACATAGTCCCATGGCCGCTTGAAACTCGTTCATTTTGGCATTGATTCCAGCCTGTTCACGTCGTTCTCCTTCAGGAAGCCCGAAGTTAATCAGTTTGCGAGCATATTCGAGATCTTGCGCACGTTTAAAGACTACGGCTCCACCCTCAATGGTGTGAAATACCTTTGTGGCATGGAAGCTTAATGTTGCTGCATCGCCCCAGTTTAATACGCATTCCCCTCGGTATGTGGTGCCAAAAGAATGGGCAGCATCGTAAATAACTTTAAGGTTGTGCTTTCTCGCAATATTGTGTATTTCCTCTACATTGCAAGGGTTCCCAAAAACATGGACCGGCACAATCGCTTTCGTACGCTTTGTTATTACGCTTGCAATCCCAGCGGGATCTAAATTCCAAGTCTCCCGATCAATGTCAACAAAAACTGGATCAATTCCTTCCCACTTAAGGGAACTGGTAGTTGCCATGAACGTGAACGGCGTGGTTATGGCCTGGGGCGGAGGGCCATTAACAGTGGAGGTTAAGCCTAGCGTTTTATATGCAATCTGAAGTGCTAGCGTTCCATTGGCTACTAGAAGTAGGTTCTCAACTCCTAGATAGTGTTTTAAGCGCTCAGTAAGCTTTTGTACCAAGGGGCCATTGTTCGTTAGCCAGGCCCGCTCGTAGATCCCGTCAATATATCGCTCCAACATTTCCCGGCGGGGGAGAAAGGGCTTTGTCACTGGGATAACCGGTGTTCTCATGACTCATTCACCAGGTCGAGCAAATATTCGCCATACCCATTACTAGAAAGAGTGTTCCCGACCCTTTTTAGCTCATCCGTTGTAAGCCATCCGTTGCGCCAAGCAATTTCTTCTAGGCACGCAATCTTGTAACCTTGCCGATGCTCAACGGTTTGAACAAAACTGCTGGCCTCGTGGAGCGTGTCATGAGTTCCAGTGTCAAGCCAGGCGAACCCTCTGCCAAGAACCTCCACATTAAGGTTGCCACGCTCGAGGTATGCCTTGTTGACGCAAGTTATTTCGAGCTCCCCCCGAGGTGATGGAGTTATGTTTTTCGCTATTCGGACGACATCGTTGTCGTAAAAATAAAGACCTGTTACCGCGTAGTGGGAGCTCGGTTCTTTTGGCTTCTCCTCAATCGAAATCGCACGCTTTTCTTCGTCAAATGCCACCACTCCAAAGCGTTCTGGATCTTTGACCTGATACGCAAACACCGACGCCCCATGGGCGCGCTCGGCAGCATGCTTAAGTTTCGAGGAAAAGCCCTGGCCGTGGAATATGTTATCGCCCAATACAAGACAAACAGGATCGGTGCCAATAAACTCTTCGCCAATTATGAAGGCCTGCGCTAAGCCATCCGGACTCGGCTGCTCCGCGTATGTTAAGTGAATCCCAAACTCGTCGCCCCTGCCCAGTAGCCTCCGGAAGCTGGGCAAATCATCGGGCGTAGAAATCACAAGGATATCCCTGATGCCTGCTAGCATTAGGACAGACAAAGGATAATAAATCATGGGCTTGTCATATATTGGCAGAAGTTGTTTAGATATACCCTTGGTTACTGGGTAAAGTCTGCTGCCTCTTCCGCCTGCCAGTATAATTCCCTTCATTGTGCCCCCGTTCCTACGTGTTTGCGCCAAGTCGGCCGAGCTGGTATTCGCCGTTAAGCACCCTTTTCCACCAATTTTGGTTCTCAAGATACCAGACGACAGTTTTCCGCATCCCGGATTCAAAGGTTTCTTCCGGCGTCCACCCGAGCTCGCGGTCTATTTTTGATGCATCTATGGCATACCGGCGATCGTGGCCGGGCCGGTCGGTGACATGTGTAATTAAATCCGAATAATGCCTGATAGAATGCGCGCCGAGGTTAGCATCTGGAGGGCATAACGTTTGCAATAGTTGGCATATCGTCTTGACGACCTCGATGTTCTGCTTCTCATTGTGCCCGCCTATGTTGTAGGTTTCCCCAACACGTCCATGCTTGAGTACGGTGCAGAGTGCTTTGGCGTGATCTGATACGTAAAGCCAGTCGCGAATCTGGTCACCGCGCCCATACACTGGGACAGGCCTTCCGTGTAGAGCACTCAAAATAACATGTGGCACTAGCTTTTCAGGGAAGTGGTACGGCCCATAATTGTTAGAGCAGTTTGTGACCAGGGTGGGCAGGCCATAGGTACGGTGCCACGCCCGCACAAGGTGGTCGGCGCTGGCCTTGCTAGCCGAATAGGGGCTACTCGGAGCATAAGGGGTTGTTTCTTTAAACAAATGTTCATGGGCGTTAGGTGAGTCCGCAGGGTGTGGTAAATCCCCATATACTTCATCCGTGGAGATATGGAGGAAACGAAAGTTGGTGCGATGCTCCCCTTCGAGGCTACTCCAGTAGGAGCGAGCGACTTCCAGCAGGGTATATGTACCCATCACGTTAGTATTGACGAATGCTGCGGGGCCCTCGATTGAGCGATCCACATGGCTTTCAGCGGCGAGATGCATTACGGCGTCCGGTTTATATCTATAGAAGACTTTTTCAAGGGCATCTCGGTCGCAAATGTCGACCTGCTCGAAAGAATATCGGGGGGAGTTAGCGACCATCACCAGGTTATCCTGGTTACCTGCGTAGGTCAATTTATCTACATTGACGACGCTGTCGCTAGTGTTTTTTATAATGTTGCGCACTAGAGCAGAGCCGATAAAGCCTGCCCCACCAGTGACTAATAATCTCAATGTGGCCTCCCGGTTGTTGGGTTTCAAGGCCTTATCTCCCTGTCGCGGAACGACCTTTACTAACATAAGGTTGTGATGCAGCGCGCTGACATTGTAGCTGCTGGAAGAGTGGCCGCACTGACCTCGCTCGATGAAAATAAAACAAAATCATGCAAGCAGCGTCTCGATTCCTGGCGGCGCACGAAGCGCCGGTGCCGAACGTAGCCGGTTGCAGTCGTAGAACCGGGGGGAAGGCTCAGCGACTTGCATGGATGCTCCGAAGCATATCGCGGGTCAAAGACAGCGTCGTCCACGGCTCATTGGGCTACATAAGCGGTTGCGGGGCCACGTTGCCCACCGCCCGCGCAAGCCAACCCACCTCGTCCTCTGTGAGCTTGCCTGGCCGGATTAAACCTACGCTTCGAGTAAAAGGCCTCCGGCCGCTCCATTTGGAGGGCGGCAAGTATTTGACCACCGTGTGTTTGGTGGATCCGGAAGCGTTCCTGTCGCATCGCCATTACGCGTCGGCTGCGCACTGCTTTTATCGCCTGCAGCTGGAATATATGCCTGGCCGCATTCTCAACAGCATGATGCTCATTCAAGTGATTGTACTTTCCTATAATTAGGCCTGAAGAATTTAGTCAAACCTATAAAATTAAGTAAATTTGGAAACGACCTGCGTTGACAACTATATTGCAAGGCCTTAGTTTGCGCATCATGGCCGGGTTACCTTGGGGCGTTGTAAGGCTTGTCTCGTTTTTTTGGCAAGGTGATTTAGATTAAAAGGGTGTTCTATGCAGCAGCTACTGCTGCTTAAAATAAGGGTGTCCCGACCTTGGGTGCCCTTGCATTGTCAAGTTTTACATTCCCGGCTTTTCATTAGCTTGTCAATTAAAGCCCTTAGTTTGGTGCTGGATGTGTGTTTTGTATAAGGGAAATATACTATTTCAACACCAACCTTGTCGAAGTCCCTTTCGAGACGATTCCACTTTTCAGTCCCTTTCCAGTCATCGCCTACAAACATTTTATGAAACTGTAGGTTGCGCCAGGCTTCCATTTTGTCCATGCTGGTTTGTGGTACCACCTCGTCTACGAACCTTATGTGCTCTACAATCTCCATGCGTTCAACAAAGGGTATTATTGGTCTCTTTCCTTTTCTTGATTCGCTTAGCTCATCCGTGGTTACACCGACTATAAGATAGTCGCACTCGAGTTTTGCTCTTTTAAGAAGATTGAGGTGTCCTATATGAAACAGATCGTAAACGCCGGTGGTATAACCTATGGTCTTCATTTGTTTTTTCTGCATTGGGTTAAGTAGGGGTCGGGTTGTAAAGTGAAATAATTTGTTTTAGTGCGGCCCGGTAATTTTCACGGTTTATAGCTTTCTCGATCGCTGCTAAACTGTTAACCCATAATAGGTCGTTCATCGAAAATGAATCGGGTATCCGTCGTCGCGTTTGCTTTGCGTGCTCCAACGCAAGCCCTAACTCTTCGCGAGCGTACTGCCTAGGCAGGCAATATCCAATGGGTTCCACGGACCAGCGGCCCCAGAATAGTATCGTACACTGCGCATTGTGTAGTGTGCGCTGGACGACGTTACCCCGATGCAGGTCGCTATTGTCCAAGTATAAAGGCATATTTAGGAGCTTCTCGTATGTGGCTTCTAGGTCGTTTAAAAACTGGTCCAGAGTTTGCTCCTCGTTGACTGTCTCCGCCGCAATTCGCGTCCGATTGATTAGCGAGGTAGTCAATCGATGCCATAGCATTGGGTGGCTGAGCTTGTAGGCCTTTATGAGCGCCTTGGGTGGTTCGACAGACCAGAGTTGGCCCAATATCCCGATTGCGGCTTTATTCCATCGGCGAGGGGAGTAACGCTTTCCAGTTTCATAGTCAATGATATGGCAGGTGAAATCTTCAACCTGGAAAGAGGTTACTGGACTTGCTGCGAGTAAGGCATCTCTGGGCACGTGCTGAAAAAGGTAATCTTCGCGCTCCATTAGGTGGCGACGTTGCGGGCTAAAAATGTGCCCTCGTAGGAGTTGCGGCTTTTCCTCAAGACAAGGGGGTGTAGCGATGATCCGTAGGGAATAGATACCGCGAAGCCGGTTATCATCCCACCGGACGTCTAAGCTGTAGTCATCGTATTGTTCGGGCAGGTGTTCACGGACATTAGTCTCTCGTTGACGTTTTTGAAACAAGTCGCGTAAGGCGGATTCGGCTGGAACGTCTTTTGTGGAGGGGATTTTTCCACTTCGAAACATCAGGGGGTCAATGAAAGGGCGGTCGGCGGTCAAGCCTACGCTTCCGATGATGATCTTGTTGAGTGTTTTTGTACCGCGCTTCAGCAATACTATTGCAACCAAGGAGAATAGTATATTGGGGCCTGTCCCGAGAGTATAAGGATAAACAATAAAGAGGAAGCCGGCTAGGAATATCGAAGAAGTTATTATGCTGCTATAAAGCTTTGTGTTGCGTTGAATCCAAGTGGGTTGGCGGTCTCGCTCCAGGGCAAGCCAACCTGTCGTTATGCAAAATAATAAAAGTGAAACAAATCCTAGAGGGGTAATTAAATCGGGCCTCATTACGGCGATCCCGCTCAGTGCGAGAAATAGGAATATCGTGCTGGCAGATAAGGAGGTGACTCTGGAGAAATATTTCTTTGCGATTTCTTCTTGGCCCCGAACCAGAGCCAGTTTGTTTGCACTAGAGGCCACGGAGTGTCCGCCTGCGTGAGCCATTCGTTCAACAAGGGTGTCTAGCCCGAGGTGTAATATGTAACACAAGATTGCGGCGATGGATAGACCAAGTATCCAGTTGTCTTTGAAAGCGGAATCGATAAAG
Source organism: Alkalispirillum mobile (assembly GCF_003664325.1). Lineage (NCBI taxonomy): Bacteria > Pseudomonadati > Pseudomonadota > Gammaproteobacteria > Chromatiales > Ectothiorhodospiraceae > Alkalispirillum > Alkalispirillum mobile. The sequence continues at coordinate 273,197 of NZ_RCDA01000003.1, forward strand.
AATTCGAAATAGCGTGGGACTCCTTCTGAGCCCGCAAGTAAAACTACCTTTAGGGGCAGAATAAACGCAAGTAATTTGGCAGTATCAGAGACAACGGTTGAAAAAACGGAGATTAGAAACCAAGCTGGCTGATTAGTCAAGCAGGCTTTGTTAAGGCGCGTAAACCACGCTGCAAATTGCTTCGTTTGATCGAGCAAGTTCATTGAGAGAAAGGGGGGTGAGGAGTTGTGGTCGTTAATAAAACGCGGAAAGGCATTGGGCTTTCGCTCGTTTTTAGGTTGGGCCTTGAGCGTTGGGAAGCAAGGCTATACGGAGTTCTGTAAACTTACCAAAGGTGATTAATTAGGGGCGGCTTAAGGTTTGTCCTGCTTGGGTAAAAGTTCACCGTTCTCGATTTCTCTTTCGAGTGTCTTGATTTCTTCTCGTAGAGCTTCATAGTCTGCTCGCTTTTTGGCGAGGAACTTTCGGGTTCTGTGTGCCTTCTCGCTGAGTCCGCTTGGTGTAAGCTGATATAAATACCTTCGTTTGGTTGGGCTGCGGCTGAAGTTTATAGCCTTGACCCAGCCCTTTTCGATGAGCGCGCGAAGGCAGTAGTGGGCGCGGCCCAACGATATACCCAGTTCACCTGCGAGGTCGCGTTGACTTAAGTTTGGGTTCTGCTTTAGTAAATGCAAGATAATGAGTTGAATCTCGTCGCGGGTCATGTTGTAAGCTTTATTGGGTAGTAGTGTCGCATTGGCTCGCAAAAGCTTTGAGTAAATACGCGCTGTGTCGGTTTGCCTGATTGGCCTGGCATCAGTGGTTAAGCGCTGATTGGTATTTTTTGCCCCGGATTTTGCCCGGAAATGAGCTGGCCTTTTCTGGGGTAATGGATGTCGTTAATCCTTGGAATGGCTTGTCCACCGGTTCGGTGCTTGTGTAAGTATTTAATAATCTGACTGCACTAGACAAAAAGCCGTCATTGATAACGTTTATTTAGAAATGGCGCAAAGGCCCTTTTTTAGGGACGAGCATCGCATAATTAGTACTAACTGACGAGGCGACGTCTACTAGGCGAACGAGGCGGCGGGGAAAAAGGGTGGATGCCTGAGATGTAACGCTTTTAGGTTTGGCCTGTGGGATCATTAACACTTTCCTTTGAGGGTGGACGTTAGCGGTTCGTTGTCGAACAGAACTTCGTGCAGAGCTTTTCAGTCGGGCGTTCTCCGGATCCAGCGTCGCCCTCCGGTTCAATTTAAGGGGGCGTAGCCTACTTATCCTCGACGGAAAAGTTCAACTGTGGTTTTCTCTCAATCGGTGCCTATCGGATACCTTCTGCCTCACAGGTGGTTTATGTGCATTAAGTAGGGTGCAGCGGTTCAGATTCTTATGATCAGGTATTTCTTCTGCTGCTCTCCCCAATGGCGTTTTCGCACTATGGTTAAACTCCCCGCTCGGAGTTTACCGGGAGGAATTACCAGCGTGGGGAGCTGTTGTGGAGGTTTGGCGAGCGAAGTGTTTCAAGTGTTCCAGCCGTGCACTCATCCAGCCCGGGTGGTGTGTTGCCCCCGGGCGCAAGCGCCTGAAAATATTCGGTTGCCAGGGTTTTCCCGAATTCCACGCCGGGTTGGTCAAACGGGTTCAGGCCCCATAGTGCGGCCTTTACGAAGACTTTGTGCTCGTATAAGGCAAGGAGTTGGCCGAGGATCTCCGGCGTAAGCGCGTCCAACACCAACAAGTTGCAGGGCTGATTGCCGCGATAGCCGGGTACTTTGCTGGCATCGGAACTGCCGACGGCGGCGTCGCCCAATGTCAGAAGTCGTGCTTGGGCAAGGCAGTGGGCTTGGGTTAACTGGTGTTGCTCTTGTGTCTGGGGTGTCAGTGAGTCGGTGTCGCCGCGCTGTGGCGCGACGGCAACCATCAGGTCGGCACTGACGGTATGGCTGCCCTGGTGGAGCAGTTGATAGAAGGCATGTTGGCCATTAGAACCCACGTCTCCCCAGACAATGGGGCATGTGGCGTGGTCCAGCGGTGTCTTGTGCGCATCCTGCGTTTTCCCGTTGGATTCCATCTCCAACTGCTGTAGATAGGCGGGCAGGCATGCCAGACGCCCATCGTAAGGGAGCGCGGCGTGGGTCGGGATGCCTAGGTACTGCGCATTCCAGACAGCAAGCAGTCCGGCCAGCACTGGCAGGTTATCCGCCAATGGGGCGTTCAGGAAATGGCAGTCCATTTGGTGCGCGCCCTGCAGCAATCGCTGAAACACGGGCATGCCCAGCTGAGCGGCCACCACAAGGCTTATGGGCGACCAGACAGAGAAGCGGCCGCCGACGCAGTCACCAAGTAGGAGTTGATGGGCTGTGGGGATGCCGCATTCAATCATGCGGTCAGGGCGTGCTGAAACGCCGACCACTTGGGCCGCTATTATCTCGCGCTCCGGGATGTTGAGTTGGGTGCTGATCCATCCGAGGGCAGAACGAGCATTCGCGAGCGTGTCTGCTGTGGCGAAGGACTTCGAGGCGATGACCACAAGTGTGCTGGCAGGGTCCAGCTGAGCAGTCAGTGGGCCGAGTTGGGTGCCATCTATGGTTGAGACAAAGTGCGCCTTGATTGGGTTTGCCTGAGGCGTGGCAAATCCCTGCAAGGCTTCGCTGACGAGGCGGGGACCCAAGTCAGACCCGCCAACGCCAATGTGAATAATGTCTGTGATCGGCTTGCCGGTGGCGCCCAGCCATTCGCCGTGCTGCAGGGCGGTTACCAGCTGTGCCATGCGCGCCTGTTGCTGGTGAGCAAACCTGCAGGCTGATTCGGTGCCTGATAGCGGCGCCTTGTCGACTGGCCAACGCAAAGCGGTGTGCAGGGCAGGGCGTTGCTCGCTGCAGTTTACTGGTGCGCCGGTGACCAAGGCCTCGCGTTGCGCCGGCACACAGCGCTCGACGGCGCACTGGGTCAGTAGGCTGAGTACATCATCGTTGATTCGTTGCCGACTGAAGTCCAGCAGAAGGCCGCCGCTCGCCCGTTGGTATTTAGCGTGTCGGCCCGGGTCGTTTGTTAGCAGGGTCGACAGGGCGGGGATAGCCTGCGCCGCCCTTTTCAGCGCTGCTTTGGCTGGCCAATGTTGGGCCTGGCTTGACATGGGGATTGGGCTTTTTTGTTGTTGAGTGTGGCGAGCAAGCCCGGCATTCGGGCACGCTACCGCAAGGATGACATGCGTTGGCACGGCCATCCTTGCGGGTGTGCGACGGGTTGTGTCGTTCACGGAATGAACGAACGTCGGGATTAAATCATTGAATCGTGCTGCGCTGCAACTTGTTGGCCGCATGCGAAGTTGCGAGAGTCTGCGTGTGTCCCCCGGCCGAGGCCATTGCCCTCGAACTCGAGGAACGCTTGGTTGGGGCAGGCGCACGAATTCGCTCGAGTGCCTGACCGGGACAGTCATGTCGGAGGTACGCCGTGATCAGACGCCGTCGCTACCCACTATTTCTTCTGGTGCTTGGCACGCTACTGCTGGCCGGTGGCTGCGGTGGGTCCAGCAGCCCTGGCGACGGGGCGGAAGACGACGGGCAACAGGTCAGGGACGGCGTAGAGGTCGAAACCGTGGCGGACGGCCTGGAACACCCATGGGGCATGGCGTTCCTGCCGGGTGATGAAAATCTTCTGCTGGTTACCGAGCGCCCGGGGCGCCTGCAGTTGGTTGACCGACAAACCGGTGAGATGACCGAGGTGGATGGCGTGCCGGAAGTGGCTGCGGTGGGCCAGGGAGGGCTGCTTGACGTAGCACTGTACCCGGACTTCGGGCCGGGGCAGGAATGGGTTTATCTCACCTGGGCTGGCGCGAATGAGGATAGCACCGAGTACGCCACCCACGTCGGTCGCGGCCGGCTGGTGGGGGACACCGCGCCGCGGCTGGAAGATTTCGAGCTGCTGCACGTGGCCACGCCCTTTTCCAGCAGTACCGGGCATTTCGGTTCACGGCTGGTTTTCGACGACAACTGGCACCTGTATGTGACAGTGGGGGACCGCCGCGAGCGCGATGCGGCGCAGGACCTGGAGAGCCATTGGGGGAAAACGCTGAGGCTCAATCGCGATGGGTCGATCCCTGCAGACAACCCGTTCGTGGACGATCCAGACGCCTTCGATGCCATCTACACCTACGGCCACCGCAACGCTCAGGGCATGGCGGTGGATCCGGCCACCGGTCTGATCTGGCAGAACGAGCACGGCCAAAAGAACGGCGATGAGATCAATATCATCGACCAGGCGGGCGGCAACTACGGCTGGCCCATCGCAACCTGCAGCCGTGAGTACGACAGCGGCGAACCGATCGGTGACTTGCCACACGAGAACCCGGACACCGTGGATCCGGTGTTCTGCTGGGATGGCAGTGAGTACGACGATGGCCAAGAAGGCTTTCCGCCTTCCGGCATGGCGTTCTACGATGGCGAGAATTTCGACCAGTGGGAGACCTTGCCTGACTGGGGGCGCGGCGATCTGCTGATGGGCAACCTGGCGCACCAATACCTTGGGCGCTTCTCCCGCCTCGGTGGGGGGGTACCGATGAAGCGCGCCTGCTGCGCGATGAGGAATGGCGCGTCCGCGATGTCGCCGTGGAACCGGCTACTGGCCATGTTTACCTGTTGGTCGATGCAGACGACGCCCCGCTTGTGCGTCTGCGTGCGGCCTCACCCTGACCTGCTACTGCACGGCCTTCAGGGAGTTGACCACGCGGCCGCCGGCGCACATGCCGCCGGCGATCTGGGTCAGGGCTCCCATCCCACCTGGAATGAACGACGGGTCTGCTACTGAGCTGCGGGGGAAATCTCGGGGGCGTGGCGGGCAAGTGCTAGATTCGTTATCCTCAGCTTAATATTCTGCTCCCTGCACCCACCTTGCTCGACTTGGGTATACGGCACAGCCATGCGCCTGACCGACCGGCAAATTAAAATCATCAAAGAAGAGGTAGCCCGCATCCTAGGGTCGGATGCGGAAGTCTGGCTGTTCGGCTCCCGCGTGGACGACAACGCCCGAGGTGGGGATATCGACCTCATGATTGAAGCGGACGTTGATCCGGAAGAGGCGCTGCAGAGAGAATTACGCCTCTACAGCCGACTGATTCGCAGGCTTGGCGATCAACGCATCGACATCGTTATTCACCGCTCATCCGCGCCGCGTCTCCCTATCCATGAAGTGGCCATGGAAACGGGGAAGCGGCTATGAACGACACCTCGCCGGAACTGCGCAGGCTTGCACAGCTTTTGGACCTCGTTCAGAAGGAGGACGCGCACCTCCTCGCGGTCAGGGGGCGGCTAATTCCTAAGGGCACGATCATCGACATGCCTTGGCTGGAAGCGACTATCGCCGACGATATAGGGGCCGATAGACTGGAAGCATTCAGCTCCAGATTCTCGCGCATGCAGGATACGGTTACCGATAAACTGATCCCGCAACTGCTCGTTGCCGCTGGTGAGATCCCCATGGCAGCCATCGACAACCTGAACCGTGCCGAACGCCTTAACTTTATCTCGAGCAGCGACACCTGGCTCGAGATGCGCCGACTACGCAACCGGCTGGTACATGAGTATATAGACGACCTGTCAGAGATGTTGCCAGCGCTGAAAAAGGCCTACGCCTTCACGGACGAGTTGCACAATACCTTCAAGTCTATCGCAGACTACGCCCGCAGCAGGCTGGGCATAAGGGTCTGAGCAGGAGCACTGGCCGTCCAATCCAACAGGCTGCCGGGCTCGGGCTAGGTGGTGCTGTAAAGCCCCTGAAACTCTGGACACTCGTTTGCACTAATTTCACGCAGCCATGGCTGGCTCAGCCAGGTGGGCCGGTGTCTGATGGCCGCGGCGCTGGATGTACCGCCCCGGGGTGTCCCCCGTTTGCGAGATGCCCCGCAAAGTCGGATTATCCCCCTTATGTATGGAAGTACCCGCAAAGTGCTAGTTAAGGGGACAAAAATCGAGCGATCCAAGCTGTCCCCCTAAATAGCATTTAAGGGGTACTTTGATACATAAGGGGACAAGGATTGTCCCCTTAGATAGCGTTTAAGGGGTACTTTCATACATAAGGGGACAGGGTGCTGTCCCCTTATGTGTCATTTTCCGGGTACACCGCTACATAAGGGGACAAGCTCTGTTTAAGGGGACAGCGGCCGAAGTCACCGGCCGAAGTCCCTGCCCTTGGGCCGCTCGCGCCGCGTGATGGCGCGGCCGAGGTGGTCGGCCATGCGCTCTGGCACGAAGTCCTTGGCCACATCCGTGGGATGGCGCTCGGGTGCAATGGACTGGGCGTACAGCGCCTGGATGACGCCGGCCTTGAAGCCGGCCTGATACAGCTCGGTTTCCTGCGCGAGCTTCGGATTGCGCCTGAGCGCGATGGCTTGGCGTCTAGTCAGCCGGATGCCCTGGGGTTGCTCACCTTTGCGGGTCATCCCCAGGGGATGGCCGACGAGTTCGTAAAAAGAGTCCTGGAGTTCGTACAGATCCCGTTTTCGGCCGCGAAAAATGCTCCCCAGAGGCCATCTCTCGTTGTCGGTCTCCTCCTTGGCGGGGATGACCCAAACGTGAACGTGTGGGTGCGATTCGTCGTCGTGCGTGATCGCGTAAGGCACACGCGCCTTCTCGCCGAAGAAGTCATAGATCCACCCCACGGTGAGATCGCGCAGTTGCGAGACTTTTTCCGGGGTGGCGATCTCTCGCGGCATCGAGGCGATCACGGTTAGCAGAGCGACGGCCGAGCGCCGGAGGTAAGCGCCGTTGGCCTCTCTGCACTTGGCCATGGTGCTGTAGAGCCAGTCCCTGAACTCGTGTGGGGACTCCACGGGCGGATCGACGGGGTGAACCTCTGGCGGCTTGGCATCCTCGACATGAGGGCAATGCCCCGGTATGCGGAGTGCCTCTCCGATGATGGAGGATGCCGCGTGGGTGTCGCCCCGCTCCCGCTTGTAGCTTTCGACGTGCACGAATTGTGGTCGCTGTTGTGTGGCGGCCATCTCTACTCCTTATGGGTGTTTCCCGAACAGACTGGCATTGCTTCTCTAGGCAAATTTTGCGAAACAACTCATGCGAGTCAAGCTATGCGATACAAGGTGACAATCAGGGAGCTTTGCTTGGTGAGGCCGCACAAATCACCAGTCAGATGAGCCATGCTCGGGGTGAGCGGCGGCGCCGACAAGGCCGTGTAATACACGGTGTAATACACGGGCCTGGGGTGTCCTCCGGCGAGAGCGACTCCAGAGAGGGGTGTAATACACGGTGTATTACACATTGCGGAAAGGAAATATCCATCTGCGTCAAAGAGTTAGGCGCTTATGGAACAAACGTGTAATACACGGTGTATTACACGGGGCGCGGAGGACCCTGCAAGTCGCTGACTTAAATGGAAATTTCATGGTTGGGGTGTGTATTACACGGTGTATTACACGGCCTGCCGGTTGAGCGTTTCCCGTGGGAAACGGTGGAGGGCAAAGATGTTGGATGAGCGACAGTCCCAGGTACGCGACCATACCCACGGCCCACTGCTGGTCCTTGCGGTCGCAGGGTCCGGCAAGACGACCAGCGTGATTCATCGAGCGGCCCATCGCGTCGGCGACGGTGTGCCGCCCGATGAGATGTTGCTGCTCACGTTTTCGCGCAAGGCGGCGGCCGAGATGCGTGATCGCCTTGGCGGCTTGCTTGATACTGTCAGTGGTCGTTCGGCTGCCACTGGCACAGGAGCCAAAGAGTATCGCCAGCGCGATGTGCGGATGACGGTGTATCACACGCTGCCAGGTCTGTTCAGTCGGTGTGAGGCCGGGCTCGGGTCCTGTGATCAAGCTCAGCGGAGGGGTTTTCACGCTCTTAGCTAATATACATGCGCCACGATTAGCACATCGGGTGCTAGGGTTCCGCCTTCCGCAGCTGGCGATAAACGGCATTGCGGTGGGCTACGCGGACGACGAGCGCGCGGAGGTCTTTCTCGACGCGTTTGTCGAACTCAATCGTCCAACTCAAGCCGGCGCCTCATTTCGTCCATAGAGACCGTTTCTCCGCTTCCCTTGCGGTGGTCGATCAAGCGCTGTTCTGCCAGGTAGGTGTCTTCGAGGTCTTCCAGGTGCTGGATGATGGCCTCGCACGCGTAAAAGCTCTTGCTGCGGCCTGTGGCCTTGGCCAGAGCCGCCAAGCGTTTCTCGATATCTTCGGGTAGGCGTAAAGCCAGCATAGGTACGACCTCCGAACCGATGCTATACATGTATAGCATCGGCGTCGTCATCCAGCGGGGTGGGGCGTTTGTCGCTATACCCAGCCTCTCAGGCGGATATCCCGCAGCAGTCTCTCACCGGTTGTGACCAGGGTCGGCACCGCCTCGTGACCACTGTTAAGGGCATCAGCCAAGACCTTTGGGTCTTCGATGTACTCGTGGACCATCTGGTTGCGCAGTTTCCTCAGGGCAAACCAGTGCTCGGTTGAATCGATTAGCCCTTGGCGTTCTGCCTGGTCCAGGTTGTCCACGGCAAGGCCGGGGGCCTCTCCAGCGGCCTTGAGGTAAGCGGGGAGGAGCTTGTCGCCGATGGTATCCTGCAGCCGCCCGAACCGGCTGACGAAGGCCTCTACCCGTTCGGCCAGGTCAATGTTTTCGCCGAGCGTTCTGGCATCTTCCACGGTGAAGGGGCGGGGGAATAGTCGGTTATCCGTGATTTGCAGGTGATGGGATTCGCGCTCGACCACGCGGGCTAGGAATTGCAGGCGGGCTTTTTGGTCCTTGTCGAGGGTCACAGCAACACTCCTTGTTCCCTGGCCGTGTCATGGATGGTTTGCCGTTGCAGGTTGGGGGCGCTCAGCAGCACGTCGACCTTGCGGCCCCGGAGGGCTCGGCTGATGCGTGCCGAGAGCTGCGCGGCGAGCATGGCGGGGTTGTCCACCGGATCGGGCAGTTCCACCAGCAGGTCCACATCGCCCCCGCGGGCGTTATCATCCAGTCGGGATCCGAACAGTCGCACCCTGGCATTCTCGCCCGCCAGTTGCTGGACGGCCGTGCGGATCAAGGAGACTTGTTCTGGCGTTAGGCGCATGGGCAAATCCTAGCATGGCCGCGCACTTGCCCAACCAGCGGGGATTGGCCCCTCACTGTAGGCTTCCCCGTCACTGCGAGGAGGCGAAGCTGACGTGGCAGTCCATGCCGGCGCGCTGGGCAGGCGGGTATCGAGGTTCGCGTATTCTCACAACCGTGCAACTGACCGAGCCAACTCCTCAAAATCGACAAAGCGCTCTTTGCATTTGGCATAAACAATCTGCCAATTCACAGCTTCTTGACATCCTCCTCGCCCTGAAGGACGAGGATTCCTACCGCGCCGGTGCCGGCATCAAGCCGGCGCCGGTGGCCTCGGTGGGTTCCTGCTTCGCA
>NZ_RCDA01000004.1 GCF_003664325.1 Alkalispirillum mobile
CCCATGGGCGCGCCCGGGTGACCGGACTTCGCGCGCTGCACCGCGTCCATGGACAGGGCTCGGATGGCATTGGCCAGCTCTCGGCGTGTGGGCATGGGGAATCTCCCTGGGCTGGTACCCGGGCGCGGTCCAGTGGATGCGCCCGGGCGATTGTGGGGCGACGCGCGGCCGGCTGGCCGCAGCGTCTGGTGTAAGAAACCGGCGGGCTGTCCCCAGTCCGCCGGAAGGGGCTTCACGAGGGAAAGAAGCCCGTCACCCGACTCGGTGAGCGCCCGGCTGCTGTGACGGTGCCCGGTGTCGGACCCGGCGCGGGCGTTGACTTTGCAGATGGCGCGCGTGGCGGAACAGCCACTGCTGCGCCATGAAAGATTGTGGGCATGCGGTGGTTTTCATGCCGGTTCTCCTCCTGGCTGTTCGTTATGCCCGGCGGCCCTCTTCGGGGCTTTGCCGGTGGTCTTATCGTTGTCTACGAATCCATGCTGGCAAAAGGTGGCCCGGGATGGAATTCAGGGCTTTTTATGGCTCCCATAAGGCCGCCTTTTGCCGTGCGGGTTCGGGTCAGCCGGTGCGCATCATGGCCACGGCGGTATCGAGCATGCGGTTGGAAAAGCCCCACTCGTTGTCGTACCAGGCGGTGACTTTCACCAGGTTGCCGGTCACCTTGGTGAGGCTGGCATCGTAGGTGCTGGAGGCCGGGTCGTGGTTGAAGTCGATGGAGACCAGCGGGGCGTCGTTGTAGGCCAGGATGCCGCGCAGCGGCCCTTCGGCGGCCTCGCGCACCACCTGGTTGATCTCCTCCACGCTGGTCTCGCGCTGGGCGGTAAAGGTGAGATCGACAATGGAGACGTTCACGGTGGGCACCCGGATGGCGTAGCCGTCCAGTCGGCCGTTCAGTTCCGGCAAGACCAGCCCCACTGCGGCAGCGGCCCCGGTTTTGGTGGGGATCTGGCTCATGGTGGCCGAGCGGGCCCGGCGGATGTCCTTGTGGTGGACGTCGGTGAGGACCTGGTCGTTGGTGTAGGCGTGAATGGTGGTCATCAGCCCGCGGTCCAGGCCGATGGCCCGGTGCAGCGGCAGCACCAGCGGTGCCAGGCAGTTGGTGGTGCAGGAGGCATTGGACACCACGGTGTGCTCGGCTTTCAGGGTGTCGTGGTTGACCCCGTAGACCACGGTGTTGTCCACATCGCCGCCGCCGGGGGCGGAAATGAGCACCTTGCGGGCGCCGGCCTCCAGGTGGGCGGATGCCTTCTCGCGGCTGTTGAACAGGCCGGTGCACTCCATGACCAGGTCCACCCCCAGCTCGCTCCAGGGCAGTCGTGCCGGGTCGCGCTCCGAGAGCACCCGGACCCGGTCGCCGTTGACCACCATGGCGTCACCCTCGACCTGCACCTTGCCGTTGAAACGGCCGTGGACGCTGTCGAAGCGGGTCAGGTGGGCGTTGGTTTCGGCATCACCCAGGTCGTTGATGGCCACCACCTGGATTTCATCGGTGCGGCCCGATTCGTACAGGGCGCGGAGCACGTTGCGCCCGATGCGGCCGTAGCCATTGATCGCTATTTTGATCGCCATTGTGTACTTCCCCCTGGCTTTCTGTTTCCTTATGTCCGTGGCAGCGGGGCTGCCCGGGGTTTATGTCTGGTGAACATGCTGGCAAACAGGACATGGCCCTGGGAATTAAGGGTTCCTGATGAAAGCATAAGCCCTGGCAGGGGTTCGGGCCGGCACAGGCAGCCCGGTGCTGTTGGCCGCCCGTGAAAGCGATAAAAGGAGGCAGGAAAATGGTGACAGCGATTATTCTGATGCAGGTGGACCCGAAGCGGCTAAACGAGCTGGCCGACCAGCTGGCAGGGCTGGAGGGGGTGTCGGAGTGCTATTCGGTGGGCGGCAGCTACGACCTGGTGGCGATCATCCGGGTGGCGCGCAACGAGGACCTCGCCGGCCTGGTGACGGAACGGATTGCCCCGCTGGAGGGGATCGAGCACACCGAGACCCTGCTCGCCTTCAAGGCCCATTCGCGCCACGACCTGGAGAGCATGTTCTCCCTGGGCATGTGAGCGTGGGTCTGGGTCTGGGTCTGGACCTGGGCCGGGATCAGCGGGTCAGGCTGGCGAACAGCGCAGGCAGCTTTTCGGGTAGCCGTTGGGGGTGGTCAAGCACCGTGTAGCCGCGCGGGCCGAACAGGTGCTGCACGTACTGGTCGGCCGCCGGGTCCAGGGTGAGGCAGTGGGCGTGCACCCCACGGGCGTGCAGCGCCTCCACCGCCTTGCGGGTGTCCTGTCGCAGGTACTGCGGGTCGGGGGCGTCGATATCGGAGGGCGCGCCGTCGGAGAGCAGCAGCACCAGCCGGTGGCGCTCCGGGCGCCGGGACAGGTAGTGCCCGGCGTGGCGCAGCGCGGCACCCATGCGGGTGGATAGCCCGGCGCTCAGCCCGGCCACCCGGGCCCGGGCGGCGTCGTCCCAGGGCTGGTCGAAGTCCTTGAAGCGGTGGTAATGGACGTCGTGCCGGGTCTCGGAGGCGAAACCGTGCACGGCGAAGGGGTCGCCGATGCCTTGCGCGGCCCAGGCCAGCAGGGTGGTGGCCTCGCGGGTCAGCTGGATGAGGGGGCGGTCGGCGCCGGGCAGCACGTCGTTGGCCGATTCGGACAGGTCGAGTAACAGCAGCACGGCCAGGTCACGCTCCTGGCGGTGGTAGCGGATGCTGACCCGCTGGTCGGGCGTGTGGCCGGCGCGCAGGTCGATGCGGGCGCGGATGGCGGCATCCAGATCGATCTCGTCACCGTCCTCCTGGCGGCGCTGGCGGACCAGCCCCTGCGGGATCAGGCTGTCGATGACCCTCTGCAGCCTGCGCGCCACCGGGCGGTATTCCGCCATGATCGCCGCCAGGTCGTCCGGGTTGCCCGCGGGCTGGCGCCGCTCCACCAGAGTGACCCAGTCGGGCCGGTGCAGTTGCGCCTGGTAGTCCCACTCCGGGTAGTGGAAGGGCGGGCTGGCGGCCGGGCGCCCCTCCAGTTCGTTCACGCTGACCCCTTCCGGGTCGCCGTCTCGGAAATACTCCGTGTCCAGGATCCATATCTCCTGGGCGTCGTCCCCCGCCAGTTCGCAGTCCAGCTCGTTGACCATCTCGATCAGGCCGGGACGGCGCTGTACCGGGGCGTTGGACCGGGCGGCCTGCAGGGCGGTCTCTGCAGGCTCCGGCTCGGCCCAGAGGAAGCGGTTGTCGTCCCGGTAGACCAGCGGTAGCGCCTCCAGGCGGCTCAGCGGGGGCAGCGGCCCGGCCGACTGCAGGTGGCCGATGAGGTCCAGCCCCAGCTCGGCGGCGAGGGCCGGGCCCGGGTCGCCGGCGCGCACGCCCTGGTGGAAGCGGTGGGCCAGCTCGCTGACCACCGGGTGCTCGTCGCCGTGATCCGGATCGAGCAGCGCCAGGGCCAGGCGCTGGAGCATGGCCAGGGTGGGTTCCTCGCTGCGGGGCGCCGCCTGAAGCAGGTTGCGCCAGAGCGGGAACAGGCCGGGGAAGGCGGCGGTGGCCAGTGCCTCCACCCGGGCATCTTCCACCAGGCCGACCAGGTAGCGTTGGGCGGGGCTCAGGGCCTCCGCGGGCATGGGCGGCCCGTCGCCAAAGGCGATGTGGGCGGCGGCATGCGCGCACTGGGCGCGGTAGACGTTGAGGCCGCTCACGGGGCCGGCGTCATCCAGGGCGTCGGGCAGGTGCAGGGCGCCCTGGGCGATGAAGGGGCGGGCCTCCGGGCTGCCGGGTTCGGCCGCGTTGGGGCGCAGCAGGAAGGCGCGGCCCCAGAGTGCCCGCAGGTAGAAGCCGAGCCGCCGTTGCACGTCCACGAACAGCACGCCGCGCCGCTCCTGTTGCAGGATTTGCTGGCTGTCCGGCGATGCCAGCGCGAAGTAGGCGGTCAGCCGTTCGTAGTCGCGGGCGTAGGCCTGGATGCCCCACTGGGCCCAGCGGCGCAGGCCGCTGAGGGTGAGCACCGAGAGCAGCTCGTCCAGGTGGGTGAACAGCGGCCGCAGGGCGCGGGGTGCGCGGCCGGAGAGCTGGTGGACGAGGGCGAGGTACTGGCGTAGCAGTTCGGCATCGCCCAGGCGGCGGGCGGCGGTAGGCAGGCTGTCGAACAGCAGGCCGACCACCTGGCCGCTGACCATGGAGGCGAGCTTGAGTGCGGCGCTGGCGGTGTCGGGGATGATGGCCTCGCCGGCCTCACGGGCGACGGGGGGCATGGCTTCCAGCCAGGTGACGACCAGTTCGTGGCCGCGGCCCAGGCGGTGCAGCGCGAGCGCCGCCTCCAGGTACCGGACCTGGCTGTCGCTGGACATCACCCGGCTGGCATCCGCGAGGCAGGCGTCCAGGACGTCGGCCACCTCGTGGTGCGTGCCGCGCAATTCATCCGCCAGCGTGTGGATTTCACTCGTCATGACTCGCTCCTCGTCGCCGCCTGTGCCCCCGCGCCCGCATCAGTCCGGGAAGTGCGTGTCCACCGCCGCTTCGAGCGTGTCGCGCAGGTCCGGGTCGTCGGTGATGGGGTGAACCAGGGCCATGCGGCAGGCCGCACCGGGGGCGATGCCGCGGGCGATGAGCTGTCCGGCGTAGACCAGCAGGCGGGTGGAGATGCCCTCGTCCAGGCCGTGGCCCTTGAGGTTGCGCCCCCGCTGGCCTACCTGCACCAGCCGCTCCGCCGTGGTGGTGTCCACCCCGGCCTCGTGCATCAGGATCTCTGCCTCTGCCTCCGCCTCGGGAAAGTCGAAGTGCAGCGCCCCGAAGCGCTGTTTGGTGGAGGGTTTCAGATCCTTCATCAGGTTCTGGTAACCGGGGTTGTAGGAGATCACCAGGTGGAAGCCGGGATGGGCCTCCACCAGTTCGCCCTTTTTCTCCAGTGGCAGCACCCGCCGATGATCGGTGAGCGGGTGGATCACTACCGTGGTGTCCTGGCGCGCCTCCACCACCTCGTCGAGGTAACAGATCGCCCCGATGCGGGCGGCGAGGGTCAACGGGCCGTCCTGCCAGCGGGTGCCCTCGGCATCCAGCAGGTAGCGGCCGACCAGGTCGGCGGCGGTCATGTCCTCGTTGCAGGCCACCGTGATCAGCGGGCGCTGCAGTCGCCAGGCCATCCAGGAGACGAAGCGGGATTTGCCGCAGCCGGTGGGGCCCTTGAGCATCACCGGCATGCGTGCGGCGTGCGCGGCCTCAAAGAGTTCGGTCTCGTTGCCCACCGGACGGTAATAGGGTTCCTGGGCGATGGTGTATTGCTCGGTGTCGATCATGGTGCTTCACCCTGCCGGGTTGTCCGTATGACAGCGCCAACCCGGCGGCCGGCCCGCCCTGCAACGCGGGGCAGGGGAGCCCACACCGCCCCCGTGGGGCGGCGTGACCGGATTGGTTGGTAACGCCCCCGCGGAGGTCAGCGCGGCGTGGCGCGGTAGACGGTCATGGCCGCCCCCTGGCTCTGGGCGTAGTTGTCGTAACCGATCAGCCGGACGTGATGCTCCGGGTGGGCGCGGTGGCAGGCCTCGGCCTCGGCCAGCACCCGCTCCACGTCGGTCTCGCCGAACATCGGCAGCTTCCACATGTACCAGTAGTACATGTGCGCGTTCTCCGGCTCGCTATGCTCGATGGCCGGGTTCCAGCCCTTGCTGATGATGTACTCCACCTGCCGCCGGACCTCGTCATCGGTCATTGGTGGCAGGTAACTGAATGTCCCCAGCTTGCGGCTGGCCGGATCGGAAAGGCTGGACGGGTAGTCTTGCACCTGGCTCATGGGGGTCTCCTCCAGATTCGGTCTTTATGGCTTTGATGTGCTGTGCTGACTTAGCGGTGGGCCGTGTCCAGCTTGTCCACCGTCTCGAACTCGAACTTGATCTCTTTCCAGGTCTCCATCGCAATCTTCAGCTCCGGGCTGTGCTGCGCGGCGGCGACCAGGATGTCCTTGCCCTCGCGCTCCAGGCTGCGGCCCTCGTTGCGGGCCTTGACGCAGGCCTCCAGCGCCACCCGGTTGGCCGCGGCGCCGGCGGCGTTGCCCCAGGGGTGGCCCAGCGTGCCGCCCCCGAACTGCAGGACGGCGTCGTCGCCGAAGATCGAGACCAGGGCCGGCATGTGCCAGACGTGGATGCCGCCGGAGGCCACCGCGAAGACCCCGGGCATGGCGCCCCAGTCCTGATCGAAGAAGATGCCGCGGGCGCGGTCCTCGGGGATGAAACGGTCGCGTAGCAGGTCGATCCAGCCCTCGGTGGCCGCGCGGTCGCCCTCCAGCTTGCCCACCACGGTGCCGGTGTGCAGGTGGTCGCCACCGGACAGGCGCAGCGCCTTGGCCAGCACGCGGAAGTGGATGCCGTGGCGCGGGTTGCGGTCCATCACCGCGTGCATGGCGCGGTGGATGTGCAGCAGCATCCCGTTCTTGCGGCACCAGCGGGCCAGGCCGGTGTTGGCGCAGAAGCCGCCGGTCAGGTAGTCGTGCATGATGATCGGCGCGCCGATCTCCTTGGCGAACTCCGCCCGCTCGTACATCTCCTCGGGGGAGGGGGCGGTGACGTTCAGGTAGTGGCCCTTGCGCTCGCCGGTCTCCTGCTGGGCCTTCTCGGTGGCCTCCTGCACGAAGAGGAAGCGGTCGCGCCAGCGCATGAAGGGCTGCGAGTTGACGTTCTCGTCGTCCTTGGTGAAGTCCAACCCGCCGCGCAGGCACTCGTAGACGGCGCGGCCGTAGTTCTTGGCGGACAGCCCCAGCTTGGGCTTGATGGTGCAGCCAAGCAGCGGCCGGCCATACTTGTCCATCTTGTCGCGCTCCACATGGATGCCGTGGGGCGGGCCGTTGCAGGTCATGACGTAGGCCAGCGGCACGCGCACATCCTCCAGGCGCAGGCTGCGCACGGCCTTGAAGCCGAAGACGTTCCCCACCAGCGAGGTGAAGACGTTGACTACCGAGCCCTCCTCGAACAGGTCCATGGGGTAGGCGATGAAGGCGTAGAAGGCCTCGTCGTCGCCAGGGACGTCCTCAATGCGGTAGGCACGGCCCTTGTAGTACTCCAGGTCGGTCAGCAGGTCGGTCCAGACGGTGGTCCAGGTGCCGGTGGAGGATTCGGCAGCCACGGCCGCGGCTGCCTCCTCGCGGGGGACGCCCGGTTGTGGGACCACCTTGAAGCAGGCCAGGAAATCGCTGTCCTTGATCGCGTAATCGGGCTCCCAGTAAGTCTCGCGATAATCCTTCACACCTGCGGAATAGGTTTTGCTCGACATCGCCGGTTCTCCTCCAGTTATTCTCTATTTCGGGGTTGGCCGATTCCGTGGCCGTTGCTTCTTTGGCAGCTTACCGGCGGTGAACCAAAAGAAAACTCAATCCTTCTGATTGAGGGCATAAGTAAAGTCTTATAAATTGATCGCCATGAACGTCACACTTCGACAGCTGCGCGTCTTTGAATCGGTGGCCCGCCACCTGAGCTTCACCCGGGCCAGCGAGGAGCTTTTCCTGACCCAGCCCGCTGTCTCCATGCAGATCAAACAGCTGGAGGGGCAGGTGGGGCTGCCGCTGTTCGAGCAGCTGGGCAAGCGCATCTACCTCACCGAGGCCGGGCGGGAGCTGGTGGGCTACGCGCGCCGGATCATGCGCGAGCTGCGCGAGGCGCAGCTGGTGATGGAGGAGTTGCAGGGGCTGAACCGGGGACGCCTGGGCGTGGCCGTGGCTACCACCGCCAACTACTTCGCCACCCACCTGCTGGCCGCCTTCTCCCGACGCAATCCGGGGGTGAGCTTCAGCCTGGACGTGACCAACCGCGAGGGCCTGCTCCGGCTGCTTATGGAAAACGAGCGGGACGTGGTGATCATGGGCCAGCCGCCGGAGGGCCAGGAGCTGGTGGCCGACGCCTTCATGGCCAACCCGCTGGTGGTCATTGCCAGCCCCGACCACCCGCTGACCCGGGAGCGCGACATCCCCCCGGAGCGGCTGCAAAACGAGCTGTTCGTGGTCCGCGAGCGGGGCTCCGGCACCCGCGTGGCCATGGAGCGCTTCTTTGCCCGCAAAGGGGTGCAGTTGCAGTCCGAGATGGAGATGAGCAGTAACGAGGCGCTGAAGCAGGCGGTGCAGGCCGGGCTGGGCCTGGGGCTGGTCTCCCAGCACACCCTGGCCATGGAGCTCAGCCTGGGGTGTCTGGCCATCCTGGACGTGCAGGGCTTTCCCATCCAGCGCCAGTGGTACGTGGTGCACCGGGCCGGCAAGCGGCTCTCGCCGGTGGCGGCGGAGTTCCGCCGCTTCGTGCTGGAGGAGGCGGAGGCGCACTGGCAGCTGCCCGCACCCCAGGACGCCCCCGACACCTGATAGCCCGCCTGATCCCGCCCCCGGTTGCTGGCGCGCGGTCATCGCGTTGCCCGGACCGGGCGGGTTACCTAGGGCAGATTGTCGCGGCCAGTGGTCTTGGGGTTTGCCCCTGACGGCTGCGCCGGGGCGCCCGGTGCCGGGGCCTGGCGCCGTTCAACCCCGCGTAGGCCGCGCTTTTCCCGCTCCCCTTTATCGTTATGATAACCAATCCTTAATTGAACCCCTGCGCGCTGCCGTCTCCATAATCGGGCTATCGATTCCGGCGGCGCGCCAGCCGATGCGACCCGGAAGTACGAGGAGAAGACCATGACCGATTACAAGATTGCACCGTCTATTCTTTCCGCCGATTTCGCCCGTCTGGGCGAGGAGGTGGATGCCGTGCTCGCCGCCGGTGCGGACATGGTGCACTTCGACGTCATGGATAATCATTACGTCCCCAACCTCACCATCGGCCCCCTGGTCTGCGAGGCCCTGCGCAAGCACGGGGTGACCGCGCCCATCGACGTGCACCTGATGGTCAAGCCGGTGGACCGGATCATCCCGGACTTCGCCGAGGCGGGGGCCGACTACATCACCTTCCACCCGGAGGCCAGTGAGCACATCGACCGTAGCCTGCAGCTGGTGCGTGACTGCGGCTGCAAGGCGGGCCTGGTGTTCAATCCGGCCACGCCGCTGGATGTGCTCCGCTACGTGATGGACAAGATCGACATGGTGTTGCTGATGTCGGTGAACCCCGGTTTCGGCGGGCAGAAGTTCATCCCCGGCACGCTGGACAAGCTGCGCGAGGCCCGTGCCCTGATCGACGCCTCGGGCCGGGCTATCCGCCTGGAGGTGGACGGTGGCGTGAAGACGGACAACATCCGGGCGGTGGCCGAGGCCGGGGCCGACACCTTTGTCGCCGGGTCCGCCATCTTCGGAACAGACGATTACCAGAAAACCATAGAAAACATGCGGGCGGAACTGGCCCGGGCACAGCGTCCCGGGACCACTGCCTCATGAAACCAGACCGCGCGTGATCGACCCGTAGAGGTGGGCGCCGCGGCCGCAGGAGGAGTCAAGCATGTCCAGGAAATACCCCATCATTGCCGTGACCGGGTCCTCGGGCGCCGGGACCAGTACCGTCAAGGATGCCTTCGAGCACATCTTTCACCGCGAGCATGTCAGCCCGTGCGTCATCGAGGGTGACAGCCTGCACCGCTTCAACCGGCAGGAGATGAAGGAGGCCATCGTCCAGGCCAACCGGGAGGGCCGTAACCTCAGTCACTTCGGCCCGGAGGCCAACCTGTTCGAAAAGCTGGAACAGACCTTCCGCGAGTACTCCGAGACCGGCAGCTGCGAGCGGCGCTACTATGTGCACAACGAGGAGGAGTCGGTGCTGCACGGGGTGCGGCCCGGGGAGTTCACGCCGTGGGAGCGGGTGGAGCCGGGGACCGACGTGCTTTTCTACGAGGGCCTGCACGGCGGCGTGGTCACGGAGGATGTGGACGTGGCCCGCTGGGTGGACCTGCTGATCGGCGTGGTGCCCATCGTCAACCTGGAGTGGATCCAGAAGATCCACCGGGATGAGGCCGAGCGGGGTTATACCGCCGAGAAGACGGTGGACACCATCCTGCGCCGCATGCCGGACTACGTCACCTGCCTGACACCGCAGTTCTCGCGCACGGACATCAACTTCCAGCGGGTGCCGCTGGTGGACACCTCCAACCCCTTCATTGCGCGCGATATCCCCACGCTGGATGAGAGCTTCGTGGTGATCCGCTTCCGCAAACCGGAGAAGTTCGGCATCGACTTCCCCTATTTGCTGAACATGATCAACGATTCGTTCATGGCCCGGCGCAACACCATCGTGGTGCCCGGCGGCAA
The DNA here is from genome assembly GCF_003664325.1 of Alkalispirillum mobile. Classification (NCBI taxonomy): domain Bacteria; kingdom Pseudomonadati; phylum Pseudomonadota; class Gammaproteobacteria; order Chromatiales; family Ectothiorhodospiraceae; genus Alkalispirillum; species Alkalispirillum mobile. The sequence goes on from NZ_RCDA01000004.1 coordinate 10,173, forward strand.
GATGGGTTTCGCCATGGAGCTGATCCTGACGCCCATCATCCACGAGCTGGTGGAGCGGCGCACCCGGCTGACCTGAGGCCGGGCCCGGGCCGGCGCCCTGCTCAGTCGGCCCGGACCTCGCCCAGGAAGCGGGCGAAGGTCTCGCACAGCCAGGGCAGGGTCTCGTTGAGGTCGTGACCGGCGTCCAGCACGTGGAGTCTGGCCCGGTGCGCCCGCGCCAGGCGGATGCCGTTGTCCACGGGGACGATGGCGTCGTTCCAGCCGTGCACCACGGTCATCCGCCGCGCCCGGCAGCGGGGCTCGGCCGGGTAGCCGGGCATGTAGAGCGCCGGGGCCAGCAGGAACAGCCCGTCCACGGCGACCCGCTCCGCGGCGACCGCGGAGACATACCCCCCCATGCTGGAGCCCACCAGCACCAACGGCCGGCGCCGCTGCTCCGGTGCCAGAGCGAGCAGCTGGCGCACCCGCTCATCCGGGTCGAAGGTGTGGCTGTAGTCCGGGCTTTCCACCTGGAAGCCGGCCTCCCGGGCCACGTCGGCCAGGGCGCTGATCTTGCGGCCCCAGGGGCCGGACTCCTTGCCGTGGGCGAAGAATACGGTGGACATCGGTTGTTAGGCCTATCGGTTGGTCAGTCTCAGTTCGATGCGGCGGTTGCGCGCCCACGCCTCCGGCGTGTCGCGGTCGTCCACCGGCTGGTACTCGGCGAAGCCGGCGGCGGCCAGGCGTTCCGGCGGAATCCCCTGATCCATCAGGTAGCGGACGATGGTCTGGGCGCGGGCGCTGGACAGCTCCCAGTTGGAGGGGAACTCGGCGGTCCGGATGGGGCGGCGGTCGGTGTGGCCTTCCACCTGCAACACCCAGTCCAGGTCCTCGGGGATGCGCTGGCGCAGCTCATCCAGGGTGGTGGCCAGACCGGCCAGCTGTTCGCGACCCTCATCACCCAGGTCCGCCGACGCGGTATCGAACAGCAGCTCGGACTGGAAGAGGAAGCGATCACCCTCGATGCGGATGTCCGGATGGTCGCCCAGGACCTCGCGCAGGCGCCCGAAGAACTCGGAGCGGTACTGCGAGAGCTCCTGAACCCGCTCGGCCAGGGCCAGGTTGAGCCGTTCGCCCAGGTCGCGGATTTCGGCCCGCTGGGCGGCCGCCGTGGCCTCGCTGAGGTCCAGGGCCTCGGACAGGGCGGAGAGCTGCTCGCGCAGGGCGATGATCTGCAGGTGTAGCCGGTCGATGCGGGCGGCCTGGTCGTCGGTCAGTGCCCGTTCCCGCTCCAGGTCCTCCTCCCGATCGGTCAATGCGTCACGTAGCTCGCTGCGCTCCGCCTCCAGCTCCCCTTCGCGCGCCTCCAGGCCGGCAAGCCGCGACTCCAGCTCACCGCGCCGGGTCTCCGCCTCGGCCAGGGTCTCCTCCTGGTCGGCCAGGCTGTCCTCCAGCGCCGCGCGCTGCGACTCCAGCGTGCTGACACGGGCGCGGGCCTCGTCCCGCTGGGCCAGGGTGGCCACCAACCGGGTCTCCAGTTCGGCCAACTGTGTCTCGGTGGCCGCCCGCTCCTCGCGCTCCATGGCGATGATCTCGGTGAGGGCGTCGATGTCCGCCTCCAGGCGCTCCAGCGCGGCCTCCCGGCCGGAGAGGGCGTCGCTGAGGAAGTACTGTGCCACCATGAACAGCGACAGTACGAAGACGAACAGCAGCAGCAGGGTGGCCAGGGCGTCCACGTAGCCTGGCCAGATGTTCAGCCCACGGCGCCGGCGGCGACTGTCCTCAAGCATCGCGGCCTCCGCTCCCGCGGCCCCCGGCCAGGGTGCGGGCCAGCAGCCGGATCTCGCTGCGCAGCTCGTCGGTGAGCTGAGCGCGGTGGGTGGGCATGTCCTCCAGCAGGCGCATCAGGCAGGCGTCCATGTTGCGCAGGTGCTGCAGGGTGGCCTCGTCGGCGTGGCCGTGGTGCTGGCCCTCGGCGCGCTGCATGGTGCGTTGCAGCTTGTCCAGGCTGTCGGCAGTCTGCTCCAGCAGCGCCTCGATGTAGGCGGGCACCGCCTGCTCCCCGTCGGCCACCGCGCCGCTGGTGCTCACGTAGCCGGACAGCCACTCCTCCAACTCGTTGTAGAAGCGGTTCTGGGCGTGCCCGGTCTGCAGGTCGATGAAGCCCAGGACCAGCGCCCCGCCCAGGCCGAAGAGCGAGGAGCTGAAGGCCGTGCCCATGCCGGCGAGCGGCTCCTGCAGCCCGTCGCGCAGGGCGGCGAACAGCGCCGTGGCCTCCTGGCCCTCGGGGGACAGGCCCGCCAGCACCGAGCCGATGGCGCGCAGGGTGTCCAGCAACCCCCAGAAGGTGCCGAGCAGGCCGAGAAAGATGAGCAGACCGATGAAATAGCGCGACAGGTCGCGGCTGTCATCCAGCCGGCCGCGTACCCCGTCCAGCAGGGTGCGGGCGGCCAGGGTGGACAGCCGCGGGCGTTCGCCCCGCCGGTGCATGCTGTGGCGCAGGGCCTGCAGGGGACTGGACCGGGCGCCCGGGCCCTGGGGCGTGTAGCCTTGGCCCACGGCATCCACCCAGCGCGCCTCCGGGGCCAAAACCAGCACCTGGCGGACGTTGATGGCGAGCCCCACCAGCAGGGCCATCAGGATCATCCCGTTGAACACCGGATTGGCGAGCAGCGCGTCGAGCAGCGGCTCCCAGAGCAGGGCGCAGACGGCGACCACCGCTGCGACAAACAGGGCCATCCAGTTGAGTACGCGGGTGGGAGGGGTCATCAGCCGAGCTCCTGGTTTGCTGTGCTGTCTCAACCTAGCGACATTTTCGGTGGTGTGAAAGTGCCCTGGCGCACGGTTTGGGCCGCGACTTCAGGGCCGCGGCCGCTTTGTGGGAGAATAGCCACAGGATATGAACAGGAGTTGACCCGTGAGCAAGTTGCCACCGGAACCCAAGCTGCCGCCCCAGCCCGAGAAGCCCGATCCCTCCGAGTGCTGCGGGAGCGGTTGCATACCGTGCGTCATGGACCTCTACGAGGAAAAGCTGGCCGAGTGGGGCGAGACCGTCGCCTACCTCAAGGCCGAGCACGAGCGGGCGGTGCGCAAGGCCCGCGAGGCCGAGGGGGCGGAGCAATGAGCCATTACCCCCGGACCCGCATGCGCCGGCTGCGCGCCGATGCCTTCTCCCGCCGCCTGGTGCGGGAGACCCGCCTGAGCGTGGACCAGCTGATCCTGCCGCTGTTCGTGCTGGAGGGCGAGGGCCGGCGCGAGGCGGTGGACTCCATGCCCGGCGTGGAGCGCCGTTCCATCGACCTGACCCTGGACTACCTGGAGGAGGTCGTCGCGCTGGGGATCCCCGCCGTGGCCCTGTTCCCGGTCATCGCCCCCGACCACAAGAGCGAGGACGCCCGCGAGGCGGCCAACCCGGTGGGGCTGGCCCAGCGCGCGGTGCGGGCCATCAAGGAGCAGTTCCCCGAGCTGGGCGTGATCACCGACGTGGCCCTGGACCCCTACACCAGCCACGGCCAGGACGGGCTGATCGACGACGCCGGCTACGTGCTCAACGACGAGACCGTGGAGGTGCTGGTCCGCCAGGCGCTGAGCCACGCCGATGCCGGCGCCGACGTGGTGGCGCCGTCGGACATGATGGACGGGCGCATCGGCGCCATCCGCGACGCCCTGGAGGCCCACGAGCACCGGAACGTGCGCATCCTGTCCTACGCGGCGAAGTACGCCTCCAGCTTCTACGGGCCCTTTCGCGATGCCGTGGGCTCGGCCTCGGCCCTGAAGGGGGCGGGCAAGCAGACCTACCAGATGGACCCGGCCAACAGCGACGAGGCCCTGCACGAGGTGGCCCTGGACCTGGAGGAAGGGGCCGACATGGTGATGATCAAGCCGGGGCTGCCCTACCTGGACATCATCCGCCGGGTGCGGGACGAGTTCGGGGTGCCTACACTCGCCTATCAGGTGAGCGGTGAGTACGCCATGCTCAAGGCGGCGGCACAGAACGGCTGGCTGGACGAGCGCGCCTGCGTGCTGGAAGCGCTGACCAGCCTGGTGCGGGCCGGCGCGCACGGCATCCTCACCTACCACGCCGAGGCCGCCGCGCGCTGGCTGCAGGAGGCCGACTGAACTGCCTCAATGGGGCGCCGATTTCATTAACAGCGCCGATATCCTGTTGTAACATTCAGGGCCCGGCAGACACCCGGTACCCGGGCTCATGAAAAGCTACTTCTCATCGATCTTCGGGCGCTCGCCCGTCAGCCCCCTGCAGCAGCACATGGCCAAGGTACTGGCTTGTGCCGAGGCGCTGCTGCCGCTGTTCAAGGCGGTCTCCGAGGGTGACTACAACGCCGTGGCTACCGCCCAGCAGCGGGTCTCCGATATCGAACGGGAGGCGGATGCGCTGAAGAAGGAGCTGCGCGACAAGCTGCCCCACAGCATGTTCATGCCCTTCGACCGGGCCGACTTCCTGGAACTGCTGCGCGCCCAGGATCGCATCGCCAACAAGTCCAAGGACATCGCCGGCCTGGTGCTGGGCCGCAAGATGCAGCTGCCGGAGCCGCTGGTTGATCCCTTCATGGACTACCTGAACCGTGCCATCGATGCCTCCCGCCAGGCGAAGAACACCGTTGACCAGCTGGACGAGCTGGTGGAGACGGGCTTCCGGGGCGCCGAGGTGGAGGTGGTGCAGGAGATGCTCGACAAGCTGGATGCCATTGAACACGACACCGACCGCATGCAGGTGCAGCTGCGCAGCCTGCTGCAGAAGCTGGAGCCGCGCATTCCGCCGGTGGACGTGATGTTCCTCTATCAGCTTATCGAGCGCGTTGGGTCGCTGGCCGACCGGGCCCAGCAGACCGGCAGCCGCCTGCAGATCCTGATGGCCCGTTAAGGAGTTACCCCACCATGGAGTACGGTGTCGTCTACCTGGTGCTGGCCGCCGCGTTCGGGCTGTTCATGGCGTGGGGCATCGGCGCCAATGACGTGGCCAATGCCATGGCCCCCTCCGTGGGTTCGAAGGTCCTCACCATCCGCCAGGCGGTGGTGGTGGCCGCGATCTTCGAGTTTGCCGGCGCCGTGCTGGCGGGCGGGGAGGTGACCGCCACCATACGGAGTGGCATCGTCGAGACGGGGGCGCTGGAGGATTCACCGGAGCTGCTTGTATTCGGCATGCTGGCGGCACTGGCGTCGGCCGGCACCTGGCTGCTCATCGCCTCCAAGCGCGGCTGGCCGGTCTCTACTACCCACTCCATCATCGGTGCGCTGGTGGGCTTTGCCATAGCGGCGGTGGGCTGGAGTGCCGTGCAATGGGGCGTCGTGGGCACCGTGGTGGCCAGTTGGGTAGTCTCGCCGGTGCTGGCGGGCATAGCCAGCTTCGTGCTCTTCCGCAGCGTCCAGTACCTGGTGCTGGACAACCCCGACCCGCTGCGTGCCGCCCGGCTCTGGGTACCGATCTATATCGGCCTGACCGCCTTCGTCATCGCGTCGGTCACGATGGTCAAGGGGCTGAGCCACCTGGGCCTGGAACTCACCGAGGCGGAGAGCTACGGCTATGCGCTGGCCTTTGCAGCGGGCATGTGGCTGGTGGGCAAGGGCCTGGTCGCGCGCATCAGTATCGACCCCAGCGCGGACCGGGACTTCCACTTCGCCTCCGTGGAACGGGTGTTCGGGGTGTTGATGGTGGTGGTGGCCTGCGCCATGGCCTTCGCCCACGGCTCCAACGACGTGGCCAATGCCATCGGTCCGGTGGCCGCGGTGGTCAGCGTGGTCACCAGCGGTGGCGATGTGGGCGCGCAGGCGGAGCTGCCCCTGTGGATCCTGTTGCTCGGCGGCGGCGGCATCGTGGCCGGGCTGTTCATGCTCGGGCACCACGTGATCGCCACGGTGGGCAGCAACATCACCCAGCTGACCCCCAGCCGCGGCTTTGCCTGCGGGCTCGCCACCGCCGGAACGGTGGTGTTCGCCTCCGGCTTTGGCCTGCCCATCTCCACCACGCAGACGCTGGTGGGGGCGGTGCTGGGCATCGGCCTGGCCCGCGGTATTGCGGCACTGAACCTGCGGGTGGTGGGCGGCGTGTTCATGTCCTGGCTGGTGACCCTGCCGGCCGGCGGTATCCTGGCGATCTTCTTCTTCTATCTGCTGTTGCTTGCCTTCGGCGGTTGACCGGTCCGGGCGCAGATTGGCCCTCCAGCCGGGCTTTGGTCATAATCGGGTATGGCCGATGACCCCATGACACCCGCCGAGGGCTCCGGAGCGGCCCGCGATGGCGCCGGCGACAGCCTGTCCGCCCTGGGCGCACTGCGTCTGCCGCTGTACGGGCTGTTCATCCTCTCCATTCTCTACACCCTCTACCTTACAAGGGATATCGCGCTTCCCATTACGCTGGCGGTGCTGGCCAGTCTGCTGCTGGCGCCAGCGGTGCACGGGCTGGCCCGGCGCGGCGTGCCCCGGGCGGTGGGCGCTTTCGTACTGCTCTCCGGGCTGGTGGGGGCCGTCGGCGGGATCGGCGCGCTGGTGGCCAATCCCATGCTGGACTGGATGGAGGAGGCCCCCCAGGGTATTGCCCAGCTGCTGGTCACCGACAGCGGAGTTTACGAGGCCTACGAGCGGATGACTCGCTCCGCCCGCGAGGTGGAGGAGACGGTGGAGGGGCTTCGCCAGGAGGAGGATGCAGACGAGGCGCCCACCACGGTAGTGCTGGAGTCTGAATCCTGGCGCGGACAGCTGGTGGTCAACGCCCAGCGCAACCTGGTCCGCCTGGCCCTGGCGCTGGCCCTGTGCTACTTCCTGCTGGTCAGCGGCGACCGACTGGCCACCCAGTTCATCGCCCAGCTGGGCAGCCGTGCCCGCCGTCGCACGGCGCTAACCGTTATCCGCCAGTCCCAGCGCGAGATCGCCCGCTACCTGATGGTGATCACGGCCAGCAACAGCCTGGTGGGGCTAGTGACCGGGCTGCTGGCCTGGGGCGTGGGTCTGCCCTCGCCGGCGGTCTGGGGGGTGGTGGCCACGCTCCTGCGCTTCATACCCTACCTGGGGGTGGGGCTGACGGCGGCCCTGCTGCTGGTGATCTCCGCCATCACCCTGTCCGAGCCCTGGATGATGCTGGTGGTGCCCGGCGGCTATCTGCTGCTGAACACGCTGGTGGGGTTCTTTCTGGAGCCCTACATCCACGGCTACCGGATGTCCATCAACCCGGTGGTGGTCTTTCTCTCCATCTTCTTCTGGGGCTGGCTCTGGGGGGCGATCGGGGTGCTGCTGGCGGTGCCGCTGATGACGGTCATCCAGGTGCTGCTTAGCCATATCGATGCCCTGAAACCGGTGCACCGGGTGCTGGCGCGATAGCGGGCACAGACCGACGCCCAGCGGCGGGTGCAGTAGGCAGGTCGCTAGGCGGCGCGGTACTATCCCCGGCCGATAATACCGGACCGTCCACCGACTTTTGGGGAGTTGCAATGACCGACCGCTACGCTGTGATGGGCAATCCCGTCGACCACAGCAAGTCGCCGGAGATCCACCACATGTTCGCCCGACAGACCGGCGAGGCCATCCAGTACGACCGCATCCTGGTGCCGCTGGATGGCTTCGAGGCGGCGGTGCGCGATTTTTTCGCCGACGGCGGTCGCGGCCTGAATATCACCGTGCCGTTCAAGGAGCAGGCCTGGGCACTGGCTGACCGCCGGGCGCCGCGGGCGGAGCGGGCCGGGGCGGTGAACACCCTTTACATGGCGGACGGCGAGCTGGTGGGGGACAACACCGACGGCACCGGGCTGGTGCGTGACCTCAGGGTCAGCCACGGGGTTGCGCTGGCGGGCCGCCGGGTGCTGCTGCTGGGTGCCGGGGGCGCGGTGCGCGGGCTGCTGCCCGTCCTGCAGGGCGAGGCACCGGCCGAAGTGGTGATCGCCAACCGCACCGTGGCCCGCGCGGAGGCGCTGGTGGAGCTGTTCGCCGACGGTGGCCGGCTGAGCGCGGTGGCCTTCGATGCCCTCCGCGGTCCCTTCGACGTGGTGATCAACGGCACCTCCGCCGGCTTGTCAGGCGAGTTGCCGCCCCTGCCGGCGGATCTGCTGGCCGAGGGTGCCGCCTGTTATGACATGGTCTACGGGGACGGCCCCACGGTCTTCGAGCGTTGGGCTCAGGCGCACGGCGCCGCGGTGGCGCTGGATGGACTGGGCATGCTGGTGGAGCAGGCGGCGGAGTCCTTCCTGCTCTGGCGCGGCGTGCGACCGGAGACGGCGCCGGTGATCGCCGCCCTGCGCGGGGACTAGCACCCCGGGTCAGCACTCCGGGGCGGCGCGCAGTCAGCGCGGCACGAAGACCGGTTGGCCGGCTACCGAGCCGGTGGCCAGGGGCTGACCGTACAGCCGTTCCAGCGCCTCCGGTACCAGCATCTCGGCCGTGGGGCCCCAGCAGGCCTGGCCGTCCGGGTAGAGCAGCAGCAGCCGGTCGCAGTGCCGGGCCGCCAGGTTGATGTCGTGCAGGGAGAGTACCGCGGCCCGACCGCGCGCCACCTCCGCGTGCACCAGCGCCAGCACCCGGGTCTGGTGGTGCAGGTCCAGGTGGTTGGTGGGTTCGTCCAGCAGGAACAGCTCCGGGGTCTGGGTGAGCGCGGTGGCGATGGCCAGCCGCTGGCGTTCGCCGCCGGAAAGGGTGGCGATCAGCCGGTGTTCCAGCCCTGCCAGGTCAACCCGCGCCAGCGCCTCCGCCGCGATGGCCGTATCCTCCGGCGATTCCACGTCCCAGGCCCGGAGGTAGGGGTGGCGGCCGATCAGGGCGGTCTCCAGCACGGTGGCGGGGAAGCCGTCGTGGTGATCCTGAAAGACCAACGCCAGGCGCCGGGCCACGCCCTGTCGGCCCAGCCGGGCGAGTGGCTCGCCACCCAAGCGCACTTCTCCCCGGTGCGGGGCGCGCAGCCCGGCCAGGGTGTGCAGCAGGGTGGTCTTGCCCACGCCGTTGGGGCCCAGGATGCCCCAGCACTCCCCCGGTGCCACCGCCAGGTTCAGCGGCGAGCCGGGGGGGCGTTCCGGTATGTGGATGACCAGGTCGTCCATGGTGAGCAGCGATGCGGCCATGTCAGCGGCTCCGGTGCAGCAGGTAGAGGAACAGTGGCACGCCCAGCAGGGCGGTGATCACCCCCACGGGTAACTGTTCCGGTGCGATGGCGGTGCGGGCCAGGGTGTCCGCCAGGGTGAGCAGCGCACCGCCGGCCAGGGCCGAGGCCGGCAGGATGACGCGCTGATCATTGCCCAGGACCAGCCGGAGCATGTGCGGGACCACCAGGCCAATGAAGCCGATGCTGCCGGCCACGGTGACCGCGGTGGCGGTGAGCAGCGAGGCCGCCAGGTAGACGGTCCACTCCAGCCCACGCACCCGGACCCCCAGCGCCGCCGCCTGCAGGCTGCCCCGCGCCAACACGTTGAGGCTGCGGCCCAGGGGCCAGGCGCAGAGGGTGGCGGTGAACAGGACCGCCAGGGCCGGCCAGGGCGAGCGGGCGTGGGAGAGATCGCCCATCAGCCAGAAGAGCATGCCGGGTAACTCCTGGCTGGGGCTGATCGCCAGGATGAAGTTGATGGTCGCGCCCCAGCCCGCCGCCACCACCACGCCGGTGAGCAGCAGGCGGGTGGGGGTCCAACTGCCGGTGCCGTGGGCCAGGCCGAAGACGATGAGTGTGGAGGCCAGCGCGCCGATGAAGGCTGCGCCGGAGACCAGGGCCAGGCCCAGCCCGGCCAGCATGGCGAGCAGGGCGCCCACCGCGGCCCCGCCGGAGAGGCCCAGCACGTAGGGGTCGGCCAGCGGGTTGCGTAGCAGCACCTGCATGAGCGCCCCGGCCACGGCCAGCAGGCCGCCGGTGGCGAAGGCCGCCAGGGCACGCGGCAGGCGCAGTTCCTGGACCAGGGTGGTGTGTAGCGGCGGGCCCTCACCCCAGAGGCCGGCCCAGACCTGTGCCGGGGTCAACGGCACACTGCCCACCGCCACGGCCAGCAGCAGGCTCGCCAGGGCGGCGAGGCCGAGGACGGCCAGGGTGGCGGGTAGGCGGGTCACTCCTGCTCCGGGCGCCCGTCGCGCGCCTCGTCCAGCGCCTCGCAGAGGTGGCGGGTGCCCTCGAGGATGCGCGGGGTATGGCGCTGGAGCAGCGATGGGGGAATGAAGTAGAGGTTGTCCCGTTGCACGGCGGTGCTGCCCGACCAGCGGCGCCATTCCTCCACCCAGTCCTCGCGCTCCTCGCCCCTGCCGCTGGCCAGGATGGCCTCCGGGTCGGCCCCCAGCACCGCCTCCCGGTCCACCCGGGGGGTGAGCCGGCTGCTGTCGCCGAACACGTTGTCACCCCCGCAGAGCCGGATCGCCTGGCCGATCAGGTGCTCGTCGTTGACGGTCATCAGCGGCTGGTCCCAGATCTGGTAGTAGGTGCTCACCGGGCTGCGCTCGGCGTAGCGGGTCTGCAACGCCTCCCATTCGCCGCGGAAGGCCCGGGCGGCCTCGCGACCGGCGTCCGACCTGCCGGTGAGTTGGCCGAGCCGTTCCAGCTCATCGGCCACGTCCGCGAATCCCCGCGGTTCGCTGACGTACACGGGCAGGCCCAGCGCTTCCAGGCGCTCCACCTGGGCACTGGGGTTGCCGCTGCCCCAGGCGATCACCAGGTCGGGCGATTTGGCCACCACCTGCTCCACGTCGATGCGGTCGTGGCTTCCGATGCGCGTGATGGATTCTGCCTCGGGCGGATAGTCGCTGAACCCGACCGTGCCGACGATGGTCTCGCCCGCGCCGACAGCGAAAAGCTGCTCGGTGATGTGGGGGCTGAGACTGATCACCCGTTCGGCGGGTTGGGACAGGCAGACCCGCTCGTTCCGGTCGTCCTCGACGCAGATCGGGTCGGCGGCCATCACGCCGCTCATGGGCGCCAGGACCAGTCCGGCGGCCAGGAGGCCGGTCCACCAGGGTGTGCGGGCATCGCCTGAATGGTGCTGCACGTTTGTTGCCATCCTGTCGGGTTACGAGGGCCATGCCGGCATCCGGTACGCGGGGGGCGCCGGCTGGCGGGGTGGGTAGGAGAACGAAACCTAGCAACCGGCCACGGGAGCGTCAAACCGGGCCCGTGGCCGCGCACTGGGTGTATCCTTATCGCGCTGTCTCTGCTGTGGAGTGATGCTTTGAACGAGCACCCCTTGTACGTGGACCTGTTGCGCCATGGTGAGCCCGAGGGCGGCCGGAAGTACCGCGGTCGTCTGGATGACCCCCTGTCCGAGACCGGCTGGGAGCAACTCCGTGATGCGGTGTCGGGGGGCTGCCGCTGGGATGCAGTGATCAGCTCGCCGTTACGCCGGTGTGCGGCCTTTGCCCGGGAGTACAGTCACCGTCAGGGCCTGCCCCTGCACCTGGAGTCGTACTTCAAGGAGATCGATTTCGGTCGCTGGGAGGGGTGGCGCCCGGAAGCCTTGATGGAGGCGGAGGGTGACCGCCTGAATGCCTTCTGGCGGGACCCCCGCAACAACCCGCCGCCCGAGGGGGAGACGCTGGAGGCGCTGCACGCCCGGCTGGCGAGGGGGTGGCACCGGTGGGTCGCGGAGCCGCCGGGGCAGCGCCTGCTGGTGGTGTGCCACGGGGGCGTGATCCGTGTGCTGCTGGCCGAGGCGCTGGGAGGGGACCCGGGGCACCTGCTGAGCCGGCTTCAGGTGCCCTATGCCTGCATGACCCGTCTGCGCGTGGACCGGGTAGGGGGCGAACCGGTGGCAACCCTGCTCGCCCATGGCCGTCCCGGGGTCTGACCCGGCACGCTGACGTTGGACAAGGAATGACGGCGAGCATTCGGTTGAATGCTCGCCGTCAGGCCCGAGTGGGTGGTGACTGTCCCTGTCACGCCCTTCGGCCAACCCTGGCCAGCTCAGGTATGTTTATCTTGCGCCTGTTGGCGCCGGCTGGCTATCAGATAATTCAGCAATCCTTGTAGGAATTTTCTGAATTTTGACTCCCGGGTGGTGTCGCTATAGGCTTTGCCGCCTGCGACAGGTGTCCCGGGGCGCGTTCCGCGCCCCGGGATGAAACGGGAAGCCGGTGCGGTGGGCTGCACAGCCAGCCACCCAGTCCGGCGCTGCCCCCGCAACGGTGATTGAGCGCAAACGGCCACCCTCGCCACTGTGCCCCGGGACTCCAGCCCGGCATGGGAAGGCGGCCGCTTCGGGCCCTCCTCAGAGGCCCCGGCTCATCAGCCCGGAGACCGGCCTTTCGCACACGCCGGGTTGCGGTGGGCGACCGACGGCAGACGAGGCCTGCCTGTTCCGTGTTGCCCCGCCTGCTGTGCACTGTCCCGCCCGAGGTCCCGCGTGTATCCGTGGTCGTGCGGGGGCGCGGCCGAAGGTCTGATTCCGTCGCGGGGCGACGGCTTTGTACTTGGGGCATCTGCAACATGACTAGAATGAAACCGATGGTGGCTACCGCCGCCAGCCTGCTTGTCGTCTCCACCTTTGCAACGCCGGCTTTTGCCGAAACCGAATCCGCCAGTGGTGTCCTGCCGCCCGTGGTGGTGACCCCGGCGCGCACCGCACAGACGGTCGAGGAGTCGTTGTCTTCCGTAGCAGTGATTACCCGCGAAGAGATAGAGCAGCAGCAGGCGGTCGACACTCTGAGTGTTCTCAGTAGTGTGCCGGGCGTCGACCGGTCGCGGGCGGGTGGCCCCGGGCAACAGAGCTCTGTATTCATTCGGGGTGGAAACAGTGATCATACGCTGGTCCTGATGGATGGCGTGCCGATCAACCCGGGAAGCGCGGGCGCAGCTGCCTTGCAGAACCTGCATCCAGCCTTTCTTGAACGCATTGAGGTGGTCCGTGGGCCGGCAGCAACGTTGCACGGCAGCGACGCCTTGGGTGGCGCGATCAACTTGATCACGGTGGAGCCGGACCTGGGTACTAGGGGGCGGTTCGGGTTCGGCTTGGGCCGGTATGGCCGCGAGGAGCAGCAAGTGGGCGTCACCCACCGGGATGAAGCCGGGGGCTACGCCGCGGTCAAGGCATTGCGTCAGCGCGTCGATGGGTTTCCTGCGGTGGTGGATGGCGATGAGGACAGCGGCTTCGATAATGATTCCATGCTGTTACGCGCCGGGATGGACGGTGACCAAGTGGCGGTCGATGTGAGTCATTTCCAGGCCCAGGGGGAGGCTGAATACTATGACACCTTTTCGCTCATGCCCCTGGCCCAGGACTTCAAGACCCAATTGAGCCGCCTCAGCGTTGCAGCACAGCCGCGTGAATCACTGGAGAGCCGGGTCACGCTGAGCCGTTACAAGGATGACTTGGACCAGCTCGACAGTGATGACTTTGTGTTTACTGAGCGCTACGGCGTGGATTGGCAGAACGACTTCGTCGTGGGTCCACTGGAGCTCACAGCCGGTATCCAGGCCCATCAGGAGGATGTTGAGTCGCTGAGCTTCGGCACCGCCTACGAGACCACGGAGCGCCGTCGGTCCGCGTATCTGCAGGCAGGCCTTGAACACGCTGCCCACCGGGTCGAGGCCGGTGGGCGTTATGTGAACGATCAGGCTTTTTCCAGCGAGGATGTCTGGAGCCTGGGCTACGCCTTCCAGCCCAATGAGGTATGGCAGTGGCGGATTCGGGGTGCAACCGCCTACAAGGCGCCGGATGCGACTGAACGATTCGGTTTTGGTGGTAACCCGGACCTGGATCCGGAGAAAGCAACAAGTCTTGAAGCTGGGGTGCGGGTGCGGCCGGTGGCCAACCAGCGTATTGATATCGCGCTTTTCGAGACCAGGTACCGGAACTTGATCACCTATGACGGTACCCAGGATTTGAACGTCAATGTCGGACGAGCTCGAGTGCAGGGCGTGGAGTTGGGTTGGCAACTGCAGCAGGACGCCTGGCGCTTGAGGGCGGAGGCCCATTTTCAAGACCCCGAGAACCGAGATGATGGCGAGCGGTTAGCGCGCCGGACCCGCGCCAGTGGACTGATTCGTGCCGCTTACGATCCGGGCCCGTGGGCAGCTTTCGCTGAGGTGACTGGCGAGGGTTCCCGGCAGGATCTCGGTCAGCGCCTGTCTGGGTTTGGCTTGGTGAACGTCGGGGCGCAGTGGCGGATTAGAGATGACATGACATTGCGGGCGACGGTGGAGAACCTTCTGGATAAGGATTACACCATCGCGGAGGGGTATAACACGGCGGGGCAGGCCGGGTTTATCTCTTTCACCTGGACACCGGAGCTCTGACGCCGGGGATGGGGTCCTACTGCTGAATCGGTGTTACGGTTATTCAGGTGCGATAACCAAACCGCTGTATAGCGGTGCATTCAGGAGGAGAACCCCATGAGCGACAGCTTCAAGGCACTGGTACTCGAGCAGGACGATGCCGGCAAGACCCTGGCCGAAGTCCGGGATTTGACCGTGTCGGACCTGCCCGAGGGCGACGTCACCGTCCGCGTCAGTCATTCCAGCATCAACTACAAGGATGGCCTGGCGGTCACCGGCAAGGGCAAGATCGTGCGCAAGTTCCCCATGGTCCCCGGCATCGACTTCGCCGGGACCGTGGTCGAGTCCGATTCACCCGACTACCAGCCTGGCGATGCCGTGGTGCTGACCGGCTGGGGCGTGGGTGAGCGGTACTGGGGCGGCCTGGCCGGGATGGCCCGGGTCAAGAGCGAGTGGTTGGTGCCTCTCCCGGAAGGCCTGGATGTCGTCGGTGCCATGGCTATCGGCACCGCAGGCTTCACCGCCATGCTGTGCGTCATGGCTTTGGAAGAAGCCGGCGTGGTGCCGGACGATGGCCCGGTGCTGGTCACCGGTGCCTCGGGTGGTGTCGGCAGCATGGCTGTCGCCCTGCTGGCTAAGGCTGGTTTTGAGGTGGCTGCGGTGACCGGGCGCCCGGAGAACGAGGCCTGGCTGCGCGAATTGGGCGCCACCCAGATCGTGCCCCGGGAGGAGCTCACCGAGCCGGCCCGCCCGCTGGAGAGCGAGAAGTGGGGCGGTGCGGTGGACACCGTGGGAGGCCAGATCCTGGCCAACGTGCTGGCATCGGTGCGTTACGGCAAGGCCGTGGCCGCCTGTGGCCTGGCCGGCGGCATTGACCTGCCCGCCACTGTCTTCCCCTTCATCCTTCGTGGCATCCGCCTGCAGGGCGTGGACTCCGTTATGTGTCCGAAGCCGATGCGGGAGAAGGCCTGGGCACGATTGGCCCGGGACCTGTCTGCCGATCAGCTGTCTGAGGTGGCCGAGCGGATCAGCCTGGAGCAGGTGCCGCAGGTGGCCGAAGACATCCTGAAGGGGCAGGTGCGTGGCCGGGTAATCGTCGACTTGTAATCATTCGGATCGCCTCAGGGCCTTGAAATGGCTGTCGGCATGGTGCATTGTGCAGTGCATCATGCCGATTGGTATTACCGCCTAAACCTGAGGTGCCCGAAATGATGATGGACGAGTATCAGGGTTACTACATCGAGGACTTGGAAGAGGGCATGTCCGGGTCCTACGCCAAGACCGTCACCGAGGCGGATGTGGTGCTTTATGCCGGGCTTTCCGGTGACAACAACCCGGTGCATATCAACGAGGAGTTCGCCTCGAACACCTTCGCCCGGGGCCGTATCGTGCACGGCATGTACCTGGCCGGGTTGATCTCCTGCGTACTGGGCACTCGCCTGCCCGGACCAGGCGCCATTTACCTGGACCAGTTCATCAAGTTCAAGGCGCCGGTGCGCATCGGTGACACCGTGAAAGCTACGGCCACCGTGCGGGCCATTGATCGCGAGCGCAAGCGCATCACCCTGGAGACCGTCTGCACGGTGAAGGGGCGCGTGGTGGTGGTCGGTGAGGCCACGGTACTGGTGGCCTCCCGTGCCGAGCAACAGGAAACCGCCGCCGCCTGACCATTGGGTGCGCAGGGCGGGCCAATGGTCGACCCGCTCCGCCACCACTGCAGTCATTGGGAGCGTTAGCGAAGCAATGACGCAGGGGCGGTATACTACCCGCCCACCTGAAGCCAGGCCGTTCGTAATCCATGAAGATCACGCTTCCCCCCTTTGACCAGGCCCGCGTGCTGGTGGCCGGCGACCTGATGCTGGACCGCTACTGGCACGGGGGCACCGACCGCATTTCCCCCGAAGCCCCGGTGCCGGTGGTGCACGTCCGCGACATCGAGCAGCGCCCGGGTGGTGCCGGTAACGTGGCTCTCAACCTGGCGGCACTCGGCGGGCAGCCGGGGTTGGTGGGTGTCACCGGCCAGGACGACGCGGCCGATGACTTGGCCTCGCTGCTGGAGAATGCCGGTGTGGCCTGCCACTTCCGCCGCCAGCCCGGTGCGGCCACCATCACCAAGCTGCGGGTCATCAGCCGGCATCAGCAACTGATTCGGCTGGATTTTGAGGATGGCTTTCCGGGTACGCGGGCCCGCGACCTGCTACCCCAGTTTCGACCCCTGCTGGCCGATTGCGGTGCTGTGGTGCTGTCCGATTACGCCAAGGGGGCCCTGCGGGACCCGCGGCCGCTGATTGAGGCGGCGCGGGAGGCCGGGGTGCCCGTGCTGGTGGATCCGAAGGGGCGCGATTTCTCCATCTACCGCGGGGCCAGCCTGATCACCCCCAACCTGGGTGAGTTCGAGGCGGTGGTCGGGCATTGCCAGGACGATGCGGAACTGGTCCGGCGCGGCGAAGTGCTGGCGCGGGAATGCGGCATCGAGGCCATCCTGATCACCCGGGGCGAGGACGGGATGAGCCTGGTCCGGCCCGGCGAGGTACCGGTACACCTGCCCGCGCGTGCGCGGGAGGTGTTCGACGTGACGGGGGCCGGGGATACCGTCATCGCGACCCTGGCGGCCGGGCTGGCCACCGGCCTGGCCCTGCCCCAGGCCACCGCCCTGGCCAACCTGGCCGCCGGCATCGTCGTGGCCAAACTGGGCACTGCCACCGTGAGCGTTGCCGAACTGCGCCGCGCGCTGCAGGAGCAGGAACAGAGCGGCCGCGGCGTGCTCACCGAACCGGAGTTGCTGCACGCCGTGGCTGATGCCCGTGCTCACGGCGAGCGCATAGTGATGACCAACGGTTGCTTCGACCTGCTTCATGCGGGCCACGTGGCCTACCTGGAGCAGGCCCGCAGTCGTGGTGACCGGCTCATTGTCGCCGTCAACGATGACGCGTCGGTGCGGCGGCTGAAGGGTGAGGAGCGCCCAATCAACGCGGTAGAACAACGTATGGCGGTGCTGGCGGGGCTCGCGTCGGTGGACTGGGTAGTGCCTTTCGGTGAGGACACCCCGGCCCGGGTGATCGGCGAGGTCCTGCCCGACGTGCTGGTAAAAGGGGGCGATTACCGGCCAGAGGAGATCGCCGGCCACGATGCAGTGGTGGCCCACGGCGGCCGGGTGGAGATCCTCGACTTCCTCGACGGCTGTTCCACCTCGGCGATGATCGAGCGGATGCAGTCCAGCACCAATCGCTGAGCCCGGTGGGCCGCTTTCACCGGCCGGGGCGCGCGCTTACAATGCCGTGCATACCCCAATGGCAGGAGCAGTACTGTGATCATCGTAACCGGCGGCGCCGGCTTTATCGGCAGCAACCTGGTCCACGAACTGAATCGGCGCGGTCGCACCGATATCATCGTGGTGGACAACCTCACCCGGGGCGAAAAGGCGCTCAACCTCGCTGATTGCATCATCGCCGACTACTTCGACAAGGATGATTTCATCACCCTGATTGAGGCGGACGAGGGCGTTGGCCCGGTGGAGGCGGTATTCCACCTGGGCGCCTGTTCCGCCACCACGGAGTGGGACGGGCGCTACATGATGCGCAATAACTTCGAGTACACCCGGGCGTTGTTCCACTGGTGCCAGGACCGCCGTATCCCGCTCATCTATGCCTCGTCAGCCGCCGTCTACGGCGGAAACAGCGTCTTCACCGAGCACCCGGAGCATGAGCGGCCGCTGAACGTCTACGGGTACTCCAAGCTCGCCTTCGACCAGTACCTGCGCCGCCATATGGACGACCTGTCCGCCCAGGTAGTGGGACTGCGCTACTTCAACGTCTACGGCCCGCGCGAACAGCACAAGGGTGGCATGGCCAGTGTCATCCACCATTTCAGTCGGCAGTTGCAGGAGACCGGCAAAGTTCGGCTGTTCGAGGGCAGCGATGGTTACGCGGACGGCGAGCAGCGGCGCGACTTCGTGGACGTAACCGACTGCGTCCGCCTCAAGCTGTGGCTGCTCGACCACCCGGAGGTCAACGGGATCTACAATTGCGGTACCGGTCGGGCACGTACCTTTAATGACATGGCGCGTGCTGTCATCGGCTGGTTCGGGCACGGCGAGATCGAGTACATCCCCTTCCCGGAACACCTGAAAGGCCGCTACCAGAGCTACACCCAGGCGGATCTCAGCCAGCTGCGGTCCGCCGGCTGCGACCTGGCTTTCAACGACATCGAGACCGGCGTGCGCAACTACCTGGACGCGGTGGCGGATTCCCCCGCCGTCATGCCGAGCTGACCCGGAGGACGATCCATGAGTGAACAACCCCTGCACCGCGTCACCGCAGAGGAGTACGACAATCCCGGTGACCGCCTGGAGCGGACGCTTGAGCAGGGCAACATCCTGCTGTTCGAGCCGGGGCGGTTGCCCCTGCCCAGCGAGGAGGATCTGCACTTCCTGCGCAACGAGGTGGGCAAGCTGATCAAGCTCAAGAACATCAGCTATCACCCCCACGGTGATTACATCAGCGGGATGAAGAATGAGGGCGACGCCGGCGAGCAGGTCATGCGCATCCTGCGCGAGCATAGTCGCACCGTGAACGCCTTCTTGGGGCGGATGCTGCCCGGCTATTCCGCGAGCTGGAGCCCCCGCAAGGTCAACTTCCGGCCGGTGCAGGAAAAGGGGCGGGTCATCAAGCGCCACTCCAACAACGAGCTGCTGCACGTGGACGCCTTCCCGGCCGGGGCCACCCACGGCTGGCGCCCGCTGCGCTTCTTCACCAACATCAACCCGGAAGAGGCGCGTATCTGGCGGATCGCCGAGGAGTTCCGGGAGCTGTACCAGGCGTACGGCGAGGCCGCCGGTATCGCGCCGGCCCCGGCGCTTCGTCAGGGTCTGGGCGAGCGTGCCTGGAGTGGCGCACTCCGGGGGCTGGCCTCGCTGGGGCTGCCGCAGCTGCAGGTGGTGGGGGACACCTCACCCTACGACCGCGCCATGCGCCGGATGCACAACTGGATGAAGGACAACGATGACTACCAGAACGACCCTGACCGGGGCGTGAAGCTGTCCTTCGAGCCCTTCCACAGCTGGTGCGTCTTTACCGACCTGGTGAGCCACGCCGCGTTGTCCGGGCAACACGCCCTGGTAGCCACCTACTACGTCAAACCGGAGGCCTGCCACCTGCCCGAGCGCTCCCCCTGGAAGGTACTGGAACAGGCCGGCCAGGCAGCTTGATGGAGGCACGCCACTGGCGCGAGGGCCGGGTCCGCGTCCTCTACGACACGGCACTGGCGCAACCGCCCGCCCACTGGTGGTTCGACCCGGTGGAACTGGAGCGGCAGGGCCTGGTTACCGGCCGTGGCGGCGGCCGCGGCAGCGTGGTCTTCTTCCGTGCGCCTGAAACGGCCGAAGAGGAATCGCCCGGTGACCCCAAGCAATGGGTGCTACGCCACTACATGCGAGGCGGGACCATCGCCCGGGCCCTGGGGGATCGTTACCTCTGGCAGGGGCTGCAGGAGACCCGGCCCTGGCAGGAGTGGCACTACACGGCGCGGCTGTACGATGAGGGCCTACCGGTGCCACGTCCGGTGGCCGGTCGGGTGGTGCGGCTGGGTCCGACCTATTCCGCAGACCTCATCACCGTGCGGGTGCCCGGCGGGCGCTCGCTGGATGAGAATCTGGGCGAAGATGGGGTCAGCGATGCCACCTGGCGTGCGGTTGGTGCCTGCATCCGCCGCTTTCACGACGCCGGCCACTGGCACCCGGACCTGAACAGTCGGAACATCCTCATCGACCCCGAGGGGAAGATCTGGATCATCGACTGGGACCGGGGTGAGCACCGGCCGGAGTCCACCGCCGACTGGCGACGGGCCAACCTGCAGCGGTTGAAGCGGGACCTGGAGAAGCGGCTGCGGATTCGCGAGCGCTGGGTTTATTCCGAGGCCTGCTTCTCGGCCCTGATTGCCGGCTACGAGGGCATCTGTTCTCGATAGCAGGCGCCGCCCTCAGGACTCTGGCGGGGTAGCGCGCGGGGCACCGGCGGCCATCAGGGCATCCAGTCGTTCGATCGCATCGTCCGGGGTGATCAGTGCCATAACCCCCGGGCGTTCGATCTTGGTGCCCCAGCGAATCTCGCTGGCCGGCTTGCCCAGTTCCCGTCTAGCGGCCTCGTCGTAGCGATCCACACACCACTGGCCGCTGTAGTAGGGCCGGGCCCGACCCGGGTTGGTGCAGGCGTAAAGCCCGATTACCGGCGTGCCCATGGCGTTGGCCATGTGTGCCGGGCCGGAATCGGGGCTGACCACGGCGGTTGCGCGACCCAACAGGGCCAGCATCTCCTTGATAGAGGTCTGACCCACCAGGTTCTCGGGCGCCGTTTCCGCCTGCGCGGCAATCTCTGCGCCCATCTTTTGCTCCCCCTCCGAAGGGCCGCCGGTGATCAGCACCCGCAGACCGTGCCGGCGTGCCGCGTAATCCGCCACCCGGGCGCAGCCTTCCACAGTCCAGTTGCGCAGGGCGTGGCTGGAACAGGGGCTGATTACCAGGGTAGGGCGATCGTCCGGAATCAGGGTCCGGGCGCGCGCCTCGGCCACGTCCGGCACCGGGATGTCCCAGACCATGTGGCGCCGCCGGACCCCCAGTGTTTCGATGAAGCTGAAGTAGATGTCGATGACGTGCTGGCCCGGGTGCGGCGGGATGCGGGCGTTGATGAACAGGCCGTGCAGGTCCTTGGAGCGCGCCCGGTCGTAGCCCAGTCGCAGGTCGGCGCGGATGCCCAGGCTGGCGATGTTCGCCCGCAGCGCGAATTGGTTGTGCAGTAGCACATCGAACCGCTGCCCGCGCAGTTGCCGCCACAGGTCGCGATAGCCGGCCCAGCCGGCGGCCTTGTCGAAGACCGCGAACTCCACGCCGGGGATGTCGCCCACCAGGGTGTGCTCGGCCTTGCCCACAATCCAGGTCAGCCGTGTCTCCGGCCACTCCCGCTGGAGGGTGCGGACCACCGGGGTCATGTGAGTTACATCCCCCAGCGCGGAAAACCGCAGGATGCAAAGAGAACGTGGGGGCTTGGTCAGGGGCAGGGTTGGTCGGGCCATGATGAGTTCAGCGGCTCTCCTGTCGGGCCTGGCGCCGGCGGCGGCGCTCCAGGCGGTGGTCCTTCACGCCGGGGTACATGTTCACGTTCGAGTCCGGCTGGCTCTTGAAGCGCCGATGCGCCCAGAAGTACTGCGCAGGTTGCGCCCGGACGGCCTCCTCAATGATGCGGTTCATCCGCTCCGCGTCGGCCTGCTCGTCCCCCGACGGGAACCCGTCCAGCGCTGGCTTGAAGACCACCCGGTAGCCGGGGCCATCGGTGCGTGCGTAGTAAAAGATAGGTACCACTCGCGCCTTGCTCAGCCGGGCCAATCGGCTCAGTCCGGTGACCGTGGCAGCGGGGATGCCGAAAAAGGGTGCGAACACGTTCTGGCGGCTGCGGTAGTTCTGGTCACCGGCGTACCAAACGGGGAGCCCTTTGCGCAGGGTGCGCACGATGCCGCGCAGGTCATCCTTGGACAGCACCGGACCGATGGCCCGCGCCCTGCCCTCGCGCATGGTGCGGTCGGCCAGCGGCCGTTTGTCCATCGGCTTGTAGATGACCGCCATCTCGGAATGCTGGCGCAGCAGCCGGCCACAGATCTCCACGGTGGTAAAGTGCCCCGATAGCAGGATCACCGGCGTGTCGTCCGCCTGCGCTGCCCGGAGATGCTCTAGCCCCTCCACTTCAAGGGGCAGGCGGTCCACGCCTGGGCCACCGAACCAGGACAGGGCCAGTTCCATCAGGCCGCGCCCCGTGTACCGGAAGTTCTCCCGCACCAGCCGCTCGCGCGCTGCCTTGTCGAGTTCCGGGAAGCAGAGTTCCAGGTTACGGCGGATGATCAGGCGCCGTTGCCGTGCCAGTCGGTATCCGATGGCGCCTACGGCGCTGCCCAGCGCCAGCGCCCAGCGGGCAGGCAGGCGGCTCAGTAACCGGAGGGTGCCTATACCCAGGGCATGGCCCCAGTTAACCGGGTGGACAGGATGATTGCTACGCGCTTTGGCCATGGGGCGTTGCTGGTTCACATCTTGGTTGGGCGCAGTATACCAGCCGCGCCCGGGGACAGGTTGAGAGCCCCCGGCCGCCGTGAAACGGGTTAGACTGGGCACCCGTTTCACGAAAATGTCACTTATCCGTCATGAGCACTTCCCACGCAGCCGGGCCGGACCTTACCGAACTGGACGCCGCAGCGGAGAAGGCCCGGGGCCGTGCTTTTGCCATTCGCCACGCCGGGGACCGATGTATTGCCAAGCGTGCCGCGCCCGGGCGTGGGCGGCTGCGCGCGTTCGGCGGCGCGGTGCTCGGCCGGCTGATGCTGGGGTATTGGCCGGCACAGAAACCGCTGAGGCTGGGGCAGCAGGCGCAGCTGGAGTACGAGGCCCAACGACTGGCCGAGTTGCGCGAGGCCGGCGAGCCGGTCCCCCGGGTGCTGGGGGTGAAACCCGGTTATTTGCTGATGGAGGACGGCGGTGTCCCGCTTTGGCAGCACCTGCGACACAAACCGTTCGATGAGCTACTGCCCTGGCTGACCTACGTGGCGCAGGACCTGGGCCGGTTTCATGAAGAGCACCACTGGCACGGTGGGGCGCAGCTCCGTAACCACCTGATCGGCGATGACGGGCAGACATTGCTGCGAATCGACTTCGAGGAGCCGCTTGATCACGTGCTGCCCTTGGGGGTGCGTCAGGCCATCGACCTCTACCTGTTGATCTATTCGGCGACGGCCTTCAAGGGGCTGGAACCGGGCGAGACCGAGCAACTGTGCAAGGCAATGGTGCATGCCTACCTGCATCGCCATCAGCCAGGCAGGGAGATGCGCCGCAGCCTCGCCCGGGGCCACGCAGTCCTGGCCCGGCTTGAGGCCGTCATGGGCGGGCTGCTGCGGCGGGCGAGCAAGGATGCCCGCCGTCTGCTGATCACCAAGGCAGTGGTGTCCGAAGCCATTAACAGTTAGCTGGGCCTGCCCTGGGGCTGCACGGGTACTCAAGCCCCCTGATCGCTGAACTGCACCCGGTGCAGCGAGGCGTAGGCGCCATTCTTCCGGAGCAGTTCCTCGTGGGTGCCCGTCTCCACGATACGGCCCTGGTCCAGCACCACGATCCGGTCAGCATCCTCGATGGTGGAGAGCCGGTGGGCGATGACCAGCGTGGTGCGCCCGCGCATCAGCTCCTCCAGGGCATCCTGGATTTTCTGCTCCGACTCCGAGTCCAGTGCGGAAGTTGCCTCGTCCAGGATGAGGATGGGTGCGTTCTTCAGGAGTGCGCGGGCGATGGCGATGCGCTGGCGCTGACCGCCGGAGAGCATCACGCCGTTCTCGCCGATGACCGTGTCGAACCCGTCGGGGAGTTGCTCGATGAATTCCAGCGCATTGGCGGCCTGGGCCACTTCCCTCAGCTGGGCCTCGGTGGGCTTTTCCGCCAGACCGTACGCAATGTTATTGGCCAGCGTGTCGTTGAACAGCACCACCTGCTGATTGACCAGGGAGAGTTGGGCGCGCAGGTCCTGCAGGCGGTATTCCGGCAGCGGGTGGCCATCCAGCCGGATCTCCCCCTGCTGCGGTTCGTAAAAGCGGGGCAGAAGGCCCGCGAGGGTGGTTTTGCCGCTACCGGAGCGACCCACCAGGGCGACGGTCTGGCCCGGTTCGATGTTCAGGTTGATGTCTCGCAGCACCCAGTCATCGGACTCCGGGTAGCGGAATGCGACCCCGTCGAATTCGATCCGTCCGTCAGCCCGGTCAAGTCGGAGCTGCCCTGCATCAGGCTCCGGCGGTGCATCCAACACCTCGAACACACTCTCACCCGCTGCCAGAGCCTTCTGGATCTCGGCGTTTACGCCGACCACCCGCTTCAGCGGGGGGAGCATCAGCAACATGGCGGCGATAAAGGAGATCATGCCCCCGGGCGTGATGGTCTCCAGGATCACGTCCATGGTGGCCAGATACAGGATGATGGCGAGGGCGATCACAGCGCCAAGTTGCGCGAGCGGCTGGCTTGCGGCCTGTACCGCCTTGTAGCGCATCAGCTGGCGGTGGTGGCGGGTGTTGGTTTTGTCGAAGCGTTCCGCCTCGTAGCCCTGCGCCCCGAAGATCTTCACCTCGGCCTGCCCGCGGATACCATCCTCGGCGATTTGCGCGTACTCACCCACGGAGGTCTGCATCCGGCGACTGAGCTTCCGGAACCGCTTGTTGGCGGCGGTGACCACCACGGCCACCAAGGGGCCCAACCCGAAAACAATCAGCACCAACCACCCACTGAGGTAGGTCATGTAGGCGAGCAGGAAGATCACTGTGAACGTGTCCCGGACCAAGACCACGATGGCCTTGGAGGCCGCCGCGCTGATTTGGTTGACGTTGTAGGTGAGCTTGGCCAGCAGTGTGCCGGGCGAGTTCTTGTCAAAGAAACTGGTGGGCAGCCGGAGGTACTGCTCGAACACGGCCTGGCGCACGTCCTTGACCACACGGCGCCCCACCCAGGCCACGGTGTAGTCGGAGGCAAAGGTGGTGGCGCCATGGAAGAGAAAGATGCCGACAAGCGCGGCTGGCACCCAGACCCGAGCGCTAGGGTCCTGCTCAATGAAGGTGCCATCGACCAACGGCTGAATGATCCACGCGAAGGCCGCCTGCCCGGCCGCAGCCAGGATCATGCAGACGATCGCCAGCACGCCGAGCCGCCAGTACGGCTTGATGAAGCCGAAGATGCGCTTGTAGAGGTGCCACGAGTTCTCGGACTGGGGATGGGTCGGCTTCTTGATCTGCGGGCTTGCCGTCGTCATTCGAGTGCGTCTCGTAGCGCTTCCGGATGTGCCTTGAAAACATCGAAATGGCTCAGAAGCCACCGTGTGTGTACAGTCATTACAGCGAAGGGCACCGCTTCCAGGCCGAGCAGCTGTGCCGCCGCCAGGCGATGGTGGCCATGCTTTTCCTTGATGAGCGTACCATCTCGGCCGATTGCCAGATTGAGCGGGCCGGCCCTCTCCAGATCATAGCCCCGGTCTGCCAGACTACGGATCAGCTCGCTGATGCCCTGGAAGTGACCGATCACGCCCGCCTCGCCGGTGAACGTTCTGCGCCCGCCATGCCCGATATTGGCAGAGCCTTTGCGCTGCAATGCCTGCATCGCCCGTCCAAAACTGGCGGTGCGTTCGTAGGCCAGGTCGGCATCGTGAACCTCCTTGACCGCCAGGTAGGCCTCGTGGTCCGCGAAGGGCGATATGTATCGGTCCCAGCGTCCCCGGCGGGCGGGCCAGGCCAGCCCCGCGACTTCCAGCCCGGTCATCCAGCGCCACCATTCAGGCGGCCTGCCCCGTATGAACCGCACCCGCTCTGGCGGCAGGTGAATCACAGGTGCCCTATCTTTGTATGGCTTGAGTGGCCGGTCTTTCCAGATCGCGTCCGCCTTCATGCAGTCATGGCCGCCTCGGGGCCGTTCTCGTGGTTGCAAGCCCCCCATGCTAACATTGCGACCTTTATACTTTCTCCCCCTTGCATCGTGCCTCGGAGTGTTCCATGTCAGAGCCCGTTTTCGTTCCCGGCCGCATAAGCATTTCCATCCCCCATTGGCAGGTTCTGCCGCTGTTGCAGCCTTGCCTGCGCTCCATCCGGAAACACACACCGGGAAAAGACATCGAAGTCATCGTTATCGATAACGGGTCCAAGGATGAAAGCCTGGACTATCTTCGCTCGCTGGAATGGATCCGGCTGATAGAGCGTCCGGACGAGGGCCTTTTCAACTTCCCGGATAACGTCTGGACCTCGCACGACATTGCCCTGCACGAGGCCACGGGGGAGTTCCTGGTCACCATGCACACGGACTTGTTCGTGAAGCGTGATGACTGGCTCGATGAGTATTTGAAAGCCATGAATGAAGACGATCGCCTCGGCGGTGTCGGCACCTGGAAGCTCGAGCTCAAGAACCCCATTTATGAATTCCAGAAAAGGGTTATTCATGTCGTCCGCAGCAATATAAAGTATGCGCTGGGGCTGCGCAGCAAGAAGTACGAATGGAAACAGGGACACTACCCCAAAGACTTTTGCGCCATGTACCGCCGGAAGATCTTGCTCGATGAAGGCCTGACATTCCAGAGCGTCAACGGCCCGAAGGGTTTTTATGACCAAAGTGGGGGCTATTCGATATCGGCCCAACTTTGGGACGCCGGGTATAATACCAAGGTGATCCCCGTGCAGACCATGATGCCCCGGATTGTTCATCTGGGTCATGGGACTGCAGCGGTCTCCCCGGAGAAGAGTCACCGCCGAAACCAGGAGAAGCTGGAAAACCGCCGGGATTCCCTGTTCGACGAGCCGTGGCTGAAAGAATTGCAGACGAACGAGCAGCTTGATAAATAACTGCCATGACAAGCCGAGTTATCGTCTCTGTGCTGACGCCCAGGCAGGGGTACGGCCCGCGATCCCACGGGGCGATCGCGCTCGACATTCACGAGTGCCATGGGCGTTCGAAATACGGTAACCACTGGGTTTTCGGAACCGAGCCAGGGCCGTGGTTCGAGCCCGAGTGGTTCGTCCAGATCAAGAAGCGGTGGCCTTGGCAGAATCACACCGAGGGTCAATACGCAGCCCGTATGATACCCCGGCTCAGGAGCATCAACCCCGACCTCATCGAGGTCCACAATAGCGGGACGGTCGCGGAGTTTCTGGCGGAAAAGCTGGATGTGCCCGTTGTTCTATTCCTCCACAATGACCTGGCGGCGACGTCCGGGTACGCGCACCCAAGGGACCGACAGCGGGTTGCGGATAAGGTCGCCGGCCTCTTCTTCGTAAGCGATTACCTCCGCGGGCGCTTCCTGGAAAACGGCGTCCAGGCAAGGGGCCTGGTCCGCGTCGTATACAACGGTGTTCATTGGCCGGAAACGGTGCCGCCCGAGGAAGGCCGGAAAAAACAGATCGTCTACGTCGGGCGAATTCATGAGGAGAAGGGGGTGTTCAACCTCATGGATGCACTACCTGACGTGTTCGCGCGCCATCCCGACTGGACGGCGACCGTGATCGGGCCGCCCAGCTACAGAAACATGGGCAGGAAAAACAAGCGCGTGCGCCGGTTCCAGGGCCTCCTGCAGCGCATGCAGCAGCGCGTGCGACATTTTAATTTCCTTCCACAAGAGCAGGTCAGCATAATCCTGCAGACCTCTTCGGTTGCAGTCACGCCGGCTGTTTGGTGCGAGCCCTTCGGGCGAACCTCCGTCGAGGCCATGGCGAACGGCGTTCCGCTGGTCTCATCCAGACGAGGCGGGTTGCAGGAGGTCCTCTCGGATGACTGCGCGATTATCATTGACCCTGAGTCCCCGGACTCGATCCGTGATGGAATCGAGCGTTTGATTGCATCGTCGTCCCTGAGAAGAGAGTACGGTGACTCAGGAAGGCGCCGTGCCCGGGACTTCTCGATCGAGAACAGCGTCAAATCTCTTGACGCCGCCCGTGACGACCTATTCGCCAGTATTCTGTAAAGCCCCGACGCGGCGGTTGGCGCGAGCCGTCATCGCCCGGTTTATCTGCGCGCCAATAATCAGACCGACGGGAAGCCAGTAAAGCAGCCAGGTGGTGTTGGGGCTTCTCAGGAAGTCGCGGCTGGTGAAAAGCATTGCGATGAGGCCGAAAACCATCAGCGACAAGAGCAACCAATTTCTGCTTCTGGCGCCAATTCTGTATGCGGCAAGCAAAAAGTACGTGGTGCATATGAGCCAAAGAGACAGGCCGACAAAGCCGGTCTGGAGCAAAAGATAAAGCACCACGTTGTGGGGGTGGCCATATATTCTTGACCCCGTATCGAGCTCAAATTCCGCAGTGCGACCCTGTCCGAACCAGGGAGCCTCCAGAACCTGGCGCCAGGCATCGGCCCATATGGCCGGACGCGCGCCGGCACCTCTTTCCAGAAATCCCCTGATGGAGCCCCACAACTCGACGGAGACAGTGACGAGCACGAGTGCCAGGGCAATGCAGACCAGCGTCTTCCAGCTGCGGTGCAGCGCCAGCAGTGTTGTCAAGGTGACTGCCAAGGCAAGAATCGCCCCCCGCGTCTGGGCCAGAACCAGGAATGCGAGAAGAATGCTTGCTGAAACCGCTAAAGCTGTCAGGTAGGCCGGGGCGAGGCTGCGCCGGGTGCTCGGTTGTAAAAGCAAGACTAATGATGCGGTGGCGAAGACGCCGTACATGTTCGCGCCTAGGGTCTGGACTTCTCCATGTCGACTCAGGGCGGGCACCCTAGAATAAGGGAAGGGATTGTTCTGATAATGGATCAATAGGGTCGCGAATGCAATGGCGGCCACTAGCAGCACGGAATAAAGCAGTATTCGTTCCACAGTCCAATGGCTATCGCATATCACCGTCACGATAAGAAGCAAAAAAGACATGACGAGCAGGAAGTAACGGATCATGTCATAGGCGTCATCCGCCAAAGAGACCGAAGACCACAAGGCGGATGCCGCGGTGAAGCCGAGAAAGCACGCCACGATGACCCAAGGCAGCTTATGGTTGAAGGCCCCGGGAATTCTCTTGGTGATAACAAGATAAGCAATCGGCAAAAAACTCAATAAATAATATAAGTTTCTGTGGTGTCCCCGATCCTCGAAAACGAAAAAACCAGCGAGGAAAAAGATGAGGACCAAGGCGAAGTAATTGGCCTTGGTAAACCAGGCGAGTTCGGCTTTCAGGGCTTGAGTGGTTGTGGTCCGATTCATGGGATTCTGGCAATGGTCCTAGGATTCGCAAGTCCGGATCGATGAACGGTTTTTTGATCCCGGTCCGGGCAGGTTATTCCCGCGTGTCGTGCCGAAGTTTTCTGAGGGCCTTTTTGGATGAGGCGGCCTGCTCGTGCACCAAGCCGAGTTGCGCGGGGATGACAGGTATATCAAGAATCTTGCAAATGGCGAACCGGTGGCAGCCTTTTCCGCCGAATATCGGTCGCCCAAACCGGTCAATATGTATGTAGACGCCGCTATCTTCCCGGCTCGAGGCCTGATTGAGGAACTCGGCGCTTGTCTTGAGTCTCCTTGTCTCTTTTAGTTCGGAATAGAGCTTATCAATCTCTTCCAGTCGCCTGGAAATCTCGGCCCAGCTCCTCCTGCCATCCGCGCTGCCCCTTTTGTCCAGGAGCTTTTTTGCATGTTCTATCGCACCAGCTTCTTCCCACGACTGACCGCGTACGAACCTGTTGATGCAATAGCGCACCTTTGGATGCTCGTCCAATGGCTTTACCTGCAAATCCCAGTTCCCGGAAAGGACGCGGCCCGTGTCACTGCGGCTGGGGCTGCGTTGTGCGTAGGTTACCACCGCCGAGGGCGCTATGAAGATCCTCTCCGCGGCCCTCGGTGCGTGCCATCCGAAGAGCAGGGCATTTTTTGCGTCTCTTCGCAGGTGCTTCAGCTGTTTCCTTGAAAAAATCACGAGATGTTTTGCTACTGAGATAATGCGGCGGCCAGTTGCGCCTCCAGCCGTTTCCGCGAGAATTGTTTGTTCGACCACTCCGCACCACGCGCCCCCAGGCGGGCTCTCTCGGTCGCGGGCTTGCTTAAAATAGTCGCCATCTTGCGGGCAAGGTCGTCCGGAGATCGCCGACCGGCGATAAGCCCGTATTCGCCGATGACCTCGGGTGTCCCGCCACCGTCGACACCGATAACGGGTAAATGCGCGGCGCGCGCCTCAAGAAAGACCCGCGCGAAATTGTCACCCTCGGACGGTAGCACGAAGCAATCGAACGCGCGCATGCAGCGGGCCGCATTCGGGATTTTCCCGGTAAGCAGGACCCAATCCCGCAGCCCCAGTGCCTGGACGCGCGCCTGAATCCTGCACTCTTCGCGTCCGGTGCCAACGATCACCACCCTGAATTCGTATCCCGCGTCACGGAGAATCGCAGCGGCCTCCACGAGGTCAACCAGGCGTTTGTAGCGGTCGAACCTGCAGACGGTGCCAAAGGTGAACAGGTCACCTGCGATGTCCAACGTACGTTGGGCCTCTTCCCGGGAAAAGAGGCTGGCCGCCAGTCTCTCCGAGTCCAGGAAATTGTTAACCACCGAGACGTGCTCTTCGGAGACCCAAGGCATCAGGGTGAGTACCTTGGACCTCTGTGCCTGGGTCAGAGTGATAAAACCCGTGATACGGCTAGCGAACAGCCGGTAGAAGTGTCGCCGGCTGCGGGAGGAAACGGCCTGGAAGCCACGCAACAGAGCAATCAGCTGAGGTCGTTCCATCATAGGCAACACGGTTGCCAAGGTGCCCGTAGTGATGGCCTTATACTGGTCACAAACCAAGGTATCAATGGGATGGCCAAGCAACCATCGCCGGAATGCTCGGGCTGCGCCGATACGGCTCCCTGACAAAGCGGAGGCAGGCAGCCTCAAACCGCTGACATGATCCGCTTCGTCCTCGACCTTGAAGGAGTCCGGATCACCGGACAGGAGGCACGCGGTGACCGTGGCGCCCAGTCGGCGCAATGCGGCCATCTGCTGGCGGACATTGGGGCCGACCTCACCAGGCGTTTCCAAGAGGTAGGCCACCCGACGTCTGTTCAGCGGGCGTTCTGCTGGATCGTCGTTCATCGCGTGCGGTTTCGTTTGTTTGCCCAAGTCAGAGGGCCTGGGTGATAGCGTCAGTGACGGCTTCCAACGGGATGCTGTCCATCCGTCGGCCATCTTGAACGTGCTTTTTGCCTTCTTCCGGGGCAATCGGTTCAGTGCCCCGGATGAGGGTGCGCTTTTCCGTCAGTGGACCCCATCGGGCCGGGTCGGTGGGGCCAAACAGGCCAATGATGGGAGCGCCCGCTGCAGCGGCCAGGTGCATGGGCCCGCTGTCGTTGCCTATGAATAGCCGACACCGTTCCAATCGGGCAATGAGCGTACCCAGAGAAAGCTGTTGCACCAAGTCGATGGGCTGCTGCTTGCAAAGGGCCTTCACCGCGTCTGCCGAGGGCCGATCGGGCCCAGCCCCAACAAGCGTCGGGCGGAGCCCTTGATCGTACAGCCAATCGCAAAGCGAGGCATAACGGTCCAGGGGCCAATGCTTGTACCCCTTACCCCCTGCGACGTGCAGGCAAACGATGGTAGCTGGGTCCGGCAATGCCTGGGCCTCGAGTTCCCGACGATCTGAGCTCGTCGCGCTTACCACCGGCCAGCCCCATTTCCCGTTTAGACCCGCCGCCTGGGCGAGCGTGCCGTAGGTATCAATACGGTGGCTTCCATTAGCTGGATGCTCTGCGTGCCGATTGTACAGGCCGGCGCGGGGTTTGCCCTTTCTGCAGATCCGTAGGGGCGCGCCCGAAAGCCCGCCGAGTAAAGCGCCGGTGTTGCTGCCGCCAAAATCCGCTATCCATGAGGGCTTGGTGCCACGCACCGTGCGCAATGCACGCAGGAATTCGAGGCCCTTCTTTATCCCATTGCCGGTACCCTGAAGCTGCACGCATGGCTCGGGAAAACCCGGAATACGCTGCGCCAACGCCCAGTGTGAGGCGTTGATCACCGCTTGAGTCCCGGGCTTCTCACGGGCGATGTGGGTGAGCACAGGGCTGGCCACCAGAAAGTTGCCTAGGTGGCGGTCCAGCATTATGAGAAGGGGAGGATTATCGTCGCTCACAATGGTTCTTTTGTCGGTCTCGGTCGGGAGTGGGTTGGGCTGCCAAGTATACCGGGGGCCGGCCGTACCGTTTCTGGTGGGCGGCGCTGATGCGCTCGATTGATCGCTGGACCCGCCCGATCAGCCCCTCGGGGCGCAACGCCCGCCCTGCTGCATAATGCTGAATGACCCCATGGGCCCAGTGTTGGTCTAGGCCCAGTTCCAGCCCACTGACCAGGAAGCGTGCCAGGTCCTGTGTGGCTGCGTTGAGTCCCACCCGGGGCTTGATGCGGGCGCTGTCCAGATCCGTGATGATGACCCGGGCGTTCTGTACCAGCAAATTTCCCCACTTCAGGTCGCCATGCACCACGCCGGCATCATGCAGGCGGATTAACTGATCGACGGCGGTCTTGCAAAGCCCGGTGGTCTTGGACGTCGCTGGCCCTGACTGTCGGACAGCTGCCTCCATTGTTGCCGCCCCCATGATCGCCTCGCTCAGATACCAGGATGTGTCCTGTCCCCAGATTGCGGCATGGGGCGCCGGGATGGCCACGCCGTGGGCCTGCAGTCGTTGAGCGACTCGCCAGTTCCGGTTCACCCGATCCCGGACGGTCATCCGTTGGAGCGCACCGGCCCACGGATTATTAGGGAATCGCTTGAAGAACAGCGAAGTAGAGCCGAGGCTAATAAAGCCGCTGCAGACCTTCTTGTTCTTTTTGATGACCTTCAGCGTGGCGCCTGGCGGCGGCCAGCGGCCCCCATCAAGGGCTGCGAGGGCGGGCGAGTCGGGCGAGCAGGCGTACTGAAAGCCGTGGCCCTTACCCCGAATGGCTCTCACGGCTTTGCCTCACGGTGGCCAGGCTGGAAACGAGGCTTGGGGCCGCCACGCGCCATGCGTCGGGCCCAGCGCTGCTGACGACCGCTCTCCACGTTGCGAGCCAGTCGCCGATAACTGGCCCGGTCGAGTTTCATACCCTCTGCGTAGCCCTGCAGCATGCGCAGCTGGTCCGTGCGGCTCTGGTGGTCCCGTCGAGTCATGGCCAGTTGGACGAGGTTACGGTCTTGATCCTGCGCTTTTGCGCTGCGGTGGCTGCCCTCATTGTCCAGGTACCAAAACTCCGCTGCCTCAAGTCCCCCTTGCAGATCGCATAACACGTTGCCCAGGCGCAGGTCGCCGTGAACCCAGCCGGCCTGATGCAAGCGGGCGATTTCGGCACCGAAACGCCGGAGCAAACACCACCGCGACTTCAGCTCCAGGCGTGATGGGCCCGAGGCGCAGGTGACCAGGTCCACCATGGCGGGATGGGGTACGGCCTGGGTGAGGACGAACTCCAGGCGCGGATTGGCGCGGCCGTAGGCCAGCACGGGCGGGGTTGGGAAGCCATCCCGGCTCATCTGGATGGAGCGATCCACCGCGCGGGCACCGCGGCTACCGCGGCCCAGGGCCTTCAGTTCCTCCAGGCGATGACGGGGCAGCAGCACCTTGAGAAAGACAGGTTGCCCCTGCCATTCGCCGCGGGCCACACGGGCCTGTGCGGAACTGCCCAGAAGGGTCCACCCGGCGGGCGGATTGCCCTGTGCCAAGGCCCGTGCGCAAGCCTGCAGGTTAGGGTGGTCTCCAGCGTTCGGGAGCAACCGGGGTGCCAGTCCCAGCCATTGCAGCAGGCGATAAGACTTCATAACGGCGGTGCCTTGGGCGCTTTGCCATGCTCCCGCCGGTACTGCCAGCGTGCTCGTTCTGCTACCTGCTGCCAGAACCTGCCATGCGCCGCCAGTGTCTGCCGAAGGGTTAGGCCCTGGTAGGCACGCATGAAACGTAAGATATCCCGTCGGGTCAGCCCGATATCCAGCGCCGAGAAGTACAGTCCGCCGATATCCTTTACCCGAGCACGTTCCGGTAATTGCTTGTGGCGCTGAACCCGGTGCAGGTCCATCAGGTGCAGTCGCGGCGGGCGTGCCCCCGAAAGCACGGCGGCCTCGTCCTGGTTCAGGTCCAACCGGAAATGGCAGAGGTAGAAGTCCCGGTGGTTCATCCCGTCCTCGTGCAGGGCACGGGCGATTCGCGCCACCTCCCGGATCAGCGCCAGTTTGAAGCGGAAGGCGGGCGGATGCTCCGGCCACCGCAGGCACTCCTGCTCCAGGGTGCGGGTGCGGCCAAGGTCTCGGGTGATCACGAAAGAGCGTTCCCTGGCCGGGTTGAGCCCCCGGCGCAGGCCAAAGGCCACCGGCGGCGTGGTGGGTATGCCCAGCGCCTGCAGCCGGTGTATGGCCCGCCACTCCGGTTCGGCCCCCAGCACCGGGACTCGAAACTGCGACAGCTTGCGCAGAATCCGTCCCCAGGGCATGCCGGTGTGCACCTTGGCGAAGTAGGTGAGGCCGCCCAGCTCGAAGCGGAAGGTGCGGCGGCCATCCACGGCGCGCACCACCTCCCCGTCCAGGGCCATCACCTGCTCGAAGGGATCGCCCGGGCCAAACGCGGCCTGCAGCGCGGCCCGGAAGTCCGGGTCCAGCACCATCTCGTCCCTCCTCGGTTTCATGCCGCGGCCTGCTCCCCGTACCGGGGCCCTTCGATAACCCGCAGGGCGTGTTCGGCGCGACTGCCCAGTTCGGTCCGCCGAGCGTAGGCCAGGGCGTTGTCCCGCCAGCGGGGCCGCTCGAGGCTACCGATCATCTCCGCAAGTGCCCGGTTCATGGCGGGCTGGGAGAAGGATGGCGGTAGGACCTGTCCGCATTCGGCACGCTCGACGTGAAAGGCGTAGCCGCAGTTGCCGGTCACCAGGGCAGGCAGACCGGCGGCAATGGCCTCGACGATGGCGGTGCCGGTATTCTCCTGGTAGGCCGGGTGGAGCAGCAGGTCGGCGGCGAAGAGAAAGCGCGCCACATCGTCCCGCCCCTGCAGGAAGTGGACCTGAGCTGCCACGCCGAGCCGGTGGGCCAGCGCCTCCAGTGTTGCCGCGCGGCCCTTGCCGAGCACGTACAGATGGCTGCGCTGCCGCTGGGCCTCGGGCAGGGCGGCCAGGGCGCGGATGCTGCGGTCCACGCCCTTGCGACGAAAGTCGGAGCCCACCATCAGCAGCATCCGGTCGTCCTCGCCCAGGCCCAACTCCTGACGCAGGCCGGCACCGATGTCCGGGGCCTCCGGACCGGCAAAGCGGTCGGCGGAGACGTAGGGCGGCATCAGGTGAAAGCGCTCATCGGGGGTGCCGTACCATCGCTGGAACAGGGGCTTCTCCGCTTCGGAGAGCAGCAGGATGTGGTTGCGGGCATCGGCGCGAAACACCGCCTGCTCGAAGGCAGCGTGCTGCCGATAGCGCCCGGACCAGCGATAGAGCGGGTGGCGGGTCTGCGCCCGTTCCATGAAGCAGGGGTCGGCGTTGTAGTAGACGTCCAGCCCCGGCATCTTGTTGAAGCCCACTACCCGGTCGGGGCGGCTTTCCGCCAACCGTTCTTGCAGCCGGTTGCCGAAGAGGCGGTAGCGGGTGTGATTGCGCCAGCCGGGCACCTTCATCACCTCCACCTGCAGGTTCGGGTGATCCGGTGTCCAGCCGCTCCAGGCGAGGGTATAGACGTCAACCCGGTGGCCGCGCTCCAGCGCCAGCTCGGTGATGCGCCGGAAGTTGCGCTGTAGCCCGCCATGGGGGAAGTACTTGAACAGGGCGAAGGCCAGGTGCATCAGGCGGCCTCCCGGTGCAGCGTGGTGATGGCCTCCAGCACCCGGTCGGGGTGCATCTGCCGCAGGCAGTTCAGGTGGCCCAGAGGGCACTCGCGCTGGAAGCAGGGGCTGCACTCCAGGCCCAAATACAGGATGCGGGCGCGGCTGCTCAGTGGTGGCGTGTAGCCCGGATCGGAGGAGCCGTAAAGCGCGACCACCGGGCGCCCGGTGGCGGCGGCCACGTGCATTAGCCCCGAATCATTACTGACCACCACGTCCGCCGAGGCGAGCAGATCGATGGCCTGCGCCAGCGTCGTGTGGCCGGCCAGGTCAGTGCACCCCGGCGCCGCGTCGGCAATCTCACCCGTGATGGGGCGGTCCTTGTCAGAACCGAACAGCCAGACCTGCCAGCCGGCGGCCAGCCGGTCTCGGGCCACTTCGGCAAAATAGGCCGCCGGCCAGCGTTTGGCCGGGCCGTACTCGGCGCCGGGGCACAGGGCCAGGGCGGGGGCGTCGTCGCCCGCCAGGCCCAGCGCCTCGCGGGCGGCCGCGCGCCCGGTCGCGGAGATCTCCAGATGGGGTTCCGGCACGGGTGGGGGCAGTGGGGCGTCAGCTTCCTGGCCCAGGGCGACGAAGCGGTCCACCGTGCGGTAGAGCTTTTGCCGGTCCAGGGGGCGGATGTCGTTAAGCAGGCCGTAGCGGTGTTCTCCCTTGTAACCGGTCCGCCGGGGGATGCCGGCGGCCAGCACCGGCAGGGCGGCCTTGGCGGAGCGGGGCAGCACGATGGCCTGCTGGTAGCCCTCGTGGCGCAGGGATCGGCCGAGGCGCCAGCGTTTACCCAGAGCCAGTTCGCCGTGGGCCACAGGTAGCGGGATGGCGCGGCGCACCTCGGGCATCCGCTCCAGCAGCGGAAGGCTCCACGCCGGGGCGATGACATCGATCTCCGGAGAAGGGTGGCGCTGGCGGAGGCTGATGAACAGGCTCTGCGCCATCACCATGTCGCCCACCCACGCCGGGCCGACCACCAGCACCGGGCGAGCAGCGCTGTTGTCCTGTCCGTTTGTCACGCCCGTCGGATACCGCTCACTTATCCGACTGCCGCCGCCCCTTGCGCAGGGTCACCACATCCTCAACGGAATCCTTCAGCACGTACTGGGCACCGCAGTAGGGGCAGATCTCCTCGCCCGTCTCGTGGATGGGCAGGTAGACCTTGGGGTGGGAGTTCCACAGGTACATGCCGGGCATCGGGCAGGAGAGCGGCAGATCGTCCTGCGAGACCTCGTAGCGGTTGGCGGCGTTCGGCTCGATGAGATCGGTGCGGTCGTGGGTCTGTGGATCGGGCACGGTGCAATCTCCCTGGTGTGGGCCGGGCCGGAAACAGCACGGTCGCCCGGCGCGTTGGCTTTTGCGCGCCATTGTACAACGGGAGAGGGGGGAAGGCGCACCCGGCAATCAAACCGGGTGCGCCCGCGGGCGGGGTTCAGCTCGCGTACTGCTCGCGCAGCACGTTCTTCTGCACCTTGCCCATGGTGTTGCGGGGCAGCTCGTCGACGAAGAAGACGGCCTTCGGGACCTTGTAGCCGGCCAGTTCGCCCTTCAGCTGGCCGATCACCTTGCTCTCGTCCAGCTTGTCGCCGCTCTGCTCCGGCACCACCACCGCGGCCACCTGCTCGCCGAAGTCCGGGTGGGGCAGGCCGATGACCGCCGATTCGCGCACCCCGTCCAGGGCGTCGATGAAGCCCTCCACCTCTTTCGGATAGACGTTGTACCCGCCGGTGATGACCAGGTCCTTCGCCCGGCCGACGATAGCGAAGTAACCGTCCTCGCTCACCATGCCCATGTCGCCGGTGATGAAGTAACCGTCGTCGGTGAACTCCTCCGCGGTCTTCTCCGGCAGGCGCCAGTACCCGGAGAACACGTTCGGGCCCTTCACCTGCAGGCTGCCCACCTCGCCGGCCGGCAGCTCGCGACCCTGCTCGTCCACCACGCGGGCATGCACCCCGGGCAGCGGGAAGCCGACGGTGCCGGGGCGGCGCTCGCCCTCCAGCGGGTTGGAGATGTTCATGCCGGTTTCGGTCATGCCGTAGCGTTCCAGGATGTGGTGCCCGGTGCGCTCGTGCCACTGCTCGAAGGTCTCCTCCAGCAGCGGCGCGGACCCCGACACGAACAGCCGGATGTTGCTGCAGAGCTCCGGGGTCAGCTCGGGCTGTTGCAGCAGGCGGGTGTAGAAGGTGGGCACGCCCATCAGCACGGTGGCCTGCGGGATCAGCTTGATCACCTGGTCGGCATCGAACTTGGGCAGGAAGTAGATCTTGGAGGCACCGAGCATGGCGCAGTGGATGGCCACGAACAGCCCGTGCACGTGGAAGATCGGCAGGGCGTGGATCAGCACATCGTCATCCCGCCAGCCCCAGGCCGACTCCAGCGCCAGTGCATTGGACCCCAGGTTGCCGTGGGAGAGCATCGCCCCCTTGGGCCGGCCGGTGGTGCCGGACGTGTAGAGGATACAGGCCAGGTCATCGCGCTTCACCGGGTGCGGCGCCAGCGGCTCCGGGGCCTGTTCGGCCAGCGCTCGGGTCAGGCTGCCGCCGCCCTGGGCGTCCAGCGTCTCGACGCGGATCCCGCCCTGGGCCTCCGCCAGCCCGCGCATGGTCTCCTCGCCCGCAGGCCGCACCACCACCAGGGCCGGTTCCGCATCGTGGAGGAAGTACTCCAGCTCCGCGCGCATGTAGGCGGTGTTCAAGGGCAGAAAGACCGCGCCCGCGCGCAGGCAGGCGAGGTAAAGGGAGATGGCCTCCGGGCTCTTTTCCACCTGCACGGCCACCCGGTCACCGGGCTGCACGCCCAGCTGGGCCAGCAGGCCGGCCAGGCGGGCCGCGTGTTCGTGGACCTGGCCGTAGGTCCAGCTCTGGCCTCCGGGCACTTCCATGCAGACCTGGTCCTCACGGCCCTGACAGCGTTCATGCAGCAGGTTGTAGAGGCTCTCCGGTCCTTGCGCGAGGGGTTTAGGGGCGTTCATAGGCTTCCTCCATCAAAGTGTTCTGGTTGCGTCCCGGCTTCTTCTGGGTGGGCCCTGCGGAGCCTCTGGGACAGTTCGTCATCTTGCCCTTGACGTCTTGCATTATGAATTATACATTCGTAATTACAAGCTACAAGCATCATCCCCGGAGAGGGTCTGCAGGAGGAGCAGAAACGATGGTGGGTTCACTGAAATCGCCAGCGCTATACAGCCAGGTTGCTGATCTGGTGAGGAAAAGGATCTTTCAGCAGGAGCTGCGTCCGGGCGACCGGATCGACGAGGTTGTGCTGGCCGAAGAACTGGGCGTCAGCCGTACCCCGGTGCGCGAGGCGCTGAAGATCCTCGACGCCGACGGGCTGGTGACCCTGGAGCCGCGGCGCGGCTGCCGCGTGCGCGTGCTGGACCATAAGGACCTGGAGCAGCTCTTCCCGGTGATGGCCGTGCTCGAGGGGCTGATCGCCGGCGAGGCGGTGAAGCGCACCGACGAGCGCGAGCTGCAGAACCTGGAGCGTATCCACCAGAACCTGGAGGATGCCGCGGCGGACGGGGACATCGACCGTTACTACGAGCACAACTACGAGTTCCACACCCGCCTGCAGGAGGTCTGTGGCAATCCCTATCTCCAGCGCGTGGCAGCGGACCTGCGCCGCATTCTTATCCTCGCCCGGCACCGGCAGCTGAAGGCACCCGGACGGCTGCAGGACTCCCTGCAGGAGCATCGCGACCTGATGGAAGCCTTCCGCAAGGGCGATGCAGAGGCCGCCGATGCGCAGATGAAGCACCACCTGCTCGAACAGGGCAAGACCCTGATGGATAAGGAGGCCGTGCGGCACTGAACCGCACACCCTTTTGCAAGCGTCACCCGATTTTCAGGCGTGGCTGCGCCGCAACCTGAAAGAAAAAGGCCCGAAAGAAGGCCGCGTAGTACCTAGGCAGTAAAAAAAGGCAGTACCAAGAAACCGTCGCCGCTGGGCAACCAGATCAAAACTCAGCCCACGGCCGGTTAATCGAGAGGAAGACCAGGAGGAAGTACCGATGTCTCAGAAAAAGACCTACCGCCCGCGTTGGGCTTTCGCTGTTGCCGTCACCATGTGTGCCATGGCCACTGCCATGATTTACCCCATGAGCGCCCAGGCGCAGATGCGGCTGGATGCCTCGCACCAGTGGCCGGGTGGCCAGGGTGACGTCCGCGACGAAATGGTGCAGATCATCGCCAACCGGGCGGAAGAGGCCGACGTGGGCCTGCAGGTTCGCGTCTACCCGGGCGCCTCCCTGTACCAGCCGCGTGAGCAGTGGCCGGCCCTGTCCCGTGGCCGCCTGGCCCTCACCGCGCTGCCGCTGGCCTACGTGGGTGGCCGGGTGCCCGAGGTTAACCTCACTCTGATGCCTGGCCTGGTGCGTAACCACGACCACGCCCAGCGCATCAACGAGTCCCCCTTCATGGAGCGGCTGGAAGAGATCATGGCCGAGCACAACGTGAAGGTGCTCGCCCACACCTGGCTGGCCGGTGGTTTCGGCTCCACCGAGAAGTGCATCGTGCATCCGGATGACGCCGACGGCATCAACATCCGCGCGGCCGGTGCTGCCTTCGAGGAGATGCTCGCCGAGGCCGGTGCCTCCATTGCCTCCATGCCCAGCTCCGACATCTACACCGGCCTGCAGACCGGCGTGCTGGATTCCGCCAACACCAGCTCCGCCAGCTTTGTGTCCTTCCGGCTGTACGAGCAGCTTGAGTGCGTGACCCCCCCGGGTGACTACGCCCTCTGGTTCATGTACCAGCCCATCCTGGTCTCCACCCGCATCTGGGACCGCCTCAGCGAGGAGCAGCAGGCCGTGCTGATCGAGGCGGGCAAGGAGGCCGAGGAGTTCGCCTACGAGGCCGCCATCGAGGCCGACGAGCGCTTCGCCGAGGTCTACGAGGAGCACGGCCGTGAGGTCGCCTACATGACCGAGGAGGACTTCGAGGCCTGGCGCGAGATCGCCGAGCGCAGCGCCTACGCCAACTTCGTCAATGAAGTCGAAGGCGGTCAGGAACTGCTCGACATGGCCCTCGAGGTCGAGTAACGCCGCTCTCTCCCTGATGTCCCTGCCGGGCCCGTGCGGCCCGGCAGGGTCCACCGCACGAGAAGCATAATCCACGGGGTCGTTGCGACGACGGCACCCGCTATCGGGAGTGAGAAACATGCTTTGGTTTATTCGCGGGGTTACTGCGCTCTCCCGGGCCGCGGCCACGGTAGCCTCAATCATGATCGTCGTCGCGGCCCTGGTTGTGTGTCAGATGGTGTTCATGCGCTACGTGATGGGCACCTCGACCATCTGGCAGACCGAGTTCGTTACCTTCATGCTGCTCGGTGCCACCCTGCTGGCAAGCCCCTACGTGCTGCACGAGCGCGGCCACGTCAACGTGGACCTGCTGCCGATGCTGCTCGGTCCCAGGGGCAAGCTCGCGCTGGCGCTGATCGGCAACTTCATCGCGTTCGCCTTTATCGTCATCGTGGCCTACACCGGCTTCATGCTCTGGCTCGAGTACTTCGAGACCGGCTGGCGCTCGGAATCGGTCTGGCGCCCGCGGCTGTGGATCCCGATGACCTTCCTGCCCCTGGGCATGATCCTGCTCGCCCTGCAATACATCGCGCAGACCGCGGCCATCGTCATGGGCGTGGAGGAGCCCTTCACGCTTGAGGCCGAGCAGATCCTTAAGGAGGAGTCGGAGTCGCAGGGTGGCGCCGCCCAAAATGCCGACAAAGGTCACCCGGCAGTGGCGCAGGCCCGGCATGTGGTTGACGCCCATGGGGGGAGCGGAAAATGAATGAATTTGTACTTGCATTGGTCATTTTGGCCGTTTTGATGGTCATTCTGCTGCTGGGGACCCCCGTGGCCTTCGCCCTGGGCGCCACTGCAGTCCTCTTCCTCTTCCTGTTCGAGGGCATCTTCGCCCTGGAGATGGTGGGGGAGATGCTCTACGCATCGATGAACAAGTTCACGCTGCTCTCCATCCCCATGTTCATACTGATGGGGGCGGCGATCGCCTCGTCGCGGGCCGGTGCCGACCTCTATGAGGCGCTGCATCGCTGGCTGTACAAGGTGCCCGGCGGGCTGCTCGTCTCCAACATCGGTGCCTGCGGTCTGTTCTCTGCGCTGAACGGCTCGTCTCCGGCCACCTGTGCCGGTATCGGCAAGATGGGCATTCCGGAGCTGCGCCGGCGCGGCTACCCGGAGGGCCTGACCTGCGGGGCCATCGGTGCCGGGTCCACCCTGGGCATCCTGATTCCGCCCAGCGTGACCATGATCATCTACGGGGTCAGCACCGAGCTGTCCATCGGCCGGCTCTTTCTGGCCGGCGTGTTCCCGGGCCTGCTGCTCATCTTCATGTTCTCCTGCTGGGCGGTGTTCATGGCCTGGCGTGATGGCGCGCTGCGGAGCATGGATTCCGGGACGCATTACAGCTGGGCCGAGCGCTTTTCGATGGTGCCCAAGCTGCTGCCCTTCTTCGCGGTCATCGTCTTCATCATGTGGGCGCTGTACGGCGGGGTGGCGACACCGTCCGAGGCGGCCGGCGTGGGTGCGGTCTTCTGTGTACTGCTGGTGATCGCCATCTACAGGGTGTGGCAGCCCCAGGCCCTGTGGCGCATCCTGCGCACCACCACCAAAGAGTCGGTGATGATCATGATGATCATCGGCTGCGCGGGGCTGTTCGGCTTCATGCTCTCCCAGCTTTACGTCACTCAGGCGATCGCCACGTCGGTGGGGGCCCTGGACGTGAACCCCTGGGTGCTGATGGGTCTGATCAACGTCTTCCTGCTGATCGCCGGCCTGTTCCTGCCGCCGGTGGCCGTCATCCCGATGACCGCGCCCATCCTGCTGCCTATCGTGGTGGAGGCGGGCTTCGACCCGATCTGGTTCGGCGTCATCATGACCATCAACCTGGAGATAGGGCTCATCACACCACCGGTGGGGCTGAATCTCTATGTGCTCAAGGGTATCGCACCGGATGTGAAGCTCTCCAAGATCCTTTGGGGCTCCCTGCCCTTCATGCTGCTGATGCTGCTGTCCATCGTCATCCTCTGCTTCTTCCCGTGGATCGCCACGGGCCTGCCTGACATGCTGATGGGGCCGATGTGATGAGAAACCGTTGGTGGAATCGCCTGGTAGACCAGGTGGCGGACCGGGGGTTGGGCCTGTCACGGCCCAACCAGAACCCGGATGTCATGAAACGCCTGGAGGAGAACTGCCGCGCGCTGCTGACCAGCCGCGGCGAGGCCTCCGGGGTGGCGCTGGCCCGCGAGGTGGTCCGCGCGGTGGATGGACTGGACGAGGCGGGCAAGACCCGCTTCCTCCAGCTCCTGGCCGAGCGCTTCGGCCCGGACCGGGACACCGTGCTGGCCGCGGCCGAGCGCTTTCGCGAGAGCGATGAGACGGCGGACCTGCAGGAGCTGTTGCGGGTGGTGGAGCCGCCGCGACAGGAGGTGTTCCGGCGCCTGAACGGGGCGCCGGACGGCACCCGGGTGCTGGTGCGGCTGCGCGAGACCCTGCTGCGCCAGCTCAAGGCCCACCCGGAACTGAAGCCGGTGAAC
Organism: Alkalispirillum mobile; assembly: GCF_003664325.1. Taxonomy (NCBI): domain Bacteria; kingdom Pseudomonadati; phylum Pseudomonadota; class Gammaproteobacteria; order Chromatiales; family Ectothiorhodospiraceae; genus Alkalispirillum; species Alkalispirillum mobile. The sequence continues at coordinate 53,171 of NZ_RCDA01000004.1, forward strand.
AGCGACCTGCAGCACCTGCTGAAGTCGTGGTTCAACCCCGGCTTTCTGCAGTTGCAGCGCATCAGCTGGGATCGCAGCCCGGCCCGCCTCATGGAGAAGCTGATCCAGTACGAGTCGGTGCACGCCATCCAGAGCTGGGACGATCTGCGGCGGCGGCTGGCGTCGGACCGGCGTTGTTTCGGCTTCTTCCACCCGGCCTTGCCGGACGAGCCGCTGATCTTCGTGGAGGTGGCCCTGGTCCAGGGGCTGGCCACCCACACCGCGCCGTTGCTCGATCCGGAGTCGCCCGTCGGCAACAACGACGAGGCGGATACCGCGATCTTCTTCTCCATCAGTAACTGCCAGGTGGGGCTGCGCGGCGTTTCCTTCGGCAACTTCCTGCTCAAGCAGGTGATGGGCGAACTGATCAGCGAGTTCCCCCATGTGGAGCGCTACGCGACGCTTTCGCCGGTACCCGGGTTCTCGCGCGCCCTGCGGATGGAGGGTGACTACGCGGATGGGTTCACCCGCGACCGCATCGCCGCGTTGATCCAGGACGACGCCGAGGCGCTGACCGTGGCGGCGGGTGTGTCGGACCCGGTGGATGCACTCCACCAGTTGCTGGAAGCGCCGCTGAGCCATCAGGAAGTGCTGGCGGAACCCATGTCCCGTCTGCTGCTCGCCTACCTCACACGGGTGCGCCGCCACGATACCGTGGCCGATGCGGTGGCCCGGTTCCACCTCAGCAACGGCGCGCGCCTGGAGCAGATCGACCCCTTCGCCGACCATTCACAGACGCGCATGGACGCCTCCTACGGGATGATGGTCAATTACCGGTATATCGCGGAGGCCGTGGAGGAAAACCACGAGCGGTTCGTGAAGACCGGCGAGGTGGTGCTGTCGCGCAACCTGCAGAAGCAGCAGAAGCGCATCAATGCCGCCTGGGACGGCAATGCCACCAAGACCGGCGCTTCGCGCTCCAGAACCACCGGTTGAACGGGGGCGGGTACGGCTCTATCGTTGCGGGTTCCCGAATAACCCCATAGGCTTTTCAGTTGGGTGCCGGTAACCTGTCCGGCCCAGCTGAACGCCTGACAACAACATGGAGTGGCCCGTGTCCCGATCGCTGCTGTTTTGCCGTCTGATCCCGTGGCCGCTGTTTTCTGGTCTGTTGCTCGCACTCTTGTTCGCATTCACCCCGGCGGTGGCCGGGGAGGGTGATGCGGACCCGGCGGACTCGCCCAGCAGCCGGCTGGCGGAAATCCTCGAGGACAACCAGGCACGCCAACGGCTCATCGACGAGCTGCGGGGCCTGGAGGCCGCGGAAACCGCGGAGCCGGCAGCGGAGGAGGCGCCGCCGGCGGGAAGCTCGTTGGTCCGGCACGTGGCGGAGTTGACCCAACAGTTCGCGCAGACGGTGGTGGACGAGACGCGGGCCGCCGCCTCGGCCCTCACCGGCGCCACCGACGATGGCCTGGGCGCGGTCTGGTTCAACCTGGCCGATGGCCTGGTTGAACTGCTTATCCTGATCGTGGCCACGGTCGCCGTCTTCTTCGTGTTTCGGCGGTTGGCCAAACCCCTGTTCGACGTGCTCAGCCGGTGGGCGGTGGCTACACCGCCCGCCCAGGCGCCCGAGTCCGGGGAAAAGCGCCGAGGCCGGTTCTCCGGCCGTCCGGTCGAGAACCTGCTGACCCTGGCCACAATGCTCCGCCGTGCGGTGGGCATCGTGGTGGCCGCCGTCATCGACCTGGTGGTGATCCTGCTGGCCTGGGTCACCGGCTACGCCCTGTCCCTGTTCGTCTTCGGGGACGCCGGGGCGATGGAGACCCGCCAGTCGCTCTTCCTCAACGCCTTCCTGATGGTTGAGGTGGCCAAGGCGGTCTTGCGGGTGGTGTTCGCCTCCCGCCACGAGGGCCTGCGGCTGCTGCCCATGGGCGAGGAGGACGCTGCCTACTGGAATGCCTGGATCGCCCGGCTGGTGGGCTTTGTCGGCTACGGCATGCTGCTGGTCGTCCCGATCCTGTCCGTCGCCGTCAGCGAGGGCTTCGGCCGCGCCCTGGCGCTGCTGATCATGCTGCTGGCCTTCATCCAGGCCCTGGTGATCATCCTGCAGAACCGCAAGCCGGTGCACGACAAGCTGCAGGCCCAGGCGCGCCAGGCGGGCCTGGGCTTTACCAAGGTGGTGCTCTCCATGCTGGCTGAGCTCTGGCACCTCATCGCCATCGCCTACGTCGGCGCGCTTGCCGTTGTTACCATCACGCACCCGGAGGCGGCCCTGCCCTTCATGGCCCAGGCCACGGTGCAGACCCTGGTGGTGGTGGGTGTCGGTGTGCTGATCTCGCTGCTGCTGACCCAGTTCATCAGCCGCGGCATCCGCGTGCCGGCGGAGACCCGCGAGCGTTTCCCGCTGCTGGAGGCGCGGCTGAACGCCTTCGTGCCCACGGCGCTGAAGATCATCCGGCTGGTGATCGTGCTGGCGGTGCTGGCGATGGTGCTGGACGCCTGGAGTATCTTCAACTTCACCGCCTGGGTGGTCTCCGACGCCGGTGCGGCCGTGATCCTGAAGGCGGTGACGGTGGCCATCATCCTGTCGGCCGCCGTGCTGATCTGGATCGCCATCGCCAGCTGGATCGAGCACCGGCTCAACCCCGAGACCGGTGTCGGCGAGCCGACCAGCCGCGAGCGCACCCTGCTGGCCATCTTCCGCAACGCCGTGCTGGTGGTGCTGGTGACGCTGACCCTGATGATCGTCCTGGCGGAGATCGGCATCAACATCGGCCCGCTCATCGCCGGTGCCGGTGTTATCGGTCTGGCGGTGGGCTTCGGTGCCCAGAAGCTGGTGCAGGACATCATTACGGGGGTGTTCATCCAGCTGGAGAACGCCATCAACACCGACGATGTGGTCACCGCGGCCGGGATCACCGGCACGGTGGAGAAGCTGACTATCCGCTCGGTGGGCATCCGCGATCTGTCCGGCACCTTCCACATCGTGCCCTTCTCCTCGGTGGACAGCGTCTCCAATTACAACCGGGAGTACGCCTACCACGTGGGCGAGTACGGCATCGCCTACCGCGAGGACATCGACGAAACCATAGTGCGGCTGCGCGAGGCCTTCGCCGAGCTGTTGCAGGACGAGGAGCTGGCCCCCGCGATCCTCAGCCCGGAGTTGGAGGTCTTCGGCGTGACCGCGCTGGCGGACAGCTCGGTGAACATCCGGGTGCGGATCAAGACTGTCGGCGGCATGCAGTGGGCCGTGGGCCGGGCCTACAACCGCCTGGTCAAGCGCCACCTGGATGCGGCCGGTATCGAGATCCCGTTCCCGCACCTCACCCTCTACTTTGGCAGCGACAAGGAGGGCGGTGCGCCGCCGGTCAACGCCAACGTGAAGGTGCTGGAGGGCGTGGCCGGGGCCGCGGGGCTGCAGGCGGCGAGTGGGTCGGAGCAGGCCGCCATGCCCGGCCGGGGCACCGCTGCCCCTGGGCGGCACGAGGCACCGGATGTGGACCGGAAGGACGCCCGGCCCAACCCCAAGAAGTGGGAGGACTACGACGAGGAGGGGGACTGAGGCTGAACCGCGGCCGGCGGCCTGAGCGGGCTCTCCGACCGGTGGGCGTCAGCCCTGCCGGCGGCGCCGGTCCTGGCGCTGCTGAGCGAGGATGATACTGAGCAGACCCAGCAGGGCGGCGAGGACGCCGGCTACCTTCCAGAGCGTGCCGTAATCCGGGCGGCTCGGGCCGTCGGGCAGTTCGGCCTGGCGCAGCATGCCCGGGCCGGGCTGTTCCAGCCGCTCCAGCTGATTGGCCAGATCGGCGCGTTCCGCCTCCAGGCGTTCCAGCCGTTCCTGGCCGCTGTCCTCCACCAGCGCTCGGGTGGCCAGGTAGAGGTTGTCCACTTCCTCCGGCCGATCCGCCGAGAGCCGTCGGAGCGTGCCGCGCAGGTCGCTGATGCGGCTGTCCAGCCCCTCCAGGGCGTCCTCAAGCCGGCTGCGCTGGCCGTGGTGATGGCTGCGGAATTCGCTCAGCAGCCCGCGCGACAGGTCTTCGGCCAGCAGTTCCGCCGCCTCGGCGCTCTCACCCTGTACCCGCAGATGGACCCGGTCGCTGTCGGTCTCCAGGGCCAGCAGGGCGGATTCATCCTCCAGTCCTTCAGCGACCCGGAAGCGCTCGATGATCGCCTCGGTCTCATCGGCGTAATCGCTTACCCCCGGCGGCAGCCCGGTGTTGATCACCGCCTCGCTCTCGTAAACCGGGCTGCTGAGCAGGTGGTAGGCGCCGGCACCGCCCAGTACCAGGGCAACGGTCCCGAGCAGCCAGTACTTCTGCCACCAGAGGATGACCAGGCCTTTGAGCAGGGTACGTAGCATGTGCCCTTAACCCAGGTCGAACTCGGCCACCGCCGGCGCGTGGTCCGACGGCCGCTCCCAGGTCCGGGGCTCCCGGTCCACGGTGCTGGCGGTGCAGGCCTCGCGCAGCGCCGGGCTGCCCAGGATCAGGTCGATGCGCAGGCCCCGGTTGCGCTTGAAGTTGTTCATCCGGTAGTCCCACCAGGACCAGGTCTTCTCCGGCTGATCGAACAGCCGGAACGTATCGGCCAGTTCCAGGCCACCGGTGAGACGGGCCAGCGCCTCGCGCTCCGGCGTGGAGCAGAGGATCTTCTCGTGCCACGCCTCCGGGTCGTGGACGTCGCGGTCGTCCGGGGCGATGTTGAAATCCCCCACCACCACCAGCTTGTCGTGGCGGGCGCGCTCCTCCGCCAGCCAGTCGGCCAGCCGGGCCAGCCAGTCCAGCTTGTAGGCGTACTTCTCCGATCCCACCTCGGAGCCGTTGGGCACGTAGAGGTTGATGAAACGAAGATCGCCCACCGTGGCGGCCAGCACCCGGCGCTGCGGGTCCTCCAGCCCGGGGATGTCGCGCACCACGTCCTGCGGCGCCTGGCCGCGGGCGAGCACCGCGACCCCGTTATAGGTGGGTTGGCCCGCGTAGGCCACCTGGTAACCGGCCTCGTTCAGGGCCTCGACCGGGAACCGGTCGTCGGTCAGCTTGGTCTCCTGCAGCCCGACGATGTCCGGTTGCCGGCTCGCCAGCCAGTCCAGCACCTGGGGCAGGCGTACCTTGAGTGAATTGACGTTCCAGGAAGCGAGTTTCATCGACATGGTGGTTCCGTTTATCAGGGGGTTCTCGCCCCGGGTAGCGGGGCTCGGTGTCAGGTGTGGTGGCTCAGCCAGTCGCCAAGGGCTTCGGCGAAGCGCTCGGGTTGCTCCACATGCAGCCAATGGCCGGCGCCCGGCACCCCGGTGATCTCCGCCTGCGGGAACAGACGCCGGATGGCGGGTGCTTGTTCCGCCTGCACGTAGTCGGAGCGCTGGCCGTGGATGAACAAGCTCGGCCCCCGGTACTGGTCGTCATACGCCGGGAAATCCATCAGCAGCGGCAGGGCCTGCTGCAGCGTGGCCACCGGGAGGCGCCAGCCCCAGCCGTCGCCCTCGCGCTGGAGATTGGTCAGCAGGAACTGCCGGACCATGGGGGTGGTGACCACCCGTGCCAGCGCGGCGTCCACGTCCTCGCGCCCCGCCACCCGGCCAAAGTCCACCCCGGCCATGGCGTCGAGGATGTCGTCGTGGCCGTGGTCCGCGGTGCCGTAGTTCACCGGGGCGATGTCGGCCACCACCAGGGCCCGTACCCGTTCCGGGTGCGCCAGGGCCATCGCCATGGCCGCCTTGCCGCCCATGCTGTGGCCCATCACCACCGCCTGCGGGCAGTCGCAGTCGTCCAGCAGCTGGATCAGGTCGGCGGCCATGGCCGGGTAGTCCATGCGCGGGTGGTGCGGCGAGCGGCCATGGTTGCGCAGGTCGGGCAGGATGACCCGGTAGCGCTCGGCCAGCCAGCGGGCGTGCCGCGACCAGTTGGCACTGGAGCCGTACAGCCCGTGGAGGATCAGCAACGGCGGCCCGTCACCGCGTTCCGTCTTGTTCAGTCGGAGTATTTCAGTCATAAAGTCGTCAGGTGCTTGTTAAGGTGGCCCATGATGCCATTGTCGGCATCGCCGCTGCAGGAGTCGCGAACCCATGATCTTGCCCGATTATCGAGGCGGCAGCATCGTCAACCTGATGGCCAGCATCAGCCGGGGGCTGGGCGCACCACGTGTCGGCATCCCCGAGGCACGGCTGCTGCCGGCCCACCAGATCGGCCGCGCCCGCCACGTGGTGCTGCTGATGCTGGACGGGCTCGGTTATGAGTACCTGGTCAGCTATCGGGACGCCCTGCTGCGCCGTTACCTGCTGGGCGAGCTGACCTCCGTGTTCCCCTCGGCCACGGCCATTGCCGTCACCACCTTCGCCACCGGCATGACGCCGCGCCAGCATGGGGTGACCGGGTGGCACATGTACATGGAGGAACTGGACCGGGTCTGCACGGTGCTGCCCTTCCGCGACCGGGTGACCCGCGAGACCATCGCCGAGGTGGACCCGGACGCGGTGCGCGTGCTGGAGCAGCCGCCGCTGGCCGACCTGCTGGACGCCGAGGCCCACCTGGTGATGCCGGCGGAGATCGCCGACTCCACGTACAACCTGGCCACCGGCGGCCAGGCCTGGCGCCACGGGGTGTCCGACCTGGCCGACTACGTGGACACCGTGGCCGGCCTGATCCAGTCGGCGGAGCAGCGCCAGTACGTCTACGCCTACTGGCCCAGGCTGGACAGCCTGGCCCACCAGTACGGCATGGCCAGCACCGAGGTCCAGTCCCACTTCGCCGCACTGGATGCGGCCTTCGATGAATTGCGCCAGGAACTGGCCGGCACTGATACCCTGCTGCTGGTGACCGCCGACCACGGCCTGATCGACACCGCCCCGGACCGGGTGCTGGAGGTGGCCGAGCACCCGGACCTGCTGGCCACGTTGGCGCGCCCGGTTTGCGGCGAGCCGCGGGCGGCTTACTGCTACCTTCGCCCCGGCGCCGAGGATGACTTTCTGGCCTATGTGCACGGCCCGCTGGCCGGCTGGTGCGATGTGCACACGCCCAATGAACTGGTGCAGGGCGGCTGGCTGGGACCGGGACCGGCGCATCCCCGGCTGCTGAGCCGGTTGGGGGACTATGCGCTGGTCATGCGGGACAACCGCGTGATCCACCAGCAGATGAACGGCGATGACCCCTTCCGCCTGATCGGGGTGCATGGCGGGACCAGCGGCGCCGAGATGCGGGTGCCGCTGATCGCCGCCGCCTGCGACTGACCCGGCGACCGGGCTATGGCCCGGTGGCGCCGGCCTGGGCCAGGTTCTTCAGCTCCTGGGTGGTTACCGCCAGCATGGGCAGTTCCACGTGGCCCACGGAGCGCAGCTCGGAGAGAATCTGTTCCACCCGGTCCACGGCGGTGCCGTAGTCACTGAGGAACTGCGACAGGCACTCCTCCGGCGCCTGGTCCGGGTCGCTGTCCCGGACCAGGTCGCGGGTCAGCTCCCGCAGTTGCTGGTAGTAATCCTCCTCCAGACCCAGTCGGAGCCGCTCCTGCCAGGCATCCGCCGGGCTGAACTCGGTGATCGCGCGCCGCAGCCAGTCCAGGCCCAGCTGCTGGGCGAGTCCGAAGTAGAGGCGGGCGACCCGGTCCAGGTCGCAGTCGGTCTCCTGGGCCACCTTGACCAGGTCCAGCGCCGGGTACAGCGCTTCCAGCGTGCCGGCTTGCCGGGCCAGCTCCGCAGGTACGCCCCCGGCCTCCAGCGCGGCCGTCTGGACAGCGAGGTCATCCCGGTCCTGGGCCGGCAGCAGGTCCACCAGCTGCGGCTGCAGCGGAGCCACCAGGGGCTGGATGCGCTGTACCGTCTCGCCGATATCCAGCCTTGCGCCCAGGTTGCGGAGCAGCCAGAGGGTGGCCCGCTCGTGCAGCGCCTGGGCGGCGTGCAGCATGGTGGTCTGGTGGCTGGCGGCCACCCGGTTGTCCAGCCCGCAGACCGCGTGCCACAACCCGCCCAGGCTGAAGATCTCCATGGCCGCGTAGGCCGCCCGGGCCACCGCATCGGGCGGGGCGCTGGCCTTCTCCCCGAGCCGGAAGAAGAAGGTCGGGCCCAGGCGGTTGATCAACAGGTTGGCCACCTGGGTGGTGATGATCTCCCGACGCAGGCGGTGATTGCTGATGCGCTCCCCCCAGCGCTCGCGGATGGGGGCCGGGAAGTAGGCGTGCAGCACGTCCTGCAGCCAGGGGGCTTCCGGCAGGTCGGAGCGCGCCAGGGCCTCCTGGGCAACGATCTTGCCGTAGGCCAGCAGCACCGCCGTCTCCGGGCGGGTCAGGCCCTGACCTGCCGCGGCCCGCTCCGCCAGTTCCTCCTCGTCGGGCAGGGCCTCCAGGCGACGACTCAGCCGCCCGTCCCGCTCCAGCCGGCGGATGAAGTGGACCTGCTCGTTGAGCAGTTGCGGCGCGGCCGCCTCGGCCAGCGACAGCGCGCCGGTCTGGGCGTAATTGTCCGCCAGGACCAGCTCGGCCACCGATTCGGTCATGTCCTCCAGCAGCTGGTTGCGGTGTTTGACGGTGAGGTCCCCGGCGTCCACCACCTCCTTGAGGAGTATTTTGATGTTTACCTCGTGGTCGGAGCAGTCCACCCCGCCCGAGTTGTCGATGGCGTCGGTGTTGATCCGTCCGCCGCGGCGGGCGAACTCGATGCGGCCGCGCTGGGTGATGCCCAGGTTGCCGCCCTCGCCGAAGACCCGCACCCGCAGCTCGCTGGCGTCGATGCGGGTGTCCTCGGTGCTGCGATCCCCCACGTCGCCGTGGTTCTCGCTGCTGGCCTTGACGTAGGTTCCGATGCCGCCGTTCCAGAGCAGGTCCAGCGGGGCGGCCAGGATCGCGCGGATCAGCTCCGCCGGGGTCAGCTGCTGGGCGTCGATGGCCAGCACCTCCCGCACCTGCGGGGTGAGGGTGATGGACTTGGCAGTGCGCGGCCAGATGCCGCCGCCTTCGGATATCAGGGACTTGTCGTAGTCCGCCCAGGAGGAGCGGGGCAGCCGGAACAGCCGCTCGCGCTCAGCGTAGCCCTGCTCGGCATCCGGGTCCGGGTCGATGAAGATATGCCGGTGGTCGAAGGCCGCCACCAGGCGGGTATGGCGTGACAGCAACATGCCGTTGCCGAACACGTCACCGGACATGTCGCCGATGCCGGCGGCAGTGAATGGCTCGTTCTGGATGTCGCGGCCCAACTCGCGGAAGTGGCGTTTCACCGCCTCCCAGGCGCCGCGGGCGGTGATGCCCATCTTCTTGTGGTCGTAGCCGTGGGCGCCGCCGGAGGCGAAGGCGTCACCGAGCCAGAAGTTGTAGGCCTCGGCGATGGAGTTGGCCAGATCGGAGAAGGTGGCGGTGCCCTTGTCCGCGGCCACCACCAGGTAGGGGTCGTCCTCGTCGTGGCGGACCACCTCCGGCGGGGGTTCGGTGCGCCCCTCGACCATGTTGTCGGTGACATCCAGCAGGGCGCGGATGAAGCCCTGATAGCAGCTGCGCACCTCCTGCGCCATGGCCTCGCGGTCCTCCAGGCTGCGCTTGACCACGAAGCCGCCCTTGGCACCCACCGGGACGATCACGGCGTTCTTCACCGTCTGCGCCTTCATCAGGCCCAGGATCTCGGTGCGGAAGTCCTCGCGCCGGTCCGACCAGCGCAGCCCGCCCCGGGCCACAGGGCCGCCGCGCAGGTGCACGCCCTCCACCCGCGGCGAGTACACGTAGATCTCCGCCCAGGGGTGGGGGCGGGGCACGGCCGGGATATGTTCCGGACTGAGCTTGAAGGCGATGGCCTCCACCGGTGCCCCGTCCGACTCGCCCAGGTAGTAACTGGTCCGGCGAGTGGCCTGGATGGCCGCCAGATAGCGCCGCAGGATGCGGTCTTCGTCCAGGCTGGCGACATCGCGCAGGGCGGTTTCGATCTCCGCGACCACCCGGGCCTCCCGGCGCGGGTCGTTATGCCGGGGGTGGAAGCGGGCCCGGAACAGGCGGACCAGCAGCCGCGAGATCTCGGCGTTGTTGCTCAGGGTGTCCTCGATGTAACGCTGGCTGAAGGGGGTGCCCGCCTGGCGCAGGTACTTGCAGTAGGCGCGCAGGATCACCACCTCCCGGGGTTTGAGCCTTGCGGCGAGGATCAGCCGGTTGAAGCCGTCGTCCTCGATCTCGCCCTGCCAGATGCGGATGAAGGCTTCCTGGAAGGGGTCGCGCACCGCGTCCAGGTTGAGGTCCTCCGCCCCGGGGTAGCGCAGGCCGAAGTCGTGCATCCAGCCGATCGGGCGCCCGCTGGGGGCGATCTCGTAGGGGCGTTCGTCGAGCACCTCCACGCCCATGTGCTCCAGCACCGGCAGGGCGTCGGAGAGCACGATGGGCTCGCCCAGCTTGAGCAGCTTGAGGCGCAACTCGTCCGGGGGCGACTCCAGCGACCGGTACAGGCTCATGGCCAGGCCGCCGGCATCCAGCCGCTCCATGCGGCCCACGTCCAGCACCGCGGTTCGCGCCGAGACATCCTCCCGGTAGGCGGCGCTGAAGGCGTGGCCGTAGCGGTTGTGCAGGGCGTTCCCCCGCTCCTCGCCGAAGTGCTCCACCAGGGCGTCGTGCAGGTCGTCCTGCCAGGAGCGCATGGTGGCGGCCAACCGCCGCTCCAGTGCAGCGATGTCGTACTCCGGGATGCCCGGCTGGTCCAGGCGGATGATGAAGTGGATGCGGGCCAGTACGGACTCCGACAACTGCACCGTGAACTCGCTGCGCGAGCCACCCAGCTCTTCCTGCAGGATGGCCTGCATCTGCTCGCGGATCTCGGTGTTGTAGCGTTCGCGCGGGGCGTACACCAGGCAGGAGATAAAGCGCTGGTAGTCGTCATGGCGCACGAACAGCCGCACCCGTTGCCGCTCCTGGAGGTGCAGGATGCCCAGCACGGTCCGGTATAGCCGCTCGGTGTCGATCTGGAAGAGCTCGTCCCGGGGGTAGGTCTCCATTATGTTGACCAGCGCCTTCCCGGCGTGACTGCGCGGGTGGAGCCGGGAGCGGTCGATTACCCGGTGGATGCGCCGGCGCAGCAGCGGGATGGTGCGAGGATTCCGGTTGTAGGCCGCCGACGTGTACAGGCCGAGAAAGCGGTGCTCGCCGATCACCTTGCCGTTGCGGTCGTACCGTTTGATGCCGATGTAGTCCATGTAGCCCGGGCGGTGGACCAGGGAGCGGGAGTTGGACTTGGTGATCACCAGCGGGCAGGGGTCCTGCGCCTTGCGCCGCACCTCCGGCGGCAGGGTGGCGAAGCTGGTGGAGTGGCTGTCGGGGGCGTCGCGCAGGATGCCCAGCCCGGTCTCCGGATGCGACCGCAGTTGCAATTGCCCCCGCTCCTCGCGCAGGTCGTACTTGCGGTAGCCCAGGTAGGTGAAGTGGTCGTCGGTCAGCCAGTCCAGGAAGGCGCAGACCTCGCTCAGCTCATCATCGTTTTCCGGCGGCGGGGTGCGCTTCAGGTTGGTGATGCAGCGACGCATGCGGTCCTTCATGGGCCGCCAGTCCTCCACCGCCCGGCGCACCGCGCGCAGAACCCTTTCCAGTTCCTCGCGCAGGGCGTTCAGCGCTTCGGTCCCGGACTGGTGGTCCACCTCGAAGTGCATGAAGGCCTCGGCCCCGGTCACGTCGCTGGCATCCGGGTCCAGCGCCTCCAGGTGCTGCAGCCGGCCGCTGCCGTCGCGCTCGGCCCGGAGTACGGGGTGGATCACCAGGTGCAGGGTGAGCCCCAAGCGGTTTACGGCCAGGGACAGGGAGTCCACCAGGAAGGGCATGTCGTCGGTCACCACCTGGGCGATGGTGTGGGTGGATTCCCAGCCGTGGCGCTCCGGTGAGGGGTTGTAGACCTGGATCAGCGGCATGCCGGGTCGCCGCTTCTGCGCCAGTTGCCAGTGGGAGAGCGCCGCGCCGTAGAGGTCGTTGGGGTCGCGCTGGGTCAGGTCGTCGGGGGAGGCGTCCTCGTAATAGATGTGAAGGAAGCGCGCGACCTCCTCAGCCTTATTATCGGGCCAGCGTTGCTGGGCCTGGTCGATGACCACCTGAACCAGTTCGTCGTGCTCCCGGTCAACGGCGTAGACCATTCCGCCTCCTTCCAGCGTTCTGGCTTTTTTTGATGGGTTATGGGGCCGGGTGGCTTACCTTCCAGAGTAGCGCAGGGGGGCGGGGTTTTGGGGCCTGGTTGGTGCGGTTCTGCGGTGGCGGGATCAGCGCCGGCGGTAGTCCACGAAACGCGCGAGCACGCGGTCCATTTCGGCGGCATCCAGCAGGTGGGGGCGGCCGGTCTGCAGGGTCTGGTGGTAGAGCCGGCAGAGGTACTCCACCTCGCGGGCCATATCCAGTGCAGCGGTGAGGTCGCCGCCCAGCGCGATCATGCCGTGGTTGGCCAGCAGGCAGGCCCAGCGGCCTTCCAGCGCCTCCAGCGCGGCCTCGGACAGGGCCTGGGTGCCGAAGGTGGCGTAGTCGCTGCAGCGGATGTCGTGGCCGCCGGCCAGCGCCACCATGTAGTGAAAGGCGGGCACCGGCCGGCGCTGGCAGGCAAGGGTCGTGGCGTAGGGGGCGTGGGTGTGCACCACGGCCTGCACCTCCGGCCGGGCCACGAGGATGTCCCGGTGGAAGCGCCACTCGGAGGAGGGGCGGTGACGGCCCCGCGGGTGGCCGTTGAGGCCCATGTAGACCATATCGTCGGGGGCGAGCGTGGCCAGCGGTAGCGCGGAGGGGGTGATCCAGAAGCCCTGGTTGCTGCCTGGGCCGCTGCGCACGCTCAGGTTGCCGGCGGTGCCCTGGTTGAGCCCCAGAGCCTCCAGCTGGCGGGCGGCATCCAGCAGCTCGGCGGCGGTGCTCACGGCCGCTCCGGTCTGTCCTGGAAGAGATCGGGGGCGGTGTCCGGCTGGCTGGGCGGGTTGAGCCCGAAGTGCAGCCAGGCGTTGCGGGTGGCCATCCGCCCCCGGGGCGTGCGCATGAGGTAGCCCTGCTGGATCAGGTAGGGCTCCACCACGTCCTCGATGGTGCCGCGCTCCTCGCCAATCGCGGCGGCCACGCTGTCCAGGCCCACCGGGCCGCCGTCGAACTTCTCCATGATGGCCAGCAGCAGGCGGCGGTCCTGCTCGTCGAAGCCGTTGCGGTCCACGTTCAGCAGCTCCATGGCGGCGTGGGCCACCTCGCCGCTGATGTGGCCGTCGGCGCGCACCTCGGCGTAGTCGCGTACCCGGCGCAGCAGCCGGTTGGCGATGCGCGGGGTGCCACGGGCGCGGCCGGCGATCTCCCGGCAGCCGGTCTCGTCGATGGAGAGGTTGAGCAGGTGGGCGGACCGTTTCACGATGCCGGTGAGGTCGGCCACGTTGTAGTACTCGAGCCGCTGGACGATGCCAAAGCGATCGCGCAGCGGCGAGGTGAGGAGGCCGGCGCGGGTGGTGGCGCCCACCAGGGTGAAGGGGGGCAGGTCCAGTTTTATGGAGCGCGCCGCCGGGCCCTCGCCGATCATGATGTCGATCTGGAAGTCCTCCATGGCGGGGTAGAGGACCTCTTCGACCACGGCGGAGAGGCGGTGGATCTCGTCCACGAAGAGGACGTCGTGGGGCTCCAGGTTGGTGAGCAGGGCCGCCAGGTCGCCGGGCTTGTCGAGCACCGGGCCGGAGGTCTGGCGCATGCTCACGCCCATCTCGTTGGCGATGATGTGGGCGAGGGTGGTCTTGCCCAGGCCTGGGGGGCCGAAGATGAGGGTGTGGTCCAGGGCCTCGCTGCGGCCGCGCGCGGCGTGCACGAATATGTCCATCTGTTCGCGCACGGCGGGCTGGCCGATGTAGTCGGTCAGGCGGCGCGGCCGGATGGCGCGGTCGATGGCTTCGTCGTCGCCGGAGGCGTCCGGGGTGATCAGGCGGTCGTTCATCGCGGCCCTGGGGTTGTTGGTGTGCGTGGGTATGGCAGGTGTGGGGCTCGAGACGGGGTGTCAAAACCCGCGGGCCTCCGATTGCGCACCCCTTCGGGGTGCCCTGCGCTACTCACGAAAAATCGGCGCGCGTGAACTCGCTTCGCTCGGACAGGCACGCACTTTTCCCGATTTTTCGCTCCGTTGCTCGGTGCGCAAAAGTCGGCCCGCGGGTTTTGACACCCCGTCTCGAGCCCCGCACCTGCCACGGATTGTAATGGGCTGCCAGCCGCTGTGCTAATCTGCGCGCAATCAGGGTAGTTCAGCTGCTTGGCGAGGTGTGAGATGGCAGACGCTCAGAAACAGGCCGCTCGGCCCGAGGACGATGCCTCCGGCAATGAGAAGGTCTTGGATGCGCTGCTTTATGGTGCCGGCATGATCGGTGCCGTGATGGTGCTGCTGGTTGTCCGCTGGCTGCTGTCGCTGGCTGGTGTGCTCGCTGGCGATGATCTCTGGGAGGGCATCGGCGTGGTCGCGGCCTTCATGTTCGCCGTGATGGTCGCCGGCGGCGCGGTCTATGGCCTGCTCGGCGATATCCTGGGGTGGTTGCGGGGACGTGATGCCTCCACGGGTCGCCCGGCCTCGGACTAGGGCGCGTCAGAACAGGGCAAGTTGCCGGGCCTGGTCCGGCGTGACGGTGACCAGGCCCGAGACGGTGACGCCCAGCAGGCGCACGGGGGTGCGGCCGGCCTCGGTGTCCTGCAGCAGGGCCGGCAGGCGGGTGCGGATGTCCGCGGCCGATTGCACCGGGTCGCCGCTGAGGCTGCGGGTGATCTGGCGGAAGTCGTGGTATTTCACCTTCAGCGTCACGGTGCGGCCGGCCAGACGGCGCCGTTCCAGGCTGGCGGCCACCTTGTCGGCCAGTAGGGCGAGCCGGTCCAGCATGTCTGCCGGGTCTGTGAGGTCCTGGCCGAAGGTGGTCTCGGCCCCCACGGATTTGCGTTCCCGGCTTGGCCGGACCGGCCGCTCGTCCACCCCCCGGGCGAGGTCGTGGTAGAAGCGTGCCCGGCTGCCGAAGGCGCGTTGCAACTCTAGCAGGGAGAGCCGGCGCAGGTCCGCGCCGGTGTGGATGCCCATCCGTTGCATCTTTGCCTGGGTGGCCTGGCCCACCCCGTGGATCTTGCCCACCGGCAGTTCCGCCACGAAGGCCGCCGCCTGCTCCGGCGGGATGACGTACAGGCCGTCCGGCTTGTCCAGGTCGGAGGCGATCTTGGCCAGGAACTTGTTGCCGGAGACCCCGGCGGAGGCGGTCAGCCCGGTCTGCTCCCGGATGCGGGTGCGGATCTCGCGGGCGATCAGGGTGGCGGAGCCCTCCAGCCGGGGGCAGTCGCTCACATCCAGATAGGCCTCGTCCAGCGAGAGCGGTTCCACCAGCGGGGTGTAGTCGCGGAAGATCGCCTGGATCTGAGCCGAGACGGCGCGGTAGACCTCGAAGCGCGGGCGCAGAAAGACCGCGTCCGGGCAGAGGCGGGCAGCGCGCCAGGCCGGCATCGCGGAGTGGATGCCGTGGCGGCGGGCCTCGTAGCTGGCGGCGGCCACCACGCCCCGTCCGTTGGGGTTGCCGCCCACCACCACTGGCCGGCCGCGCAGCTCGGGCTGGTCGCGCTGCTCCACCGAGGCGTAGAAGGCGTCCATGTCCACGTGGATGATCTTGCGCTGGCTCATCGCGGGGGTGTCTGTTGCGGCGCAACGGGGCCTCGGCTGGTATAGTAGGGCGCTTCCACCACGGGGTGCTTTATGGCCGGACAGCGGCCGGTTAGACTGCGCCCGCCAATCCCTTTCCGAATCAACAGTTCAGCAACGGACTCGCCGCATGAAAAAGCATATCGCCGACTGCCTGCAACAGGCCGTGAGCCGCCTGTGTGATGAGGGGTTCCTGCCCCCGGACACCGAAGTGGACATCCAGGTGGAGCGGGCCCGCGACCGGGCCCACGGCGATTACGCGGCGAACACGGCGATGATGCTGGCCCGGGCGGCGCGGCGCAAGCCCCGGGAGATCGCCGAGGCGCTGGTGGGCGCACTGCCCGCCTCCGAGTACATCGACCGCACCGAGATCGCCGGCCCGGGGTTCATCAATTTCATCCTCACCCCGGCCGCGGCCTGGGCACCGGTGCGCCAGGCGCTGGACGAGGCCGGAGCCTTCGGGCGCAGCGACCTGGGGGGCGGGCGCAAGGTGATGGTGGAGTTCGTCTCCGCCAACCCTACCGGGCCGCTGCACGTGGGCCACGGGCGGGGCGCGGCCTTCGGCGCGGCGCTGGCGGATCTGCTGGATGCCGCGGGCTACGACGTCTACCGCGAGTATTACGTCAACGACGCCGGCCGCCAGATGGACATCCTGGCCGCCTCGGTCTGGCTGCGCTACCTGGAGGCGCGGGGCGAGGCGGTGCGCTTCCCCGACAATGGTTACCGGGGCGGCTACGTGGCCGATATCGCCGCCGGGCTGGCGGAGCAGGTGGGGGATGCGCTGCGCCACCCGGCCGACGCGGTGATGGCTGACCTGCCGCCGGATGCCGAGCAGGGGGGCGACAAGGAGCAGCACATTGACGCCCTGGTGGCCCGGGCCCGGGAGCTGCTGGGTGAAGCGGGGTATCGGCAGGTCTTCGATGAGGGGCTGAACGGCATACTCGCCGATATCCGCGATGACCTGGCCGGCTTCGGCGTCACCTACCAGAACTGGTACTCGGAGCGCTCGCTCACCGAGACGGGGCGGGTGGACCGGGCGCTGGCCAAGCTGGCCGAGGCGGGCCACACCTACGAGGCGGAGGGCGCCCTCTGGTTCCGCTCCAGCGAGTTCGGCGACGACAAGGACCGGGTGCTGCGCCGGGAGAATGGCCAGACCACCTATTTTGCCTCCGATGTCGCCTACCACCTGGATAAGCTGCAGCGCGGCTTCGACCAGCTGGTGGACGTCTGGGGCGCCGATCACCACGGCTACGTGCCCCGGGTGCGGGCTGCGCTGGCCGCCTTCGGCGAGGACGAGCAGCGGCTCTCGGTACGGCTGGTGCAGTTCGCCATCCTCTACCGGGGCCGGGAGCGGTTGCAGATGTCCACCCGCTCCGGCGAGTTCGTCACCCTGCGCCAGTTGCGCGCCGAGGTGGGCGACGACGCGGCGCGCTTCTTCTACGTGATGCGCAAGCCCGAGCAGCACATGGACTTCGACCTGGAGCTGGCCAAGTCCGAATCCTCCGACAACCCGGTCTACTACCTGCAGTACGCCCACGCCCGCATCTGCAGCGTCTTCCGCCAGCTGGAGGAGAAGGGCCTGAGCTGGGACCGCGAGCGCGGCCTCGCCGCCCTCGACCGGCTGGGGGAGGACCACGAGCAGGCGCTGGTCACCGAGCTGGGGCGTTACCCGGAGGTGATCGAGTCCGCCGCGCGAGCCCATGAACCACACCAGGTGGCCGCCTACCTGCGCGAGCTGGCCAACGCCCTGCACACCTACTACAACGCCCACCAGTTCATCGTCGAGGACGAGGGCCTGCGCGATGCCCGCCTCTGCCTGGTGGCGGCCACCCGGCAGGTGTTGCGCAACGGCTTGGAACTGCTGGGCGTGAGGGCCCCGGAGCGGATGTAATCATGGCACAGCGGCCACGCAAGAAGCCCAGTCGCGGCGCGACCCGCCAGGCCCCGCGCAGGAAGTCCGGCGGCTCCGCCGGGGGTGGCGGCGGGGCGCCGGGCTGGGCGCTGTTGTTGGTGGGTGTGGTGCTGGGGGCCGGCCTGGTGCTGGCCTGGGAGGCCCACCAGGATGGCCGCCTGAACATCACCTTCGGTGACGGCGAGCAGCCCGCCGTGGAGCAACCGGCACAGCAGCAGGTGGCCGAGCCCGAGTCCGAGCCCGAGCCGACCCAGCAACGGCCGCGCTTCGAGTTCTACACCCTGCTCCCGGAGGAGGAAGTGGCCGTGCCCGAGGCGGCCCGCGAGGACACCACGGACCAGGCGCCCTCGGACCGGGCCCGGGAGGTGCCGGGCGAGGCGCCGGAGGCCAGCCGGCAACCCACCGAGGTGGAGCCCGGCTACCAGTACCTGCTTCAGGCCGGCTCCTTTGGCCGGGAAGAGGACGCCGAGCGCATGCGCGCCAGTCTGGCCCTGCTGGGCGTGGAGGCGCGCATTCAGCGGGTGGAACTGGACAGCGGCCAGGTGCGTCACCGGGTTCAGGTGGGGCCCTTTGACGATGGCGAGCGGTTAGACCGCATCCGGGCGCGCCTGGAGGACAACGGTTACGAAACCCTGCGCATGCGCGCCAGCAGTTGACCGGCAGCGTCAGCCGTAGCGTGTGCCGCGCTCGCGCAGCGGGCTGGTTCGTGGGAAGTGGGCGCGCAGGAATTCCATCTGGTCGGCCAGGATGCGCCGGCCCTGAAGGTAGACGTATTCGGCATGGGTGGGGGTGAAGGGCACCGCCAGCAGCTCCATGCCAGCCTCCTCCGGCGTTCGGGCCCCCTTGTGGTTGTTGCACCGCTTACAGGCGGTGACCAAGTTGTTCCAGTGATCGGCGCCGCCCTGGGCAACGGGGGTGACGTGGTCGCGGGAGAGTAAACGGTCAGGGAAGCGGTCGCCGCAGTAGAGGCAGAAGTGGTCGTCGCGGCGGAAGAGGGTCTGATTGTTAAGCGGGGGAATGTAGCCGGGGCGTCCTTTGAAGCGAGCCTGCCTTGCGCCTTCCGTGGCCACTATGCTGTGCAAGTCCAGGTGACTCCTTAGCCCCGTTCGGGCATTGAAGCCGCCCCAGATCCGGTACAACCTGCGCCCTACCGAGTACACCACCTGTTCCAGGTAGTAGAGCCGTGCCGCTTCCTGGTAGTCGACCCACTCCAGCGGCATGCCGGATACATCGGTGCGCAGTATGCGGTGCGCCAGTAAGTTCACGCCAGCCCCTCCAGTTACAGGCTTGAGCGTCGTATCCTGGCCCCTTTATTGCAGAAATCGACACCGGGATCAAGATTTTTACGGCCTGCCACGACGCCTTTTGCATGCTGCCGGCCGGCTGTTTCAGCCTGATGAAGCCCTTCGGGCGTGCAATCGGTCACGCGTCTGCTAATATGGCTGACTCACGTAACTCATGTATAGGACCTGGCCTGTAACGAGGTCAGGGTGCGGCAATGTGTCGCGGTCCGCGGTGGCGGCCAAGGTTCACATGAAAAAGCCTTTCCGCTAGCATTCGTCGGTTCCGCATGCCACATTGCAGTGGCAGGCTTCGCTGGCAAGAGTTAAAACCATCGGTACGCCGACGATTAATTGTCGGCAAAACCAAACTCTTAGAACCAGAACCCCGCGCAGTGGCGCGGAACCAATGGGAGCAAAACCATGGCAGTAAAAGTAGCCGTGCCTAAGGAGACCCGTCCGGGTGAGCGGCGCGTGGCCCTCGCACCGGCGGCACTACGGCAGTTCGAGAAACTTGGGGTAGAGCTCCTCCTGCAGAAAGGAGCTGGTCTCGAGAGCGGCTTTGATGACGCGGACTACAAGAACGTCAAGATCGTGGACTCCGAAGAGGAGCTCCTGGGTCAGGCGGATGTGGTCATGAAGGTACAGCCGCCCACCGAGAAGGAGGTGGGCATGATGCGCGAGGGCGCCGTGCTGTTGGGCTACCTGGCTCCGCACGAGGGCGACAGCCGCATCAAAGCGCTGTGCAAACGCAATGTCACCAGCCTGTCCATGGAGCTGGTGCCCCGTATTTCCCGCGCCCAGGCCATTGACGCCCTCTCGTCCCAGGGCGCGATCTCGGGCTACAAGGCGGTACTGATCGCCGCCGAGCGCAGCCCGCGCTTCTTCCCCATGCTGACCACCGCGGCCGGCACTATCCGTCCGTCCAAGGTGCTGGTGATCGGTGCCGGTGTGGCTGGCCTGCAGGCCATCGCCACCGCCCGCCGTCTCGGCGCGCAGGTGGAGGCTTACGACGTGCGCTCTGCCACCGCCGAGCAGGTGGAGTCGCTGGGGGCGAAGTTCGTTGACACCGGGGTGAAGGCCGAGGGTGAAGGGGGCTACGCCCGCGAGCTCACGGCGGAAGAGAAGAAAAAGCAGGCCGAGGTGCTGAATGATCACATCGCGGCCTCCCACGTGGTGATCACCACGGCGGCGATTCCCGGACGCCCCGCGCCGAAGATCATCGACAAGGCAACCGTGGAGCGCATGGGTCGCGGTTCGGTGATCGTCGACCTGGCGGCGGAGACCGGCGGCAACTGCGAACTGACCGAGGCCGGCAAGGATGTGGACCACAACGGCGTCGTGGTGGTTGGGCCCACCAACGTGCCCGCCTCTGTGGCGGTCCACGCCAGTGAGATGTACTCGCGCAACCTCTACAACCTGCTGACCCTGCTGATTCAGGAGGGTGAGCTGCACCTCAACTGGGATGACGAGGTCATTGCCGACAGCTGCCTGACCCACGGTGGCGAGGTCAAGCATGATCCCACCCGGGCGCGTCTGGAAGGAGATAAGTCATGATCGAAGGTATGACGGGCGTTATCGCCATCTACGTCTTCATGCTCTCGGCGGTGGCCGGCTACGAGGTCATCGCACGGGTGCCGGTCATCCTGCACACCCCGCTCATGTCGGGTTCCAACTTCGTGCACGGCATCGTCGTCGTGGGCGCCATGGCGGCCCTGGGCATGGCCCAGACGCCGCTGGAGCAGGCGCTGGGCTTCCTGGCCGTGCTGCTGGGTGCCGGTAACGCCGTCGGCGGTTACGTGGTGACCGAACGCATGCTGGAAATGTTCAAGTCCAGCGACAAGGACAAGAAGCAGGGAGCCAAGTAAATGTCTCTCGTGATTCAGTTCAGTTATTTCGCAGCGGCGCTGCTCTTCATCCTCGGGCTGAAGGGCATGGCCTCCCCCCTGACGGCCCGCAAGGGTATCGTCTGGGCCGGGGTGGGCATGGTGATCGCCACCGTGGCCACCTTCTTCGAACCGGTCATCGTGGGCACCACCAACTACGTGCTCATCATTCTGGCCATCGCCATTGGTAGTGCCTTCGCCTACGTCACCGCCAAGAAGGTGGAGATGACCGAGATGCCGCAGATGGTGGCCATCTACAACGGCCTGGGTGGCGGTTCCGCCGGCCTCATCGCCGCGGTCTCCTTGGTCAAGGCGCAACGTGAGCTGCACACGGTGGCCGTCGACGAGGCCTCCACGGTGGCGGCCAGCCACAACCTGCCCCTGGACGCCGCGTTGCGGCTGATAGATGGCGGCAGCATCGGTGGCTGGTTGGGCGCCGATGTGGCCATCCTCGCCCTGCTGGGTGCGGTGATCGGTACCGTCGCCTTCTCCGGCTCGGTGATCGCCTGGGCCAAGCTGGACGGCCGCATGAAGCGGAACAAGCTGGTGGGTGGCCACCAGTACGTCAACATCCTGCTGGCCGCGGCCACTGTGCTGCTGGGCATCTGGGTGTTTTTCAGCGGTAGCGGCTTGCCGATCTTCCTGTTCTTCCTGGCTGCCTTCCTTTTGGGCATGTTCATCACCACCCCCATCGGCGGGGCGGACATGCCGGTGGTCATCTCCCTGCTCAACGCCCTGACCGGCTTGGCGGTCGGCTTCAAGGGTTACGTGCTGGGTAACCCGGCGCTGATCATCGCCGGTATCGTGGTGGGCGCCGCGGGTATGCTGCTGACCCACCTGATGGCCAAGGCGATGAACCGCCCGATCAGCAACGTGCTGTTCAGCGGCTTCGGCGCGGCCCCGGATGCCGGCGGCGACGGCCCCGAAGGCGAGATGAAGGAAGTGGGTCCGGACGATGCGGCCTACATGATGGGCTTTGCCGAGAAGGTCATCATCGTGCCGGGTTACGGCATGGCCGTGGCCCAGGCCCAGCACAAGGTCTGGGAGATGGTCGAGCTGCTCGAGGAGCAGGGTGTGGAGGTGAAGTTCGCCATCCACCCGGTGGCCGGCCGGATGCCGGGTCACATGAACGTGCTGCTGGCCGAGGCCGGGGTGCCCTACGACAAGATCTTCGACATGGAGGAGATCAACGCCGAGTTCGCCACCACCGACGTGGTCCTGGTCATCGGCGCCAACGACGTGGTCAACCCCGCTGCCAAGACCGACGAGAGCAGCCCGATCTACGGCATGCCGATCCTGGACGTGGACGAGGCCGACAACGTGCTGATCGTCAAGCGTGGCCGTGGCGCCGGCTTCTCCGGTGTCGAGAACCACCTGTTCTTCGACGAGAAGACCCGCATGGTCTTCGGCGACGCGCAGAAGGTGGTCAACGGCATGATCCAGACCGTCAAGACGCTGTAACTCGTCCCGCCCGTACCCGGGCCAAGGCAGGGGTCGTCTCCGCGAGGGGGCGGCCCCTTTTTCATGGGGGTGCCGGCGCCGCGGGTCGGCCCGACGCCCGTTACAATGGGGGCAATCGAGGGTGCCGCCTGATGGGCACGAACCGAGCTATCCGTCGCGAGCTATCCGTCGAAGGAGTCCCGGTCAACTACCCCGGCCTGAAGGCCGGAGCTTGTGAAGGCAAGCTCGGTTGACCAGGGAGAGCGGTAACCAATCCGCTACGTCAACAACAGGTCGTCAAGACCCACTCCGGGATGCTTCCTCAGTCCCGGACACTGGAAGGTCTGGATCATGTTGGCGAAAGGTAAAGCGCCGAAGGTCTGGATCGCCGCAGAGGCGGGAGCCGGTTCGTGACATTCCCGAGGGGAGACGGGGCGCAAGCCCCGCGTGACAAGGCCCGTAAGGGCAGCGAACAGGAGGTATGGCATGGCCGTACTGGTGCTGGACAAACGAAAGCGACCGCTGATGCCGTGTTCGGAAAAGCGGGCCAGGTTGTTGCTCGACCGTGGCCGGGCGGTGGTGGTGCGGGTTCACCCGTTCACAATCCGTCTCAAGGATCGGGTGGGCGGTGACACCCAGCCGACGCGCATCAAGATTGACCCCGGCAGCCGGATCACGGGCATGGCGCTGGTGCGGGAAGGGGCTGACGGTACCGAACACGTCCTCTGGCTGGGTGAGATTGCCCACCGGGGGCACGCCATTCGAGACCGGCTGGCGCAGCGTCGGGCGTTTCGTCGGCGGCGTCGAAGCCAGTTGCGTCACCGCGCCCCCCGCTTCGACAACCGGACCCGGCCAGCCGGGTGGCTGGCGCCGAGCCTGCAACATCGCCTTGGTACCACCATAGCGTGGGTGAAACGGCTGCGGCGCTGGGCGCCGGTCACGGCGGTCAGCCAGGAATTAGTGCGTTTTGATACGCAGAAGATGGAAAACCCAGGGGTCAGCGGCGTGGAGTACCAACAGGGCACCCTTCAGGGTTTTGAGGTCAGGGAATATCTGCTGCACCGCCACCAGCACCAATGCGCCTACTGCGCCGGGCGATCGGGGGACCCGGTGCTGGAAGTCGAGCATGTACATCCTCGCCGCCGTGGCGGAAGTGATCGGGTGGGCAACCTCGTGATCGCCTGTCGCTGCTGCAACCAGGCCAAAGGCAACCGCACGGCCGGCGAATGGGCCGAGGCGCTGGGTCAGCGCTCAATGCTGGATCGAACCCGTAAGGCGAACGCCGAGCGGATCGAAGCTGGCAAGCGCCCGAGCCTTCGGGATGCCTCGGCAGTGAACAGCACCCGATGGGCGCTGTTCCATGCCCTCAAGGCCACGGGCCTGCCGGTGGCGGCTGGAACCGGCGGGCGGACCAAGTGGAACCGCCAGCGTCTGGGTATCCCGAAGGGCCATGCACTCGATGCCGCCTGCGTCGGCACAGTGGAATCTGTCGTGGGATGGAATTGCCCCGTACTGGCGATCAAGGCATCGGGGCGCGGCAGTTACCAGCGCACTCGCCTCGACCGGTACGGGTTCCCCCGTGGGCACCTGATGCGAGCCAAGCAGGTCCGTGGTTTCCAGACCGGCGATCATGTCCGGGCGGTGGTGCCGACCGGGCGGAAGGTCGGCACGCACACGGGACGCTTGGCCGTCCGGGTCAGCGGCAGCTTCAACATCCAGACGCCAAAAGGCGTCGTGCAAGGCATCAGCCACCGCCATTGCGTGCTCACGCAGCGGGCCGATGGCTATGGCTACACCGCAAAACCCAAACCAATGGAGGAACGGGAACGGGCGGCGTGATCGTGCTCCGCACGATGCGCTATCCCTCCCCGCCCTGAACGGCGGGGTCTCCCGCGCAAACTGATGAGCCAAGCTGACGATCTATGGGAATTCTCCATTCGCTTCTACCGCCAACCCGGGGTGGAGCCCGCCTGCCTGCGCCTGCAGGCCCGCTACGGCCTGTCGGTGAGCCTGCTGCTGGCGGCTATGTGGTTCGGTCGCGAGGGCTGGGGCCGGCTGGGAGCCACCGAGATGGAGGCCGCCATTCGCCGGGCCCAGGAGTGGGACCGGGAGGTCATCGAGCCGCTGCGCGCCCTGCGTCGGCATCTGAAGAAGCACCCGCCCCGGGGGCTGGAAGAGTCCACGGAGGCGCTGCGTCGGGACCTGCTGGGACGGGAGCTAGAGGCGGAGCGGATCGAACAGCGGCTGTTCCTGGCCGACTACCCGCAGGGCATGCCGGTGGACGCGGTGCGCTGGCAGGATGCGGTGGTGAACGCCGCGCTGGTGGTCCGTCGCAAGTGCCCGCGGCTGGACGAGCACGCCCGTGAGACCCTATGTGAGATCTTTGCGGAGGCCTTTCCGGAGGTGTCGCGGGACGAGTTCGTGGCGCCGATGCGCCTGGTCTGGCCGGACAACGGTGCGCTGGCCGGCTGACGGGTCAGTCGGGCCGCGGTTGTTGCTCTGCGCGCAGCCGGGCGTTGATGAAGTCGGCGTGCCGGACGTAGATCAGTTCGGCGACCCGGCGGACCAGGTGCTCCTCGTCGTGGTGCAGGCGGGCGTCGGCCAGCGCCACCTGCCACAGGTATTCGATCAGCCGTACCCGCTGGCCGTAGTCGAAGTGGTCCTTGATCAGCGACGTGAACTGGAAGTAGTCCATGGCCTCGGCCAGCTCGGCGTCGGCCAGCGCGATCAGGTCGCGGCTTTCCTCTGCAGTCAGGTCCAGCTTATCGCGCACTGCCCGCTCGGCCGCCTCGCGCTGTACCGGCTGCAGCCCCCCATCCATCCGGGCCATTTCCAGTAGCAGGGCGGCGGCGGCCAGGTGTACGGCGTGCTCATCCGGGTTCTCCGGCGCGGCGGCCGGCGCGATGTGACCATTGAAGTAGCGCTTGATCGCCTCGAGCATGGCGCCTCCGGACGGGTGGATCTATCAGTGAGACCGGGAATCAGCGGCGGCGTTCAGCGTCCGCGTCCTCCACCGGCGGCGTCTGGCCGTGGGCCAGGACCTTCTCCGCCCAGTCGATGACCCGGCAGACGCGGGGGGCGGCCAGTGCCCGCGCTTTCTCCAGCGGTAGCCAGCGGTACTCGTGGTGTTCCGGGCGACCCAGTTCCGGGTTGATGCCCAGGACCACCCGCTTGGTTTCGGTGACGGCGATGTAGTAGCGCGCCACCTTGCCTCGGGCGTAGGGGCCGGTCTCGGTGAAGCCCAGGCCCCAGGCGAAGTCCAGGGTGGTGATGCCGGTCTCCTCCTCCACCTCGCGCAGGGCGCCCTCGAAGGGGGTCTCTCCCGACTCCACCTTGCCCTTCGGGAAGTCCCAGTACTGCCAGGCGCGCAGCATGAGCGCCCGCCAGGCACCGTGCTCCCGGCGGAGCACGATGACGCCGGCGGAGAGGGTGCGGACCCGGGGCTTCCTAGCCCTGGGTGAGGCTGGACGCCTCCGCCTGCTGCTCATGGTATTGCGGGCTGAATTGGTGGACGGCCTCGATCATGGCGCCGGCATGCTCCGGCGGGATCGCCGGGTGGATGCCGTGACCGAGGTTGAAGACGTGGCCGGGGCCGCTGCCGTAGCTCGCCAGCACCCGGGCCACCTCGCTGCGGATGGTATCCGGCGAGGCGTAGAGTACGCAGGGATCCAGGTTGCCCTGCAGCGCCACGCGGTCGCCCACCCGCGCCCGGGCCTGGCCAAGGTCGGTGGTCCAGTCCAGCCCGAGGCCGTCGCAGCCGGTGGCGGCCATGGCCTCCAGCCATTGCCCGCCGCCCTTGGTGAACAGCACCACGGGGACATGCCGGCCGTCTGCTTCGCGGGTGAGGTCGCGGACAATCCGCTCCATGTAGGCCAGGGAGAACAGCCGGTAGGCGTCGTGGGCCAGGGCGCCACCCCAGGAGTCGAATACCATGACGGCCTGCGCCCCGGCGGCGATCTGGGCGTTCAGGTAGGCGGTGGTGGCCTGGGTGACCTTGTCCAGTAGCCGGTGCAGCAGCTCGGGCTCGTCGTAGAGCATGGCCTTGCAGCGGCGGTAATCCTTGGAGCTACCGCCCTCGATCATGTAGGTCGCCACGGTCCAGGGGCTGCCGGCGAAGCCGATCAGCGGGACGTCGCCGTTCAGTTCGCGGCGGATCAGGCTGACCGCGTCGGTGACGTAGCGCAATTCATCGCACGGGTCCGGCACCGGGAGGTGGTCGATGTCGGCCGCGCTGCGCACCGGGTGATCGAACACCGGCCCCTCGCCGGGGAGGAAGCGAAGCCCCAGCCCCATGGCGTCGGGGATGGTCAGGATGTCCGAGAACAGAATGGCCGCATCCAGCGGAAAGCGGCGCAGCGGCTGGAGGGTCACCTCGCAGGCCAGGTCCGGCGTGCCGGCCAGTTTCATGAAGCTGCCTGCCTGGGCGCGCAACTCCCGGTACTCCGGCAAGTAGCGGCCGGCCTGACGCATCATCCAGACCGGGGTGCGATCCACCGGCTGGCGCTGCAGCGCTCGGAGCAGTCTGTCGTTTTTGAGTTCGGACACCTGGGAACTCCCATTGGGGGATGTGGCGCAAGGATACCATCTCGAGCCCGGGTGTGTGGACGCGCGCCCTCCCCGTCATCGCGAGGGCCGAAGGCCCGCGGCGATCCACACGCCGGCATGGACTGCCACGCCCCTACGGGGCTCGCAGCGACGGGGGCAACTGCCACGCGGGCTTCGCCGCCTCGCAGTGATGGCGGAGTAACCCCGTACCCCGCAGTGGCGGTGGGGACAGCCCCGCGCGCGCAGTGCCGGGAACGCGGGTCCGAACCGCGGTGTCGGGCGGTCAGACCTCCAGGTAGTCGAGGATTCCCTCGGCGGCCTGGCGGCCCTCGAAGACGGCGGTGACCACCAGGTCGGAGCCGCGCACCATGTCACCGCCGGAGAAGACCTTCTCGTTGCTGGTCTGGCCCCACGGCCTGCGCCCGCCCTTGGCGATGGTCACCCGGTCCCGTTCATCGGTGCTGATGCCGAATTGCTCGAACCAGGGTGCCGGGCTGGGCCGGAAGCCGAAGGCGATGAGCACGCGGTCGGCGGGAATGACCTCTTCGGAGCCGGGCACCGGCTCCGGGCGCCGCCGGCCGCGCTCGTCCGGGGCGCCCAGCTGGGTGCGGACCACCTTGACGCCTTCCACCCGGTCGTCGCCCACGATCTCCACCGGCTGGCGGTTCCAGAGGAACTCCACGCCCTCCTCCTTGGCGTTGGCCACCTCCCGCCGGGAGCCGGGCATGTTGGCCTCGTCACGGCGATAGGCGCAGGTGACAGAGGTGGCGCCCTGTCGGATCGAGGTGCGGTTGCAGTCCATGGCGGTGTCCCCACCACCCAGCACCACCACGCGCTTGCCCTTCATGTCGATGTAGTCGCCGGCTTGCTGCTGGAAGCCCATCAGGCGGTTGATGTTGGAGACCAGGAAGGGCAGGGCCTCGTAGACGCCGGGCAGGTCCTCGCCGGGGAAGCCGCCGCGCATGTAGGTGTAGGTACCCATGCCGAGGAAGACCGCGTCGTAGTCGTCCACCAGCTGCTGGAACTCGATGTCCTTGCCGATCTCGGTGTTCAGCCGGAATTCCACCCCCATGCCCTCCATGATCTCGCGGCGGGTGCGGATGACCTCCTTCTCCAGCTTGAAGGGGGGGATGCCGAAGGTGAGCAGGCCGCCGATCTCCGGGTACTTGTCGAAGACCACCGGCTGCACGCCGTTGCGCGCCAGGATGTCGGCGCAGCCCAGCCCGGCCGGCCCGGCGCCGACGATGGCCACCTTCTTCCCGGTGGGCTCCACGCCCGACATGTCCGGGCGCCAGCCCTGCTTGACGGCCTCGTCGGTGATGTACTTCTCCACCGAGCCGATGGTTACCGCCCCGAAGCCGTCGTTGAGGGTGCAGGCCCCCTCGCACAGCCGGTCCTGGGGGCAGACCCGCCCGCAGACCTCGGGCAGCGAGTTGGTCTTGTGCGAGAGCTCCGCCGCCTCGAACAGGTTGCCCTCGGAGACCAGGCGCAGCCAGTGCGGGATGTAGTTGTGCACCGGGCACTTCCACTCACACCAGGGGTTGCCGCAGTCCAGGCAGCGCGCGGACTGGGCGGCAGCGACCTCCGGGTCGAACTGGCGGTAGATCTCCTTGAACTGGCGGGATCGGACTTCAGGGCGCTCCTTGTCCGGGTCCTGCCGCGGGACGTCGAGAAACTGAAAGACGTTGGACATAGCTCGTGATCCGTTTTCGCGGCCCCCGGGCGGCGAATGCCCGGGGGCGTGGGCGCAATCAGGCTGCCTGGCGCAGGGTGTCCAGGACAGTGTTGATGTCGGCGGCCTTGGGTTTCACCAGCCAGAACCGATTCACGTAGTCGCGGAAGTTCTCCAGCACCTCGGTGCCCCAGGCGCTGTTGGTGGCTTCCACGTACTCGCTGAGCAGCCGGCGCAGGTACTCGCGATGGGCCTGCCGGTTCTCGGCGACCAGCCGGTTGATGTCGATCAGCTCGTGGTTGTAGCGGTCGACAAACCGGTTGTCGTGGTCCAGCACGAAGGCGATGCCGCCGGTCATGCCGGCGCCGAAGTTGAGCCCGGTCTCACCCAGCACGCAGACCACGCCGCCGGTCATGTACTCGCAGCCGTGGTCGCCGATGCCCTCCACCACCGCGGTGGCGCCGGAGTTGCGCACCGCGAAACGCTCGCCGGCCAGGCCGGCGGCGAACAGCTTGCCGCCGGTGGCACCGTACAGGCAGGTGTTGCCCATGATCGGCGTATCGCGGGTGTCGAAGCGACTGCCGGCGGGGGGGCGGATGCTCAGCTGGCCGCCGGCCATGCCCTTGCCCACGTAGTCGTTCGCATCACCCTCCAGGTCCAGGTGCAGACCGCCGGCGTTCCAGACACCGAAGCTCTGCCCCACCGACCCGTTCAGCTTCACGGTGATGGGCCGGTCCGCCATGCCCTGGTTGCCATGGCGGCGGGCGATCTCGCCGGAGAGCCGTGCGCCGATGGACCGGTTGTTGTTCTTGACCGCGTATTCGAAGGTGCCACCCGATTTCGACTCGATGGCCGGCAGGGCGTCCTGCACCATCTGCTCGGCCAGCTCGCCCTTGTCGTAGGGCACATTGCGCTCGCTCATGCAGAACTGGGGCTTGTCCTTGGCCAGGCCCCAGTCGGAGAGGATCGGGCGCAGGTCCAGGCGCTGCTGGCGCGGGGTCTCGCCGGGCAGGATCTCCAGCAGGTCGGTCCGGCCGATGAGGTCCTCCAGCCGGCGGACGCCCAGACGGGCCATCCACTCCCGGGTTTCGCGGGCGACGAACTTGAAGAAGTTCATCACCTTCTCGGGAGTGCCGACGAAGTGTTTCAGGCGCAGCACCTTCTCCTGGGTGGCCACGCCAGTGGCGCAGTTGTTCAGGTGGCAGATGCGCAGGTACTTGCAGCCCATGGCGACCATCGGCGCGGTGCCGAAGCCGAAGCTCTCGGCCCCGAGGATGGCGCCCTTGATGACGTCCAGCCCGCTCTTCAGGCCGCCGTCGGTCTGCAGCCGCACCTTGTCGCGCAGGTTGTTCTGGCGGAGGGTCTGGTGCGTCTCGCTCAGGCCCAGCTCCCACGGACCGCCGGCGTACTTCACCGAGGTGACGGGGCTGGCGCCGGTGCCACCGTCGTAGCCGGCGATGGTGATGAGGTCGGCGTACGCCTTCGCCACCCCCGCGGCCACGGTGCCCACCCCGGCCTCGGCGACCAGCTTCACCGAGACCAGCGCCTCGGGGTTGACCTGCTTGAGATCGAAGATCAGCTGCGCCAGGTCCTCGATGGAGTAGATATCGTGGTGTGGCGGCGGCGAGATCAGCGCCACGCCCGGCTTGGAGTAGCGCAGGCGGGCGATCATCTCGTTGACCTTGTGGCCGGGCAACTGGCCGCCCTCGCCGGGCTTGGCGCCCTGGGCCACCTTGATCTGCAGCACCTCGGCGTTCACCAGGTAGTGCGGGGTGACGCCGAAGCGGCCGGAGGCGATCTGCTTGATCTTGGACACCCGGTCGGTGCCGTAACGTTCTTCGTCCTCGCCCCCCTCGCCCGAGTTGGAGCGCCCGCCCAGCCGGTTCATGGCCATGGCCAGCGACTCGTGGGCCTCCGGTGACAGCGCGCCCAGGGACATGCCGGCGGAGTCGAAGCGCGGCAGGATGGCCTCTTCGGGCTCCACGGCGTCCAGCGGCAGCGGCTTGGCAGCCTCCTTGACCTTGAACAGGTCGCGCAGCACGGCGGCCGGTCGGTCGTTTACCAGCTGGGCGTAGTGCTGGTAATCCTCGTAACGGCCCGACTCCACCGCGCGCTGCAGCCAGGCGACGATGTCCGGGTTGTAGGCGTGGTACTCCCCGCCATGGATGTACTTGAGCAGCCCGCCCTGGTCGATGGGCTGCGAGGGGCGCCAGGCCTTGGCGGCCAGTGCCTGTTGGTCCGCCTCCAGGTCCTCGAAGTGGGTGCCCTGGATGCGGCAGGTGGTGCCGGTGAAGCACAGGTCCACCACGTCCTGGTGCAGGCCCACCGCCTCGAACAGCTGCGCACCGCGATAGGAGGCGATGGTGGATATGCCCATCTTCGAGCAGATCTTGTACAGGCCCTTGTTGATGCCCTTGCGGAAGTTGCGCAGCAGCTCGGCCAGGTTCTGGTTGTTGATCCGGCGGCTGCGCGCCATCTGGGCCACGCAGTCATAGGCCAGGTAGGGGTACACCACGGTCGCGCCGTAGCCGATCAGCACGGCGAAATGGTGCGGGTCGCGGGCGGTACCCGTCTCCACCACGATGTTGGCGTCGCAGCGCAGCCCCTGGCTGACCAGCCGGTGGTGGACAGCGCCGGTGGCCAGTGCCGCGTGGATGGGCAAGCGCCCCTTCGCCACCTGGCGGTCGGAGAGCACGACCAGCACCGTGCCGTCGCGTACCGCCTGCTCGGCCTGGTCACACACCGCCCGGATCGCTGCCTCCAGGCCCTGCTCCGCGTCGTAGTTGAGGTCGATCCGCACGTGGCGGTAGTCGGGGTCTGTGTCCCCCTCGGCCAGCAGCGCGCTGAACTTTTCGTCGGAGAGCACCGGCGAGTCCATGGTCAGTCGCTTGGCGTAGTCCTCTTGCTCGTGGAAGAGGTTGCACTCCCGCCCGATGCAGGTCTCCAGCGACATGACAATGCGCTCGCGCAGCGGGTCGATGGCCGGGTTGGTGACCTGCGCGAATTGCTGGCGGAAATAGTCGTAGGGCGAGCGGACCTTGCGCGAGAGCACCGGAAGCGGCGTGTCATCGCCCATGGAGCCCACGGCCTCCTGGCCGTTCTCCGCCAGCGCCTTGAGGATGTGGTCGCGCTCCTCGAAGTTGACGTTGAACAGCTTCTGGTAAATACCCAGCTCGCGGTCATCGAGGGACGGGCGCCGGGGTGCGGTGCCATTGGGCAGGTTGGAGCCCAGCTCCCGCATGTGCTTTTTCAGCCACTGCTTGTAAGGCTGGCTGCTCTTTACCCGCTGGTCGATGTCAGCCGGCTCCAGCAGGTCCCCGGTCTCGGTGTCGGCGGCCAGCATTTCGCCGGGCTTCAGTCGGCCCTTGGCCACGACCTGCTCGGGGGCGTAATCCCACACGCCCACCTCGGAGGCCAGGGTGATATGGCGGTCGTCGGTGATCACCCAGCGGGCCGGGCGCAGGCCGTTGCGGTCCAGCACGCAGGCCGCGTGGCGGCCGTCGGTGAGCACAATGCCGGCGGGCCCGTCCCAGGGCTCGAAGTGCATGGAGTTGTACTCGTAGAAGGCGCGCAGGTCCGGGTCCATGCTGTCCACGTTCTGCCAGGCCGGCGGCACCAGCAGGCGCATGGCGCGGAAGATGTCCATGCCGCCGTTGAGCATCACGTCCAGCATGTTGTCCAGGCTGGAGGAGTCGGAGCCGTCGGTATTGACCAGCGGGCGTACCGTGGCCATGTCCAGCAGGTCCG
The DNA here is from genome assembly GCF_003664325.1 of Alkalispirillum mobile. Lineage (NCBI taxonomy): Bacteria > Pseudomonadati > Pseudomonadota > Gammaproteobacteria > Chromatiales > Ectothiorhodospiraceae > Alkalispirillum > Alkalispirillum mobile. Next base: position 85,230 of record NZ_RCDA01000004.1, read on the forward strand.
TCTCGAAGACGTGGGAGCGGGCGTTGGCCCAGTTGCGGTTGCCCTGGATGGTGTTGATCTCGCCGTTGTGGGCCAGGTAGCGGAAGGGCTGGGCCAGGCGCCACTGGGGCAGAGTATTGGTCGAGAAGCGCTGGTGGAACACGGCCATGGAGCTGGCCAGGCGCTCGTCCTGCAGGTCGCGGTAGAAGGCCGGGAGGTTCTCCGGGAGCACCAGCCCCTTGTAGGAGAGCACCCGGGCCGAGAGGCTGGGGACGTAGAAGTCCGGTTCGTCGGCCAGGGCTTTCTCGGCCTGGCGGCGAGCAATGAACAGTTGCCGCTCCAGCGCCTGTTCGTCCATCTCAGTGCGGGCGTTGACGAACACCTGCTCAATACGCGGCAGGGAGGCCAGTGCCTCTTCGCCGCAGGCCTCGGTGTCCACCGGGACCTCGCGCCAGCCCGCCGGCGCCAAGCCCTGCGCCTGCAGGGCGGCTTCCATCGCCTCGCGGGCGCGCTTGGCGGCGTCGTCGTCGCGGCTGAGGAATACGCAGCCCACGGCGTACTGCTCGTTCAACCGGATGCCTGCCTCCTGGGCGACGGCGCGCAGGAAGCTGTCCGGTTTGGTGATGAGCAGGCCGCAGCCATCACCGCTCTTGCCGTCGGCGGCGATGGCGCCCCGGTGGGTCAGGCGGGCCAGTGCCTTGATGGCGGTGTCCACCAGCCAGTGGCTGGGTTTGCCGTCCATGTGCGCGATCAGGCCGAAGCCGCAGTTGTCTTTCTCGAATTCCGGACGGTAGAGGGTCGTCGGTGCGCTCAGGTTCTCGTCTTTCACGGGAGACCTCTGGTGCGGTGTATGGGCTAGGGATGCCGTGAGTACTGCCGTGTCTGCAGTATAGGCGGCGGCTGCGCCGGTATTCCGGCCGCGCCTTGAGGGGGTGTTTTTAGAAGTAGGGCTCGTTGTTGCAGCGCATCATCGAGTGCCTTTCAAAAAACGGTCGGCCAATATATCGCGATGCAATGGATTTGCCAAGCAGTTCAAACCGGGGTTCGGCGAATTTTTACGGGGCAGGGAGGGGGCGCGGGTGCCAGGGAGGTCGGCACCCGCGAAAGGCCGGATTCAGTCTGCGTGGGCGCAGTAGTGGGCGAGGGTGGCCTGGAGTGCGGCCGGATCAAAGGCGTCGGTGACCACGGCGTCGCCCAGGGCGCGCAGCAGCACCAGGCGCAGGCGACCGTCCTGCACCTTTTTATCCACCGCCATCAGCTCGCGGAAGCGTTGCCCGGTCATCTCCGGTGGTGCTACCGGGAGCCCGGCGGCGGAAAGCAGCCGCTCCAGGCGTTGGAAATCGGCCTCGCTGAGCCAGCCCTGGTGCATGGACATCCAGCCGGCCATGACCATGCCCGCGGCCACCGCCTCGCCGTGCAGCCACGCCCCATAGCCGGTGTGGGTCTCGATGGCGTGGCCGAAGGTGTGGCCCAGGTTAAGCAGGGCGCGTTGGCCGGCCTCCAGTTCATCCTCGGCCACCACGGCGGCCTTGTGCCGGCAGGAGCGTTGCACGGCCTCGGCCAGGGCGGGTTTGTCCCGGGCCAGCAGGGCCGCCATATTTGCCTCCAGCCAGTCGAGGAAGCCGGCATCGCGGATCAGCCCGTACTTGATGACCTCGGCCAGGCCGGCCCGCAGCTCCCGGTCGGGGAGGGTGTCCAGGGTGTCCATGTCGGCGACCACGCAGCGGGGCTGATGGAAGGCCCCGATCATGTTCTTGCCGCCGGGGTGGTTCACCGCGGTCTTGCCGCCCACCGAGGAGTCCACCTGCGCCAGCAGGGTGGTGGGCACCTGCAGGTAGCGAACGCCGCGCTGCCAGGTGGCCGCCACGAACCCGGCCAGGTCGCCGATCACGCCGCCGCCCAGTGCCACGATGGCGGAGCCGCGGTCGAAGCGGTGCTCGATGAGGCTGTCATAGACCCGCATGGCCGTCTCCAGGCTCTTGAAGCGCTCGCCATCCGGCAGCACGACGCTGTGGGCCTCGCGGTCGCCCAGACTGTCCAGGACGCGGTCCAGGTAGTGGGGGGCCACGGTCTCGTTGGTGACCACCAGCACCCGCCGCGCGGGCAGGTGGTCGGTGAAAAGCGGGGACTTGTCCAGCAGCCCGGTGCCGATATGAATGGGGTAGCTGCGACTGCCCAGGTCTACGTGCAGGGTAGTGGTATCGCTCATGGTTGTAGCTCCTGGCCCGCGGGCGTCTCCAGCGCCTTGAGGATCTGGCGGGCTACCGACCTGACGGTGCCGCCTCGGGTGTCCACGACGATGTCGGCGATCTGGCGGTAGAGGGGGTCGCGCTCGCCCATCAAGGCTTCCAGCCGGGCGCGCGGGTCGTCTGTCTGCAGCAGCGGGCGGTTGCGGTCCTTGCCGGTGCGGGCGAGTTGGGTCTCTACGGGGGTGTAAAGGTAAACGACGATGCCGCGGGCACCGAGCAGGTCGCGGTTGGCGGGGGTGGTCACCGCGCCGCCCCCGGTGGCCAGCACCAACTCCTCTCGCCCGGTGAGGGCGCGGATGGCGTCATGCTCTCGCTTGCGGAAGCCCGCTTCGCCCTCGATCTCGAAGATAGTGGGAATGTCCACGCCGGTGCGAGCGACGATGTAGCTGTCGCTGTCCTCAAAGGGCAGGCCGAGCGCGTCCGCCAGCCGGCGTCCGACCGTGCTCTTGCCGGCTCCCATGGGACCAATGAGGTAGATGCGGGGCGGATGGTTCATGGTACTCGCGAGCTCCCTGTTTCAGGGGGACACGATACCAGAAAAGCCAGGGGCCGGCGGTGCCGGCCCCTGGCTGAATAACGGGTCCGAGCGGGTCGGCCTATTGCCCGGCGTTCCGGGCGTTCAGCGACTCGTCCAGGATCCGCGGGGTGACGAAGATCAGCAGCTCCGAGTGTTCGTCCTGGGTTTCTCGGTTCCGGAACATCCAGCCGACACCGGGCAGGTTGCCGAAAAAGGGAACCCGGCGGACCTGGTCCCGGGAAAAGCGCTCATAGACGCCCCCCAGCACGACGGTTTCCCCGTTGTCCACGAGTACCTGCGTTGTGACGGATTGGGTGTTGATCGCAGGGCCATCCGGGGTGTTCTCGCCTCGGGAGTCCTGGCTGACGTCGAGGTCGAGTACGACCCGCTCGTCAGGGGTGATCTGAGGGGTCACCGTCAAGCCCAGTACTGCCTCCTTGAACTCGGTCTCGGTGCCGGCATCGGAAACGGTCTGGTAGGGGATCTCCTCACCCGTGCGAATGTTGGCCTCACGCTGATTCGCGGTGATGACCCGCGGGCTGGAGATGATCTCACCCCGACCTTCGGATTCCATCGCGGAGAGTTCCAGTTGCAGCAGACGGCTCCCTACGCGGCCGATAGCCAGGCCTACGGAGCCGGTCGCTCCGGTGGCGGGCATATCCACCATGAAGTCATCGAGCCCTGCATCCGTGTCGGCGCTTCCTCCAGCCTGAATGCCGGTGCCGCTGTCCCGATCGACGCCATCGCTACCCGATCGGGCGCTGGCTCCGAAGCGCACGCCCAAGTCCTTTGCGAAGTCATCGTCGGCGATCACGATTCGCGATTCGATGAGCACCTGCTGCACCGGGATATCCAGCCGCTCAACCAATCGACGGATATCATCGATATTGCGCTCCATGTCCTGCACGATCAGCAGGTTGGTTCGCTCATCCACGCTGACCTGGCCGCGCTCGGACAGTAGGCTGGTGGCATCGCTGCGAAGCATGGCGGCGATGTCCGATGCCTTCGCGTAATTGACCTGAATGAACTCGGAGGTGAGCGGCGTGACCTCCTCGACCGACCTCTGGGCCTCCGCACGCGCCCGGTCTCGGGAGGCAAGTTCCTCTGTGGGGGCGAAAGTGAGCACATTGCCTCTTTCGCGCACATCGAGCCCTCGGGATTCCAGGATGATCTCCATGGCCTGATCCCACGGGACTTCGACCAGCCGCAGGGTGATGCGGCCGTCCACGCTGTCGCTGATGACCGCGTTCTTGTCGTCAAAGTCCGCCAGAATCTGCAGGACTCGCCGTACCTCCACGTCCTGAAAGTCCAGGTTGATCGGATCCCCCGTGTACGTGGGTTCGTCCTCCAGTTCGTCCTCTTCCACGCGCGGGTCAATGTCCAGGGTGAAGCTGTTGCCGGTCTGGAAGCCGGCAGTGCGGAATGGCCCGGTGGCGGTGATCGTCATGCGCACCCGGTCCTCGCGCTGCCGCGTCTCGATCTGGTTTACGGGGGTGGCGAAGTCGGTCACGTCCAGGCGGCGGAGCAACTCTTCCGGTACCTCGGTGCCCGGGAACTCCAGCACTACCCGGTCAGAGCGCTCGTCCATGTTAACGGGCACGCGGCCGTCACTCAGGGACACGACGATGCGCCCGCCCTCATCCTCGGTGCGCCGGAAATCGATGTCATCTATCCGGCTGGTCGCGGTGCGTTCGCGGGGATCTTGATCGCGACCAATCCGGGCCGCGTCGCTTACGCCGCCCTCCAGGGCGATGAAGATCTGGTTACCCTCCACGCGGACGTCGTGATCTACCTGGCGGCTCAGTTGTACCGCCACGCGGGTGCGGTCACCCGACTCGGTGGTGGTCACCCGGCGCACGTTGCCGGTGTCCACCTCCATCCGGCGATCCGAGAGGCGGTTCCGGGTGTCGCGCAGGTCCACGACCAGGCGGGCGGGGTCGCTGATGGTAAAGCTGCCCGGCTCGGCGGGTTCGCCGTCCAGGGTAAGAATCAGCTTGACCCGGTTACCCGGCGCAGTGGTGTATTCCATGTCTGTCAAACTGAGCGTATCGGCCCAGCCGGTGGTTGGCAGGAACGCCCACGCCAGCAATGCAGCCGCCAATGCCTTGACGGCCAGGCCGCGGGATCGGGCCACCGCGGTGCCGCTTCGTCCTGAAATGGCTTTGCCAAACATCTTCTTTTCTCCCTCTGAAATCCCGGGCTGCTGCGTCAGTCGGCGGACTGCAGGTTGATCTCGGCCGGACGTTCAACGATGTCCCCGTGGCGATCTCTGACCTTCTCTGCGAGCACGATGCGTTCGGGCGAAATCTCGACGATACGCCCCGATGCGCGCCCCAGATAGTTGCCGGTCGTTACCAGATGAACCTGCTGTTCCGGGTCCTGGATCATGGCGTGGCGCTTATCGCCCCGACCGAGCGTCCCGACGAAGCGGAGGCTGTCCCGCTGGAACTGTTCCAGCGGCTCTCGCGGTCGGTCCGGGTCGATCTTGGCCGGTTCCATTTCCTGTTCCTCGTCACGCTCGGGGCCGAAGCCCAGCGGACGGAATGGATCGCGGGGCAGAACCTGGGGGAAGCGCACGGTATCCGGCTCGTCGAATGTCGGGATCGGATCGATCTCCTGCTCTTCAACAGGCTCGGCGATCTTGCGCTCCAGGTCGGTCATGTCCTGGCTGCAGCCGGCGACAAAAAACGCGGTGAGTGCCAGGGTGGGCCAGCTCAGTCGTAGCGTGGGGCTCTGATGCCAGTTCCTTCTCTGCATGCCTAGTCCTCCGGCTCCAGGTACCAGTAGGTCCTGGCGGTCATGTTCATGGCCAGCTGGCTGCCCCCGTCCCGCGGTTCGATGGTCAGGTTGTGCAGGGTGACAATCCGGTCCATGTTGGCCACGCCGCTGACGAACTCGCCGATCTGCTGGTAGGTGCCGATCACCCGCATGTCGACGGGCAGTTCCGCGTAGAATTCTCGCTCGCTGGGGCTGCGGGTGTTGTACGAGGAGATCTCGAGCCCCGCCTCCGACGCCTGCAGTGAGATGTCCTCAACGAGGCTCGGTTGCGCCACGTCACTGGGCAGGCGGCCCAGCATCTCCACCAGCTCGGTTTCGATCTGCTCTTTCTGCTGCCGATACGCGTCCAGGTTGGCGGCGCGGTGTTTCTTGAGCTCCAACTGGCTGAGCAGTTCCGGTTCGCGTGCCTCGGCCCGCTCCAGCTCAGCCATTTTTCCGGACCAGCCAAAGTGCCAGCCCCCGGCCACTGCCAGTACGAAGACCAGGGCAATGGCCGCTGCCCGTACCCCGCCCGGCCAGGCGCCGGGGTTATTCGGGTCCAGGTCACGGAGTTCGTCAAGCTTCATTGGGCGTCCTCCCTGAGCGCTCAGCGATTAGCCTGCTGGGACGTGCGAGCCGCGAAGTTGTAGTAACGCGGCTGGCCGTCTCCATCCGGGCCGCCGGCCTCGAAGGAGTCGAGATCCGGGTCGCCCAGCAGGCTGGAGTTGTCGATATTCTGCAGGAAGACGGAGACCTCCTGCGGCGAGCGGGAGCGCCCCTGGATGGAGACTCGTCCATTCTGCTCCTGTATCCGGGTGAGGTAGATGCCATCGTGGAGGATGGAGACCATCTCCTCCATCAGCTGTACCACGGAGGTCCGGCCATCCTGGAGGTCCTGGATGACCTCGGCGCGGCTGAGCAACCGCTCCAGCTCCTGTTCCAGGTCCTCGATCTCGGCGATCTTGCTGTCGAGTTCTCGGGAGGCCTGCTGTATTCGGTCGTTGCGGGCCTCCTGGTGGGAGATCAGCCCGTCCATGTACCAGGATGCCCCGTACCAGACCAGCGCGGCGGCCAGAACGGCCGCGCCGAGTTGGATGAAAAAGCTCTTCTTGCGCTGTTCGCGCTCGGCTTCCCGCCAGGGGAGGAGGTTGATTCGGGTCATCAGTCAAAGCTCCTCATGGCCAGTCCGCTGGCAATCATCATGGCCGGGGCGTCGGCGGCCAGGACCTTCGGGTTAATGCGCCGGTTCACGGTCATGCCCGTGAAGGGGTTGGCGACCACCGTGGGCGTACCGGTGTGTTCCGCCACCACCTGCGCGGCGCCGGGGATGGTGGCACAACCGCCGGCGAAGAGCACGTAATCGACAGTGCTCGTCTGGCCGGAACCGAAGAAGAACTGCAGCGCCCGCGAGACCTGCTGGGCCATGGCCTCCTTGAACGGCTCCAGCACCTCCTGCTCGTAGGTGTCGGGAAGCCCGCCCAGGCGCTTGGCCTTGCCCGCCTGCTCGAAGGTCATGTCGTAGCGGCGCATGATCTCCTCGGTGAGTTGCCGGCCGCCGAAGAGCTGTTCGCGGGTGTAGACAATACGGTCGTCGGCCATGACGGTCAGCGCGGTCATGGTGGCCCCGATATCCACCACGGCGACCGTTTTGCCATCGCCATTGTCCGGTAGCGCCCGGGACATCAGGTGGAAAGCGTTCTCCACCGCGTAACTCTCCACGTCCATCACCTCGGCGGTGAGGCCCGCGGCGTCGAGGGCGTCCACCCGGGATTCGATGTTGTCACTGCGGCAGGCAACCAGCAGCACCTGGACTTCGTCGGACCGGCCGGGTGCCGGGCCCAAGCGCTGGAAGTCGAGATTGACCTCATCGAGGGGGTAGGGCACGTACTGATCAGCCTGGGCGCGGATCTGCGCCTCCATTTCCTCGTCGTTCAGATCGGCCGCCAGGTTGATCACCTTGCTGATCGCCGCCGAGGAGGGCACCGCCAGGGCAACGCCCTTGGTGCGACTGCCGGACTTCTGGTAGGCCGCGTTGATGCTGTCGGAGACGGCGTCCACCTCGACGACGTTCTTCTCCACCACGGCGTTGGCGGGCAGCGGTTCGACGGCGTAACTCTCTACCTGAAGCCCCCCGCCCCGCTGCTCGCTGAATTCGAGCAGTTTTACGGCCGTGGTGCTGATGTCGATGCCCAGCAACGACGGCCGCTTCTTCCTGAAAATCTGCACAGCAAAGTCCCTATTATTGCCCCAAGTATTTCACTCTCTCGAGTCTTTGTATCAATACTCGCCGCAACTATAGAGCAATGCAAGGAATTCTTTCACGTAGCGGAACCGAAGGTTTATGGCGGTTGTCCTGATATACTCTATCCTCCGGCTCTACTCCAAGCGCGCCTTACGATCCTATGCGGCTACTCTCTCGTCTCTCTCTCTGGGTGCTCGCCAGCGTGGTCTCCCTCGGCCTGGTCGGGCTGATCGCCGCTGCGGTGGCTTACGCAATGCTTGCACCGGGATTGCCATCGGTGGAGACCTTGCGCGATGTCCGTCTCCAGGTTCCGCTGCGCGTGGTCAGCCGGGAGGGTGGCCTGATAGCGGAGTACGGTGAGCAGCGGCGGATCCCGCTGCAGTCCGAGGACCTGCCGCCGCAGTTGGTGCAGGCCTTTCTCGCTGCAGAGGATGACCGCTTTTTCGACCACCCGGGTGTCGACTATCAAGGCATCGCCCGGGCCGTGCGCCACCTGCTGCTTACCGGTGAGAAGGGGCCCGGGGGCAGCACCATTACCATGCAGTTGGCGCGGAACTTCTTCCTGACCCGGGACCAGACTTTCCAGCGCAAGGCACAGGAGATCCTGCTCGCACTCAAGATAGAGCGCACCCTTTCCAAAGAGGAGATCCTTGAGCTTTACCTGAACAAGATTTACCTGGGCCAACGGTCGTACGGCGTGGGGGCGGCCGCGCGCATCTACTACGGCAAGTCGGTGGATGAGCTGGACCTCGCGCAGACTGCCATGATTGCCGGTCTGCCGAAGGCCCCGTCGGCCTACAACCCCATTGCGAACCCCCCGCGGGCAAAGATCCGCCGCGCCTACGTGCTGGGTCGGATGCTGGCCGAGGGCTATATCACCCCGGAGGAGCACGCCGAGGCCGTGGATGCGCCGATCACCGCCGAGGTCCACGCCGCGCCCGTGGAGGTGTCTGCCCCCTACGTGGCCGAGATGGTGCGTCAGACCATGGTGGCCCAGTACGGGGAGGAGGAGGCCTACACCGGCGGTTACGTGGTGCGTACCACCGTGGATGGGCGGATGCAGGCTGCCGCCGACCGGGCGTTGCGGGACGGGCTGCGCGCCTACGACCATCGCCGAGGGTATCGCGGTCCCGAGCGGCAAGTGGAGCTGACCGGTGACGAGGACGAGAGTGAGCGTGAAGCCCTGCTGGCGGACCATCCGCGGTACGGGGGGCTCGAGGCCGCGCTGGTGCTCTCAGTGGATGACGAGGCGGAGTTGGCCCGGGTCTGGGTGCGTCGCCACGGTGAGCTGGAGCTCCCCTTCGAGGGCATGGCCTGGGCGCGCCCCTACCTCAGCCGTACCACGCGGGGGCCAGCGCCCGAAAACGTTTCCGATGTCGTCTCGGTCGGTGACATTATCCGGGTGGACCGCGCGCCGGATGTTCCGAGGCTGGCTGCCATCCCGGCGGTGGAGGGCTCAGTGGTGGCGCTGGACCCGGAGAATGGTGCGGTACTGGCGTTGGCGGGTGGTTTCGACTTCTTCCGCAGTTCTTTCAACCGCGCGGTGCAATCGCGCCGTCAGCCCGGCTCGGCGTTCAAGCCCTTCATTTACGCCGCTGCACTGGAGCAGGGCTACACGCCGGCGAGCATGCTCAGTGACACGCCGATCGTCATGCATGACGAATCCCTGGAGACGAGTTGGCGGCCGACCAACTACAGCGGGCGGGTCTACGGACCCACCCGCTTCCGCGAGGCCCTGGTGCACTCGCGTAACCTGGCCTCGATCCGCCTGCTCCGCAACGTGGGCATCGATGAAACGCTGGATTACCTGGCCCGGATCGGGCTCGACACCAGTGTCATGCCCAACGGCCTCTCGCTGGCCCTCGGCAGCGGGGAGATGACGCCGTTGGCCATGACCCAGGGATACGCCCTGTTTGCCAACGGAGGCTTCCGGGTGATGCCCCACTTCATCGATCGGATCGAGAGCGCTCAGGGCGAGGTCCACTTCCAGGCTCGGCCGCCCGTTGCCTGCGTCGACTGCAGCCGGATGCAGGTGCAGGCCGACCTGCAGGAGGAGGCTGGTAGCGTGGCGCTGCAACCGGTGGCGGACTCGGTCCTGCCGGCCACCGATGCCTACCTGATGACCAGCATCATGCAGGACGTGATTCAGCGGGGCACAGGTCGGGCCGCGCAGCGTCTGGGGCGGAACGACCTGGCGGGCAAGACGGGCACCACGAACGACGGCCGGGATGCCTGGTTTGTCGGCTATAACAACCGGGTAGTGGCGAGTGCCTGGGTGGGCTTTGACAACAATGACCAGTTGGGCCCCCGGGAGACCGGCGCATCCACGGCGCTGCCCATCTGGACCGACTTCATGGAGCAGGCCCTCAACGGGGTGCCCGATGCGCCACTGCGGCAGCCCGATGGGCTGGTAACCGTGCGGATCGACCCGGAGGACGGGCGCCGTGTACGGGCCGGTGAGGGTGGCATGTTCGAGATCTTCCGCGAGGACAATCTGCCCGATGTGGCGCCGCGGGGCTCTGGCGGCAGTGGCTCGGGCAGCCGGGAGCAGGATATCTTCTAGCCAGGGCGTCAGCCCGGGAGGTGGTCATGGCCAAGCGATCCAACACCAAGGACCAGCGCATGCGCGAGCGACTCATCCAGGAGGCCGCCCGCATCATGGCCGAGGAGGGGGTTCGTGACCACTTCCAGGCCAAGCGCAAGGCCGCCGAACGCCTGGGTGCCCCGGACACCCGCAACCTGCCCAGCAACCGCGAGGTACAGTCGGCGCTGGTGGAATACCAGCGGCTGTTCCTCGGCGAGGAGCAGGGGGCCTGGCTGCGGTCGCTGCGCGAGGCGGCGGTGCAGGCCATGGGGTTCTTCGAGCCCTTTCGACCCCGCCTGGTGGGCCCGGTGCTGAGCGGCACGGCGGATCAGGGCTGTGATGTGCATCTGCACGTCTTTGCCGAGACCCCGGAGGAGATCACGCTCTTCCTGATGGAGCGGGGTGTTCCTCACGAGACGAGCGAGCGTCGGCTGCGCTTCGGTCGGGACCAGTGGGAGGCCCTGCCGGTGATCCGTTTCGTGGCCGGCGAGCATGTGGTGGACCTGACCGTCTTTAGCCCCAAGGGGCTACGCGAGGCGCCGCGGAGTCAGGTGGATGGTCGGCCGATGGCGCGGGCCGCGGTGGCCGAGGTGGAAGCCCTGCTGGCCGCCGATGAGGCGGGGGCGGCGGAGGCGTTTCCGCCCTGACCGGTCACCGGGGGTTGTGGCAGCCCCTGCCGGACAAAGAAAACCCCGGGCGGCCATTGGCCGTCCGGGGTTTTTTAAGGCCTGATCGGGTGACGATCAGCCGCGCTGGTCCACCGGCGTATAGTCGCGCTTGGCGGCACCGGTGTAGAGCTGGCGCGGACGCCCGATGCGCTGCTCGGGGTCGTTGACCATCTCCATCCACTGCGCCAGCCAGCCCGGGGTGCGCCCGAGGGCGAACAGCACCGTGAAGAACTCGGTGGGGATGCCCAGGGCCCGGTAGATGATGCCGGAGTAGAAGTCGACGTTCGGGTAGAGCTTGCGCTCCACGAAGTAGTCGTCCTGCAGGGCGATATCCTCCAGCTCCATGGCCAGCTCCAGCTGCGGGTCCTTGCCCACGCCCAGCTCCTCCAGTACCTCGTGGCAGGTCTTGCGGATGATGGTGGCGCGCGGATCGAAGTTCTTGTAGACCCGGTGGCCAAAGCCCATCAGGCGGAAGGGGTCGTTCTTGTCCTTCGCCTTTTCAATGAATTTCGGCACGTTGGAAACGTCGCCGATCTCGTTGAGCATGTTCAGCACCGCCTCGTTGGCACCCCCGTGGGCCGGTCCCCACAGCGCGGCACAGCCGGCGGCGATGGCGGCGAAGGGGTTGGTGCCGGTGGAGCCCGCCAGGCGCACCGTGGAGGTGGAGGCGTTCTGCTCGTGATCGGCGTGCAGGATCAACAGCTGGTCCAGCGCCCGCTCCGCCACCGGGTTCACCTCGTACTTCTCGGTGGGGCGGGAGAACAGCATGTTCAGCAGGTTGCCCGAGTAGGACAGGTCGTTCCGCGGGTAGACGAAGGGCTCGCCCACCAGGTGCTTGTAGGCCGCGGCCGCGATGGTCGGCATCTTGGCGATGACCCGGTGCGCGGTGAGTTCGCGGTTGTTCGGGTCGTTGATGTCCAGCTCGCCGTGGTAGAAGGCGGACAGTGACCCGACCACGCCGGTGAGCATCGCCATGGGGTGGGCGTTGTAGTGAAAGCCGTCGAAGAAGTCCTTCAGGCTCTCATTGAGCATGGTGTGGTTGGTCACCGAGCTGACGAACTGGTCCAGTTCGGCCTTGTTCGGCAGTTCCCCGTGCAGCAGCAGGTAGGAAACCTCCAGGAAAGAGCTTTTCTCGGCCAGCTGCTCGATGGGGTAGCCGCGGTAGAGCAGCACGCCGTTATCACCATCGATGTAGGTGACACGGCTCTTGCAGCTTGCGGTGGAGGTGAAGCCTGCATCGTAGGTGAAGTAGCCCAATTCGCCGAAGACACTTTTAATGTCGACGACTTCGGGGCCATGGGTGCCTTGGTAGACCGGCAGCTCCACGGACTTGCCGGTGCTGTTGTCGGTCAGGGTGACGGTCTTCTCGGACATGGAACGCTCTCCTAGACAGCTCTCGAAATACCGTGATGCCGGCCGGCGCCCGCGGGCGCGTCGCGATGCCCCCCTCAGGGCACCGGCGTATGTCTACCGGTCACGGTCCGGGAGTTACTGAAAGGGCGTTGAGATAACGCCCGTGTCATCAGCAATCCGTTCCTCTGGGGCCCATACCCCGACGCGGATGGGCCCCTCGCCCGCCTCCATGGTGCGTGGTGTCGGGCGACTCCGGGGGGCAGGCGCTGGCCTGCTACTGACAGGTGGCCAGGGTGCTGGCGTTCCTGCAGAGGACCCCGGTGATTTATTTGCGGTGGTTAACCGCTTGTTATAATACGTATCTCGCCGTTTTGCAGTGAGATACAAAAAAGCGCCCGGGGTGCAGGCGCTTTTCAGGGGAGAGGGGTAGAAACGCCCTCGCCCCTCAGTTGCCGGTGCTGATGCCGAACTTCTTCTGGAACTGATCCACCCGGCCACCGGAGCTCAGCGCACGCTGCTTGCCGGTGTAGAAGGGGTGGCTCTTGCTGGAGACCTCTACCTTGAACAGCGGGTACTCCTTGCCGTCCTCCCACTGGATGGTCTCGTTGGTACGGACCGTGGAGCGGGTCAGGAATGCAAAATCGGAGGAGATGTCCTGAAACACAACCTCACGGTATTTGGGATGAATGCCTTGCTTCATGGTTGCCACCTGATTCGCGGGACCGGGCGCTATTGTCCCGGAAATGGCTGAACTCGAAAGGGCGGTATCATAATGCCCGCCCGCTTCCTAGACAAGTCCTGCGAGAGTATGACTAATATAGGGGTCGCCCGCCAGGTCTCTGGTCCGCCGTCCGCCCCGCAGCCAGCAGGAGCCAACGCAGTGTCTGACCCACAGGCGCCAAGCCCCATGGATCCGGGTTTCCCCTTGCCGGAGCGCGCCTGCCGGGCTGACGGTCAGTCGCGCCTGGTCGGCTTCGAACTGGAGTTTGCCGGGCTTTCGCCGGACGGCGCCGCGGATGCGATCCAGGAGGTGTTCGGCGGCGAGGTCCGGAGGGAGAGCCGCTTCGTAAACCGGGTCTGCGATACCGCCTGGGGCGAGTTCAAGGTAGAAGTGGACGCCCGGGTGCTCAAGGAGCGCAGCTACCGGAGCCTGCTCACCCAGATGGGTTTCAACCTCGAGCCCGAGACCCTGGACAACCTGGACGAGCAGGTCTTGCGGTTGGCGAGCACCGTGGTGCCGGTAGAGGTGGTTACCCCGCCGGTGCCCGTCACCGAGGCCGGGCAGATCGAATCGCTGCGCGAAGCCCTGCGCCGACGGCTCGCCCAGGGGACCCGGGCCGGCCTCATGTACGCCTTCGGCCTGCACCTCAACCCCGAACTGCCCGACCTGGAGGTGGATACCCTCCGCAGCACCCTGCAGGCCTATCTGCTGCTGCTGCCCTGGCTGAAGTGGCGCGATGACACCGATGCCGTGCGTCGCCTCACCCCCTTCATACAGGACTTCCCGGCCGAGTACGTGCGCCAGGTGCTGCGGCCGGGTTATCGGCCGGACCAGCATGCGTTCATCCGGGACTTCCTCGCCTGGAACACCACCCGCAACCGCAGCCTGGACCTGCTGCCCCTGCTCACCCACCTGGACCGGGACCAGGTCCGCAGGGCCTTGCCGGATGACCCGTTGACCCAGGCGCGGCCAACCTGGCACTACCGGCTGCCCAACTGCCTGGTGGACGACCCCGACTGGCGCATCGCCCGCCCCTGGGTCGACTGGCTGATGGTGGAGCGCCTGGCCGGAAACGGGTCGCTGCTGGAGCAACTGATCAGCGACTGGCTTGCCCGGGGTTTCAGCCTCACCGATCAGCGCTGGATCCAGCACGTGGACCGATGCCTCGCCCGCAGCGGCCGCTGATCGGGGTCACCGGCCCCGACCGGGGTGGCGCCGCGGCCTGGTTGATGGCCGCCCTGGCGGTGCGGCTGGCCGGGGGGCGGCCCTGGCGGGTCTCACCGCGGCGTCCTGAGCCGCCCCGCCCCCTGGACGGTCTGATCCTGGGCGGTGGGGCGGATGTGGACCCGGGGCTTTACGGCGAGGAGCGGGTGGAGCCCGGGGAGATGCGCCGCGGGCCCACGGCCTGGTGGCGGTTCCTGCTCTCCTGGCTGTTGCTGCCGGTGATCTACGTGCTGCGCTGGCTGCTCAGCATCAGCCCCGGCCCCCGGGGCGACTACGCTCGTGATGCCCTGGAATGGCGCCTGCTGGCCGATGCCCTCGCCCGGGACATCCCTGTCCTGGGCATCTGCCGCGGCGCGCAGTTGCTCAACGTGTACATGGGGGGCTCGCTCCACCAGGACCTGAGCAGCTTTTACGAGGAGAGTCCCCAGGTGCACAGCATCTGGCCGTACAAGCGGGTGACAGTCAGCCGCGGTTCCGGGTTGTACCGGTGGCTGGGGCCGGAGGCACGGATCAACTCCCTGCACCGCCAGGCCATTAATGAACTGGGCGATGGCCTGGCCGCCGTGGCCTGGGAGCGGGCCGGCGTGGTGCAGGCGGTGGAGGGGCAGCGGGGCGCCCTGCTACTGGGCGTGCAGTGGCACCCCGAGTACCTACCCCAGCGCCGGGAGCAGCGGGCGCTGTTCCGCGCCCTGGTGCGGGCCGCTGTAGCAGCGCGCAAAAATAACGGCGATTGAACAGCGGCGGGTCCCGGTGGGCATGCCCCGGTGCCCGTGGTAACCCTCGCGTTCAGTTACCTGAGAGCATCGGCCGCAGAAAACGCCCGGTATGCGAGGCTTCTACCCGGGCGATGGCCTCCGGCGTGCCGGTGGCCACGATGCGCCCGCCGCCGTCGCCGCCCTCCGGGCCCAGATCGATGACATGATCGGCCGTCTTGATGACGTCCAGGTTGTGCTCGATGACCACCACCGTGTTGCCGTGCTCTACCAGACGCTGAAGCACCCCCAGCAGTTGCGCGATGTCGTGGAAGTGCAGCCCGGTGGTGGGTTCGTCCAATATGTAGAGTGTCTTGCCGGTGTCCCGCCGGGCCAGTTCCCGGGCCAGTTTCACCCGCTGGGCCTCGCCGCCGGAGAGGGTGGTGGCGCTCTGGCCCAGGTGGATGTAGCCCAGGCCCACGTCCATCAGGGTCTGCAGCCGGCGGCGGATGCCGGGGATGGCGTCAAAGAGGTCCAGCGCCTCCTCCACGGTCAGCTCCAGCACCCGGGCGATATCCAGCCCCTTGTAGCGGATCTCCAGGGTCTCCCGGTTGTAGCGCCGGCCCTTGCAGACGTCACAGGGCACGTGCAGGTCGGGCAGGAAGTGCATCTCCACCCGGATCACCCCGTCCCCCTGGCAGGCCTCGCAGCGCCCGCCTTTCACGTTGAAGGAGAAGCGCCCCGGTCCGTAGCCCCGGGAGCGGGCCTCCGGGGTGCCGGCGAACAGCTCCCGCAGCGGCGTGAACAGCCCGGTATACGTGGCCGGGTTGGAGCGGGGGGTGCGGCCGATGGGGGCCTGGTCGATTTCGATGACCTTGTCGAACAGTTTCAGGTGGTCCATGCCCCGGCAGGGGGCCGGGGCGGCGCTGGCGCCGTTCAGCTCCCGGGCGGCGTAACGGTAGAGGGTGTCATTGATGAGGGTGGACTTGCCGGAGCCGGACACCCCGGTGACTGCCACGAACAGCCCGGCGGGGATGCCCACGTCCACGTTTTTCAGGTTGTGCCCGGTGGCCCCCCGCAGCCAGGCCACCCGGTCGGCCTGCACCGGGCGGCGCTCGGCGGGCACCGGGATCTCGCGCCGCCCGGCCAGGTAGTCGCCGGTGAGCGAGTCCGGGTGGTCGGTGACCTGCTGCGGGGTGCCCTCGGCGATCACCCGGCCACCGTGCACGCCGGCGCCGGGGCCCATGTCCACCACGTGGTCGGCGGCGCGGATGGCGTCCTCGTCGTGTTCCACCACGATCACGGTGTTGCCCAGGTCGCGCAGCCGCACCAGGGTGTTGAGCAGCCGCTCGTTGTCCCGCTGGTGCAGGCCGATGGAGGGCTCGTCGAGCACATACATCACGCCCGTCAACCCGGCGCCGATCTGGCTGGCCAGGCGGATGCGCTGGGCCTCGCCGCCGGAGAGGGTGTCGGCGGCCCGGTCCAGGCTCAGGTAGTCGAGCCCCACATTGACCAGGAAGCTCAGCCGGGTGGTGATCTCGCGCAGGATGCGGCCAGCGATCTCGCCCCGGGCGCCCTCCAGTTTCAGCGCCTCGAAGTGGCCCAGGCAGCGGCCCACCGGCAGGCGGGCCACCTCCGGCAGGGTCAGCGGCCCGACGAAGACGTGCCGGGCGGTGCGGTTGAGGCGGGTGCCGTCGCAGGTCGGGCAGGTCTGCACCGCCTGGTAGCGCGCCAGCTCCTCGCGCACCGCCGTCGAGTCGGTCTCCCGGTAGCGCCGGCTCATGTTGGGGATGACCCCCTCGAAGGGGTGGGTCTTGCGGGTCTCGCCCCGGGGGCCGGGGTAGCGGAACTCGATCGCCTCGTCGCCGGAGCCGTAGAGCAGGGTGTCGCGGATGCCACCGGGCAGGTCCTGCCAGGGGGTCTCCGGGTCGAAGTCGAAGTGCCGGGCCAGGGACTGGATCATGGCGTGGTACCAGGCGTTGCGCCGGTCCCAGCCCCGTATGGCGCCGCCGGTCAGTGGCAGTTCGGGGTGGATCACCACCCGCGCTGGGTCAAAGAAGGTACGCACCCCCAGCCCGTCACAGTCGGGGCAGGCCCCGCGCGGGTTGTTGAAGGAGAAGATGCGCGGCTCCAGCTCGCTGATGGCGTAGCCGCATTGCGGGCAGGCGTAGCGGGCCGAGAAGACCAGCGGCTCCCGCGCCGGGTCGTCCATCCAGGCGGCGCGCAGCAGGCCGTCGGAGAGGGCCAGCGCTGTCTCCACCGAGTCGGCCAGCCGGGTGGCCAGGTCGGGCCTTACCCGGAAGCGGTCCACCACCGCCTCGATGGTGTGCCGCCGCTTCGGGTCCAGCGCGGGCACGCTGTCGATGTCGTACACCTCGCCGTCCACCCGCAGGCGCACGTAGCCCTGGGTGCGCAAGGTGTCGATCACGTCCCGGTGTTCGCCCTTGCGGCCGTCCACCACCGGGGCGAGCAGCATGATCTTCTCCCCCTCCGGCAGCGCGAGTACCTGGTCGACGATCTGCGAGACGGTCTGGGCGTTCAGCTCGATGTCGTGCTCGGGGCAGTGGGGGCGGCCGGCCCGGGCGTAGAGCAGGCGCAGGTAGTCGTGGATCTCGGTGACCGTGCCCACGGTGGAACGGGGGTTGTGGGAGGTGGACTTCTGCTCGATGGAGATGGCGGGCGACAGCCCCTCGATGTGGTCCACGTCTGGCTTCTCCATCATGGAGAGGAACTGCCGGGCGTAGGCGGAGAGCGACTCCACGTAGCGGCGCTGGCCCTCGGCGTAGAGGGTGTCGAAGGCGAGCGACGACTTGCCCGAGCCGGACAGGCCGGTGATCACCACCAGCCGGTTGCGGGGCAGGGACAGGTTGATGTCCTGCAGGTTGTGGGTGCGGGCCCCCTCGATGCGGATGTGATCCATGACACTCCCGGATTGGATGGTCGAACGGCCGCCATCGGGATTCGTGGCGAACCTGCTAGTATATCGCGCCTGTTCGCCGTGAATGGAACGCATGCCCGTGTCCGACCCGACCGCCGCCAAGACACCGCTCAACGCCACCGAACGCCGCGCCGCCGCCGGCCTGGCCGGGGTGTTCGGTCTGCGCATGTTCGGCCTGTTCCTGATCCTGCCGGTGTTCGCCCTGTATGCCCCGGCACTGGAGGGGGCCACGCCGCTGCTTATCGGCCTGGCCCTGGGGATCTACGGCCTCACCCAAGCGGTGCTGCAGATCCCCATGGGCATGGTCTCGGACCGCTGGGGCCGCAAGCCGGTGATCGCCGCCGGGCTGGTGGTATTTGCCGTGGGCAGCGTGGTGGCGGCCACCGCCGACGGCATCTGGGGGGTGATCATCGGTCGGGCCCTGCAGGGCGGCGGCGCGATCGCGGCGGCGGTCATGGCCCTGGCTGCGGACGTGACCCGCGAGACCCACCGGGGGCGGGCCTTCGCCGTTATCGGCATGAGCGTCGGGCTGGCCTTCCTGCTGGCGCTGATGATCGCGCCCCCGCTTACCGCGCTGGGCGGCCTGCAGGGACTCTTCTGGCTCACCGCCGGGGCCTCGCTGGTGGGGCTGGTCATCGTCGCCCGCATGCCCCGGCCGGCGCGACCGGCCCAGTCGGCGGTCTCCGGCAGCCTGCGGCGCAGTTTTACCGACCCGGACCTGATGCGCCTCAACGTGGGCATCTTCGTACTGCACGCGGCACTCACCGGCATCTTCGTGGCCCTGCCGCTGCTCATCCAGGCCCGATTCGGCCTGGAGGCGGCCCAGCACTGGCGCGTCTGGGTGCCGCTGCTGATTACCTCGGTGGCGGGGATGCTGCCGCTGCTGATCCTGGCCGAGCGGCGCCGGATCATGCACCGGCTCATTCCGGCCGCCGCGACCGCCATGGCCCTGGGCCTGATGGGGCTGGGTCTGCTGGCCGAGGCCCCGGTGGCGTTCTGGCTGTTCGCCCTCTGGCTCTACTTCGTCAGTTTCAACCTGCTGGAGGCGGCGATGCCCTCGCTGGTCTCCCGCTTTGCCCCCGGTGAAGCGCGCGGCGCGGCCATGGGGGTCTACGCCTCGGCGCAGTTCCTGGGGGCCTTCGCCGGCGGGTTGATCGGCGGGGCGTTGGCCGGGGGCTTTGGGGCGGCCGGGGTCATGCTGGGGTGCGCCATCATGGTGAGCCTGTGGGCATTGCTGGCGCGCGGTCAGCGTGCGCCGGTGCCGGTCGGTGACCCACAAGCATCTGAGGGCTCGGGTTGAATGACCGAATAGGTGTGCGGTTGGGCGGGCCCCCGGGTTTCACGCCCGGGTCAAAAACGGTAGATTGTCTCCCCAGCCTGGGGCCGGATCGGCCCGCCTTAAGCAACAGGAAGCCAGGGGCCGTCACCACGGGCACTACAGGGACGTAAACCATCCGGCACCCCGCCGGCCACCACCTTCAGGAGCAAGCAGTCATGGCAAGAGGCGTCAACAAAGTCATCCTCATCGGTAACCTGGGCGTGGACCCGGAAGTGCGCTACACCGCCAACGGCAGCGCGGTCACCAATGTGCGCCTGGCCACCACCGACTCCTGGCGCGATCGCCAGACCGGCGAGCAGCAGGAGCGCACCGAGTGGCACCGTATCGTCTTCTTCGGCAAGCTCGCCGAGATCGCCGGTGAGTACCTGCGTAAGGGCTCCAAGGTCTACATCGAGGGGCGGTTGCAGACCCGCAAGTGGCAGGGTCAGGACGGCCAGGACCGTTACACCACAGAGATCGTGGCCAACGACATGCAGATGCTGGACAGCCGTGGCGGCGCTGGCGACATGGGTGGCCCGGGAGGCGGCGGCCAGTCGCGCGGCCGGCCCATGGATGACCGTGGTGGGCGGCAACAGGACAGCATGGGCGATGATGCCGGCGCGTTTGAGGACGACATCCCGTTCTGAGAAGCACCGTGCTCTCCCTCATGGTATAGCGACAGAGACCAGTGGCTCCGTGATGCGGAGCCGGCTGTTCCCCCACAGGAGGGGCCCGTCATTCCGGCGGGCCCCTCCTGCGTTTCAGGCCCGCCCCCAATCTCCGTGTGCCGTGCCGGGCCCACCCCGCCGCACATGTGTCATTCCCGCACACGGTTCTGATCAGCGGCACAGCTTCGTAAGTTATTGATTTTACGGATTTGCATCAGTTGGCACGCCCCCTGCAATCTCCAGGTTGAAGCCGAGAGGGCCTCAGCGAAGGCCAAAGGCTTTGAAGCCAAGACGTTTTCTTCGCAAGTAAATCGCAGGAGGAGCTCATGACTCTGAAGTCCAAACTCCGCTACATGCTGTTGACCTTCATCGCGGCTATGGTGCTGGGCGTTGGTGGCGCTCACGCCGGGGCGTTCGACTCCGACGACGACGCCATGGACGACCAGGAGACCGCCGATGAGTGGGCGGACTTCGAGGAAGAGACCGATGATGAATGGGGTGAGCCGGACGACGATGAGGACGACGGCTGGTAATTGCCACACCCCAGGCTGATGGCGAGAGCCGGGTCCCGTGCAGCGGGGCCCGGTTTTTTTCGGTAGGGTGTGCGTATACGCTGCCAAGCTTGCACTCTCCGGGCGAACCCACCATGACCACTGCCGCCACGACAACCCCTTACCGCCCTGGTAGCGGCGCAGCCAGTCGCCTGCCCACCCTGGATGTGCTACGCGGGGTGGCCGTGCTGGGCATCCTGCTGATGAATATCCAGTCCTTCGGACTGATTTCCAGCAAATATGCCAACCCCAAGGCCCTGGGCGATCCCCCGCCCCTGGACTGGCTTGTCTGGCTGATCAGTCACCTGGTGGCGGACGAGAAGTTCATCTCCATGCTCACCATCCTGTTCGGGGCCGGACTGTTATTGATGGCGCAGCGCAGTCGCGCACCGGCCGCCGAATTCGAGGCGGTCTTCCGGCGGCGGATGTACTGGTTGTTCCTGTTCGGGTTGGCCCATGGGCTGTTGGTGTGGCCGGGGGATATCCTTGCGGCCTACGCGGTGTGCGGGCTGATTGTCATGCACTTCCGCCATTTGAGCGTGGCCCGTTGGCTGCTGGCCAGCGTGGTGCTGTTCGCGGCGGTCATGCTGCTCTGGGCTCTGATCAGCGCGGTGCTGATGTTCCTGTTGCCCACCGACACCCTGGATTCCCTGGCCGCGCGCTACTGGACACCCAGCGCCTCTGCAGTGGCCTCGGAGGTGGACCGGCTGACCCACGACTGGGTGAGCGCCTTCGGTGAGCGGCTGATCAACGCGGTCGGGGCGCAGGTCTGGATGCTCGGCACGGACCGGCTCTGGCGAATGACTGCCATGATGTTCCTGGGGATGGCGCTGTTGCAGTTGGGTTTCCTGTCCGGGCGCTGGTCCATGCGGGCCTATGCCTGGGTGGCAGCACTGGGGCTCGGGATGGGCGTACCGGTGGTATTGCTCGGGGTCTGGTTCAACGAGGCGGTGGATTGGGATTTCGCCTATTCGCTGTTCCTGGGGCGAATCTTCAACCACTGGGGCAGTGTGGCGATCTGCCTGGCCTGGCTGGCCATCGGGATCATGCTGGTGAAAAGCGGTGCCTTGCAGCGCACGCTGCGCGCCCTGCAGGCGGTAGGGAGCATGGCGCTGACCAACTACCTGGGCCAGTCGCTGATCTGTGGCGCCATCTTTTATGGTTTCGGGCTCGGGCTATTCTCCCAGCTGAGTCACGTCGAGCTCCTGGGCTTGGTGGTGGCGATCTGGGCCTTTCAGATCGTTTTTTCCCTGCTCTGGCAACGTTACCTGGGGCGGGGGCCCTTCGAGCGGGTCTGGCGGCACGTCTCCCGACCCCGGTGATGCCCCGTCGCGTGCCCGGCACGGGTGGTTCAGGCGTTGAACACCACCCGGCCCAGGCCGCTGAGGTCGTAGCCGTGCATCTCCTCGGCATGGGCCTGTAGTCGCGGGTTGGCCGCGAACCGCATCAGGGCCTGTACGGCGGGCTCGAAATAGCTGCGCCGGCGCATGGCCAGATCGAAACACTCCCAGTGCAGCGGGATGAACGTCAGGTCGTGGCGGCGGGCGGCGGCTTCCACCGCCAGGCCGGCATCCGCCTCCCCCTGATGCACCGAGAGGGCCAGGTCGTCCTCGGTGAGGGCCGGGTGGGGGGTGAGGTTGAGTCGGGCGCGGTCCAGCCCCTCGCGCTGCAGCAGCCAGCGGAACAGGGTGTCCGCGCCGGCCTCCGGCTGCCGGTGGGCAACGCGCAGGTCCGGGCGAGCCAGGTCGGCGATCCCCTGGATGCCCCGGGGGTTTGCGGGCGCCACCAGAAGGCCCTGCCGCCGCCTTGCCCAGCGCAGGATGACCAGGTCGCGCATTCCGCCCAGCCCCAGCCTGCCGGGCACGTTGTAGCCCCCGCTTTCCGGGTCCAGGATGTGCATCCCCGCCACCATGGCATCGCCCTCCAGCAGCCGCCGGGTACCGTCGCCGCTGCCCTGGCAGAGGGTGGCCAGGCCGGCGCCGGACTCGCGCAGGGCCCAGTCCAGCAGGGGATCCTGGCTGCCCGCCACGATCGGCGGCACCGCCCGGGTGCTGCGCTGATCCCCCTCCAGGTGGTTCATGATCCACAGGTCAATTACCTCCCTCGGGAAGAGCAGTTTGCCGGTCACCTTGGTGCAGGGGATCAGGCCCTGACTCACCAGGTCGTAGACCTTGCGCGGTTTCAGGCGCAGGTAGGCGGCTACTTCGGAGGTGGTGAGATAGTAGTGAGGGGTGGGGGCGTCGTTTAGTTGCATAAAGTTGTTCTAATTTCTTCACGCCCAGCAGTCAAGTCATTTCACCGCGACAATGTGCCTATATTCCTGGGGGTGAGAATAGGGTATGCAAGAAAACGCCTTCGCGGCCGCCTTCGAACTGATCATCGGGATGGACCCGGTGCTGCTCGGCATCGTCAGCCTGTCGCTGCAGGTCTCGCTGACGGCCGTGCTGGTGGCCAGCGTGGTCGCCCTGCCTCTGGGTGCGGTGGTGGCGCTTTGGCGGTTTCCGGGACGCGGTTTCATTGTCGTAGTGCTCAACGCTTTCATGGGGCTGCCCCCGGTGGTGGCGGGGCTCATGGTCTATCTGATGCTCTCCCGGGCGGGGCCACTGGGGCAGTTCGGGCTGCTGTTTACCCCCACGGCGATGGTGATCGCCCAGGTGGTGCTGGTGCTGCCCATCATTGCCGCCCTCTCCCGCCAGGTCATCGAGGATCTGTGGCAGGAGTACGGCGAGCAGTTGGGTTCCCTGGGGGTCTCCAGGGCCAGGGCCATCCCCACGCTGCTGTGGGATGCCCGCTTCAGCCTGATCACCGTGGTACTGGCCGGTTTCGGGCGGGCCAGTGCCGAAGTGGGGGCGGTGCTGATCGTCGGCGGCAACATCGACGGAGTGACCCGGGTGATGACCACTGCCATCGCATTGGAGACCAACCGCGGCAACCTGGCTCTGGCACTGGGCCTGGGCATTATCCTTTTGACCCTGGTGGCCATCGTCAACGGCGTGGCCTTTCTGGTCAGTGAAGTGGCCAAGCGACGGGAGGCCTGAGCATGCTGCAGACGGTGTCGGAACCGAAGAGCGCGTCCACGGTGGCCCCCGATTCGGGGGATTCGACCCTGCTGCCGCTGGAGCTGAAGGGGGTCGGCTTTCGGCACCGCGGGCAGCAGCTGCTGCAGGGGATCGATCTGCGGATCGGCGGCCGCGGCAAGACCATCGTCATGGGGCCGAACGGGGCGGGGAAGAGCCTGCTGCTGCGCATCTGTCATGGGTTGCTGGCGCCTACGGAAGGTGAGCGCGTCTGGTGCGGGCCCCGGGGGCACCGGGCGGAGGACCGGCGCCGGCGCCAGGCCATGGTCTTTCAGCGGCCGGTGATGCTCCGGCGCTCGGCACTGGCCAACGTCACCTACGCGCTGGCGGTACAGGGCTATCCGCGGCGTAAGCGGCGGGAGCGGGCAACGGCGGCCCTGACCCGGTTCGGGTTGGCGTCACTGGCCCAGCGGCCGGCGCGGGTGCTCTCCGGTGGCGAGCAGCAGCGGCTGGCCCTGGCCCGGGCCTGGGCCCTGGCCCCGGAGGTGCTGTTCCTGGATGAACCCACCGCCGCCCTGGACCCGGCCGCCATCAAGGCGGTAGAGGAGGCAGTGGCCGGCTTCGACCGCATGGGCACGCGCATCGTCATGACCACCCACGACCTTGGCCAGGCCCGGCGGCTGGCGGATGAGGTGGTCTTTGTCTGCCGGGGGCGGATTCTGGAAAAAACGCCGGCCGAAGAGTTTTTTGACACACCCCGGAGCCGGGAGGCGCAGGCCTTCACACGGGGCGAACTGGTCTGGTAACCGCCATCGGGCACTGCCCCGGCGCTCCGGTTACAGGCCAAAAAAACTGAGTGAAACGGAAGCGAGGAGAAGCGGCATGTCTACAATAAAACGTTTGATGGCAGCAGGGCTGGTGGTAGTGGCGCTGTCCGGTGGTGCCAAGGCGTCGGAGTACATCACGGTGGCGTCGACCACCTCCACGGAACAGTCGGGACTGTTCGAGCACATCATTCCCAAGTTCAAAGATGAGACCGGTATAGACGTCCGGGTGGTTGCCGTGGGCACCGGGCAGGCCTTCGCCATCGCCCGGCGCGGTGATTCCGACGGCCTGCTGGTTCACGACACCGCCGGCGAGGAGGCCTTTGTAGAGGACGGCTACGCCACGGAGCGCCGCGACGTGATGTACAACGATTTCGTCATCATCGGCCCGGCGGACGATCCGGCCGATATCCGTAACGCCGGCGATATCGCCGATGCCATGCAGCGGATCGCCAACGCCGAGGCCCCCTTCACCTCACGGGGCGACGACAGCGGCACCCACCGGGCAGAGCAGCGCCTCTGGGAGCTGGCAAGTGTCGAGCCTGCCAGGGGCTGGTACCGGGAGCTGGGCAGCGGCATGGGCCCCACTCTGAACACCGCCGCCGGGATGGATGCCTACGTGATGTCCGATCGCGCCACCTGGATCGCCTTCGACAACCGCCAGGATCTGGAGATCCTCTTCGAGGGCGATGAGGCCCTGTTCAACCAGTACGGCACCCTGCTGCTCAGCGAGGAGCGCCACCCGCACCTGAAGCATGAGCAGGCCCGGCAGTGGCACGAGTGGCTGCTGTCCGAGTCCGGCCAGGAGGCCATCGCCAGCTACGAGTTGCGGGGCGAGCAGTTGTTCTTCCCCAACGCGGAGTGATTCCCACCGGGGTGGTGGCTCGGTGGGGTACCCGGCTAGCCGGGTGTCGATGCCGCCGCCCCACAACTGAAGCCCCCTTTTGAAGTCCACGCCGCGTGGGAGGGGGGTGTTTGTGCCAGAACCGAGGCTAACCGAGGTCAAAAAATGATGAGAAAAGCAGCCTTTGCCAGCGTTTGTGTCGCCGCCATGGCCCTGCCCGCCGCCGCCAGTGCCGCGGATATCGAAGTCTACGGTCAGGCCCATCTGGCCGCGAGCTACCTGGACAACGACGAGGACTACAGCGCCTTCAACCTGTCCAGCAACGCCAGCCGACTGGGCTTCCGCGCGGGGCATGACTTCCTGCCCAATCTGCGGGGCCTGATCCAGATCGAGGGGCAGGTGGACTTCGATAGCAACGACAGCGATTACGAGGTCAACAGCCGTGACACCTTTGCCGGGCTGACCGGTGACTGGGGCCTATTGCGCGTGGGCCGCTTCGATACGCCGATGAAGATCCTTCGTACCCGGGTGGATTTCTTCGGTAACCAACTGGGTGACGCGCGGAACGCCATCGGTGGCAATTCCCCGGGTGCCCGGTCCGGATTCGATTCCCGCTTCAAGAACGGAATCGCCTACCGCACCCCGTCCATCAATGGCTTTACCGGCGAGATCCACTATTCGCCGGAAACGGACTCGGGTTCCAACGCGGCGGATAGCAACGATAACGACGCATGGAGCGCATCGGTGACCTTCCGGCAAGGCGATCTTTACGCCGCCGCGGCCTACGAGCGCTGGAGTTTTGCAGAAGATGAGTTCGAAGATGGCGATGGGAACACCCAGCAGTTCGAGTACGACAGCCGCGAGGCCTTCCGCCTGGCCGCCTACTACGACCTGGGCCCGGTTCGCCTCGCCGGCCTCTATCAGCAGGCCCAGGATCCGGATGATGACGCCTATGGTTTCGGTGTTCGCTGGAGCCTGGACAGCCAATGGGCACTCAAGGCGCAGTACTACGCCCTGGATGCGGATGACTCGGATTACGATACGAACCTGATCGCCCTCGGCGTTGATTACCAGGTGGTGCCGGAGCTGCGGCTCTACCTGAACTACGCCCGCATCAGCAACGATGACGAACAGGGCCGTGAGCCTTGGACCACCGCCAGCACCCTCAGTGGAACCGGTGAAGTCGGGCACGACCCTCAGGGCGTCGCTCTGGGCATGATCTACAACTTTTAGGGCACTGCGGAGGTGGGACCATGGGCAATAAATGGTTTGTCTCATTGGTATGCGGGGCCGTCATGACCACGGCCCTGTCCAGTGCCCACGCCAGCGAGCCGGTCGCATTGTATGCGGCCGGCAGCCTCCGCGCGGCGCTGAATGACGTGGCCGATGCCTATACGGCCCAGTATGGTGTGGAGGTGGAACGCACCTTCGCCCCGTCCGGACTGCTCCGTGAGCGTATCGAAGGGGGTGAGGCCCCTGACGTTTTCGCGTCCGCCAACATGGCTCACCCGGAGCGCCTCGCCGCGGCCGGGCAGGGCGGCCCGGTAGTGCGTTTTGCGCGTAACCGCCTGTGTGGACTGGCACAGGCCGGGCTCGACGTGGACCGGGAGCGCTTCCTCGAGGTGCTGCTCGACGATGACGTCCGGGTCGGTACATCCACGCCGAAGGCGGACCCCAGCGGTGATTACGCCTGGGAACTGTTCGAGCGTGCAGAGGATGCACGGCCGGGCAGCTACGAGCAGCTGGACGGCAAGGCGCTGCAGTTGACTGGCGGGCCTGACTCCGAGCCCGCCCCGGACGGCCGTAACCTCTACGCCTGGGTGATGACCGAGGATCGGGCGGATATCTTCCTGACCTACTGCACCAATGCGGTGCTGGCGCGGGAGGACACCGGAAGCCTTCAGATCATTCAGGTGCCGGACGCGCTCGGTGTGGGCGCGGACTACGGTCTGACTGTGCTGTCGCCGGGACGTGCGGATGCAACCCGCCTGGCCCTGTTCATGCTGTCCGCGGAGGGCCAGTCGATTCTGGCAGGCTACGGATTCGACACCAGTGAGAATCCGGCGACTGAAGAGTGAGGTGATTGACATGCAGATCAGTGCACGCAACAACTGGCCGGCCGTGGTGGAGCATGTGGAGAAGGGGCCTGTCTCTGCGGAGATCCTTTTGCGGTTGGATACCGGAGACCCGGCGGTGGCCATTATCACCACCGGGTCGGCCAATGGCCTGCGGCTGCAACAGGGTGCCCGGGTTCGCGCCCTGGTCAAGGCCTCCAACGTGGTGATTCTTGCAGGTGATGGTTCCGGGGTGGGTACCAGCGCCCGTAATCGTCTGCCCGGCGAGGTGGCCGCCGTGGACCATGGCACTGTGCAGTCCATCGTTACCCTGAAGACGGCGGTAGGCACCGAGATTGCCGCGAGTATCACCAAGGCCTCTGCAGAGGGGCTGAAGTTGACCGCAGGTTCCCCGGCAGCCGCGCTGATCAAGGCGAGCGATGTCCTTCTGATGGTGGAATGACCACGGGGCGGGCCAGGGGGCTGCCACCTGTCCGCCGGATGTGCGGCCGCTTTCAGCCTCTGGGCAGTGTCACCCTCAGCGGGTAGCCGTTGCGTTGCCACTTGCCCGTGACCGCTGCCCGTTCGATGGGCACGTCATAAATCCGCGACAGGGTTTCCGCGGTTGAGCATGGTGTATCCCTCATGAGGTGGCCGCAGCCGCCAAGTCGGTGGCCGCCACGTCCAGCCGTAACCCCAGAGCGGCCAGCGCTTCCCGGGTGGTCGGGTCACCGAGCAGCCGGAGAAAGCGTTGGACGCCGGGGCGTTGCAGCCGGCTCTCGGGCACCACGAAGTCGTAGCATTCCTCCTGCACCGGCAGGAAGGCCAGGTCGTACTTCCAGGCGACCACGTCGATGGCCATCCCCCAGTCGGCCCGGCCGTTGGCCACGGCGGCAGCCACGGCGTTGTGCGACCGGGCCTGCATGCCGAAGCCGGCGGGCTGGTTGTCGCCGAGCAACTGGTTGATCAGCACCCGGGTCCCGCTGCCCGGGTTGCGGTTTATCATCAGGCAGTCGCGGTCGGCGCAGGCACGGCGCACCAGGCTGTCGGCGTCCAAGCCCTGGAAGCGGGGGTCATCCTTGCGGTAGACCAGCCCCTGCATGCGCCGGTAGCCGGGAATCAGGACCGTGCCCGGGCTGATGAAGGGCCGGTTGTACGCTCCTGTCCCGGCATCCATCAGGTGGACGCCGGCCAGGTCGCACTCCCCTCGGCGGGTCGCCACCAGCCCCCCGGTGCTGCCCACGTGCATGGCCTTCACTTGCAGCCCCTCGGCGCTGAGCTGGGCCAGCAGGGTGTCCAGGCCGACGCAGTGGCTGCCCACCGCGATCAGGTCGGCGGCCCGGGTGGTCTCGCCGATCAGGCGCACGTTCACCGGGCTATCGGCGGGCAGCGACTGGGTAAGGGCATCGATGGTGATGAAGCCATCTGCCTTGCTGAAGGCGGTCACCGCCCCGGAACCCTTGCCCATGGGGTAGGCGGCCAGCCCGTCCGGCCCCTCGCTGAGCCCTACGAGGAGAAACTCCGTACGGCCCAGTTCCGAAGGCGTCTGCAGCGGCAGCCGCGCCTCCGCCGTTCGCACGCGCTCGGGGGGCAGCCCGGCCCACCGCCGGATGACGGGGGCAATAAACTCGTGAAAGGTGAAGATGGCCGAGGTGGGGAAGCCGGGCAGGATTACCACCGGTTTGCCATCGCAGACGGCGATGCAGATCGGTTTCCCGGGTTTAAGGGCCACACCGTGTGCAATGATGCCCGGCGCCCCCAGGCGCTCGATGACCTGGTGGGACAGATCGCCGGCGCCCTTTGAGGTGCCCCCGGAGAGCAGAACCATGTCGCAATCGGGCAGCGCGCTTCGCAATTGGTGTTCCAGGGCGGTCTCGTCATCCGGACAGATCCCCAGCGGGATCACCGCCCCGCCCAGTTCTCGGATGGCGGCGCTGACGATAGCGCTGTTTGAGTCGTGTACCTGTCCGGGGCCGGCTCGCTGGCCGGGAGCCACCAACTCATCCCCGGTCGAGAGCACCGCCACCCGTGGGTTGCGGACCACGGTCACGCGGTCGTGACCCAGTGCGGCCAGTATGCCGATCTCCCGCGAGCCGAGGGTTTGCCCGCGAAAGAGGATGGTTTCGCCGCGCGCGATGTCCGAGCCGGCGAACGTGAGAAAGCGGCCGGGAGCGAGGGTGCGGTAGGCCTTGACCATGTCACCCTCACGCTCGCTGTCCTCCACCATCAGCACGGCGTCGGCCCCGCGGGGGAGCATGCCGCCGGTGGCGATGATGGTCGCCGTGCCTGCGGTGACCGGGTGCTGCGGCGCCCGACCCGGGGTGAGCAGTTCGTCGTTCAGGCTCAGGGTTGCGGGCTGGCCCGCATCGGCACCGGCCAGGTCCGCCGCGCGCACGGCGAAGCCGTCCACGTTGGCGCGGTCGAAGCCGGGTACGTCGATATCGGCCACCAGGTCCTCGGCCAGCACCCGGCCCAGGGCATCAACCAGTGGCACGGACTCCGCCGGCAGGGCCTGCATGGTGAGGTGCTCGCGCAGACGCCGGTGCGCCTCTTCCAGGCTAATGGTCTGCAGGTGCTGGGTCTGATGGCCGGCCTGTTTGGACGGGGGTACCTCGGTCATGGAGCATCAAACCTCATCTCGAAATACGGTGAGTGTATGGCCAGCGCTGTAGCCCTCTGATTCGGCGGGGATCACGGTGTAGCCGTTGCTGTCGGCCAGGCTGCCGAGTCGCAGGCCGTGATCCGTTGGCAGGGGTGTGGCCTGATCGCCGGTGATGCGCAGTCGGGTGTAGGTCGTCACGCCCACCGACGCGGTGATTTTGCCGGTCAAGCGCACAGTGCGGTCGGGCCCGGGCACTGGCGCCCCGGCCAGGTGGGCCAGTGCCGGGCGGATCAGTACCGCCTCTACGGCCAGTGCCGCCAGCGGCGCACCCGGGCAGAGGATGACGGGTGTGTCGCCAACGTGACCGACGCCGGCGGATTCCCCGGGTTGCAGGGCCAGGCCGTGGCAGGCGCAGGTTCCGGCGGCTATCAGTGCCCCGGCGGCATGGTCCGATGCCCCCCACCCGGAGCCCCCCAGGATCACCATCAAGTCCGAATCGGGCGCGGCCGTCCGCAGCGCGTCCGAGTAGTGGCGGCCCTCGTCATGCGGTACTTTCGCCTGCTCCAGGTGCACGTCCGGGTGGGCTGTCAGCCGGGCTGCCATCCAGGCCAGGCCGGCGGCGGCCACACCGGACCCGGGCAGCAGGGTGACCCGCAGTGGCGGCAGAACGGGGATCTCATCCCGCCCGCTGGCATGAAGCAGTGCGAGGTGGCGGCCGTTCAAACGCTCGCCAGTCTGCACGAGTGGTGCGTCTTCACCCAGCCAGCCTCCGGCGGGGATCACCCCTTCGCCGGGCGCGAATTCCTGCTGCACCCAGGGTGTTGGCCCCTCCCAATCCAGCGCCGACAGCGGGATGACCACGTTGCTGGCCGGCGGCAATGACCGGCCCGATTCCACCGGCTGACCGCCTAGGGCCATGGGGTTGTAGGGGGAAGCCCCTGCCGTGCACTCCGCGGACGTTGCCCAGCCATCGTAGCGGGCGGCGGGCGTGGGCGGACATGGCCTCGCGTTGCAGACCGACTTGGCCGCCCTGCGTCCCAGTGCATGCGCCAGGGGTACGGACACCTCGGCGGGACTGCGCTCACCGCAGGCCTGACGCAGCGCCGCCAGTGCCGTGGCGACAGGCGTAAAACGTGTGAATCCGCGGAGGGTGGTGTGCATACAGGGGTTGAGGCCTCATGGCCGGTGGTCACGGGAAGCTGTGTGTTCAAGATACGTTTCAGGCCGGAGACCTGTCAGGGATGGTGAAAAAAATGCATTCTCAAGCAGCAAAATACAGTTCTGCCGAGGGCGGCGGGGCAATCACTGGGGGCATGTGGCCGCGGGGTTGTGGGTCTATGCTGTCCGTTACAGACATTTCCGAGGCTTGTCCGAGGAGGCACCATGCAGCAGTCCCGCCTACCCCTTCGCAACCGAACGCACCGTTACGCCGGTCTGGTAGCGGCATCAGCGCTTTCCCTCGCGGTGAGTTTGCCGGCGCTGGCGGAGGTCAGTCGCAGTGACCAGATCGTGGACACCGAGATCGAGAGCGAGGAGGTCCAGTTCGACGTGGTCCAGGTGCTGGAGGGCCTGGAGCACCCCTGGGCGGTGGGCTGGTTGCCGGATGGCCGCAAGCTGGTCACCGAGCGGCCGGGCCGGCTCTGGCTGGTGGAGGGTGACGAGGTCACGCAGGTGAGCAACACCCCGCGGGTGAACCCGGATGAGCGTGACGGCCTGGCCCTGGAGGAGAGCTGGCAGGGTGGACTGCTGGATCTGGTGGTCCACCCTGACTACGAGGAAAACGGCTGGATCTACATGACCTACGCCAGCCCCGGTGATGACGACACGGTCATCGGCGATGCCGAGTTCGGCAGCGGCACCGCCCTCGCCCGGGCGCGGCTCAGCGATGATGGCAGCGAGTTGACCGACCTGGAGACCCTCTACGTGCAGATGCCCCGCACCGCGCCCGGGCGGCACTACGGCTCGCGCATCGCATTTCCGGGTGACGGCACGGTGATCTTCTCCATCGGCGACAGCGGCCTGCGTGCGCCCTCGCAGGACCTGACCGATCCGGCGGGTTCCATGATCCGGCTCAACGAGGACGGTGGGGCCGCGGAGGACAATCCGCTGGTGGATATCGCCCCCGGCAACCTGCGCCCGGAGATCTTCTCCTTCGGCCACCGTAACAACCAGGGCCTGACGATCCACCCGGAGACCGGCGAGATCTGGACCAGCGAACACGGCCCCCGGGGCGGTGACATGATCCACCGTATCGAGGCCGGCAACAATTACGGCTGGCCGCAGGTGGCCTACGGCACCGAGTACTCCACCGACGAGATGGTGGGCATCGGCAAGTCCGCCCCTGGGGTGACGCCGGCGGTGCATTACTGGGACTACTCCATGGCCCCGTCCGGTCTGGCCTTCTACGTGGACGGCCACGTCCCGGGTTGGGAGGGCAGCCTGTTCGCCGGCTCGCTTGCCGAGGAGCAACTCCATCGACTAGTGCTGGACGGGGACAGCGTGGCCCACGAGGAGATCCTGCTGGACGGCACCATCGGGCGCATTCGCGACGTCCGCCAGGGACCCGATGGCCGGCTCTACCTCCTCACCGACGAGGAAGAAGGCGGGCTCTACCGGCTGGACCCGGTGGCGGACTGACCCCCGCCGTTCCCCTCCCATTCCATCTGCGCAGCATAGGGTTTGCGCCGGCCCACCCGGGTCGGCGCCCCCCCTGCTCAAGTCTTGCCACCCCATGCCGACTCAGTAATTGGGTCGGGATTCCCCCGGCAGGTGCGCGCATGAGAGGATGCCTGTCGCAAGCATGAAAACAAAGACGGGCCGGGGAGGTGGCCGAGCCCCGTCAGACAAAACAATTACAAGACGCAGGGTGGAGACATGTCGGTGACTAACGCTTCAATTCGCGAGGAGCTGGCACAGGCGCCGTCCGGTGCTGGCGGCAAACACTGGTGCCTGCCCCTGCCCCTGGCCCTGGTGGCCCAGGGTGTGGTGGTGCTGCTACTGCTGCTCCAGTGGCTGGCGGGGTGGGCCACGCTGCCGGCCGCGCTTGCCATGGGGGTGCTGGCAGGGGGTTTGGTCGCGCTCCAGGCCCTTCGTGGTCGGGGCAGTGCGTTGGACGCCGCCGAGGTGGTGGACCGCGGGGCCGCGACGGACATCATTGATATTGGCGCTCCGGAGCCGGGCACGCCGGGCGCGGGGCTCTTGGAGCGGGACCGGGCGCCGCTTCGGTCGGTGATCGGTGAGTTGCGCACCCAGGCCGTCCGCGTGGCCTACGAGGGCGCGCGGCTGCGCAAGCAGAGCCGTGCCGCGAAGGAGGATGCCGCTGCCCAGAGCGAGTTGACCAGCGAGATCACTCGCGCCTCCACCGAGACCACCCAGGCCCTGGAAGACATCGCCCGCCGGGCGGAGACCATCTCCAGCCTCAATGCCGAGGGGCTGCAACTCAGCCGCGCCGCCGAGGACCAGCTCAAGGAGGCCGCCACCGGAGTGGAGAGCGCGAGCGAGCGGCTGCAGCGCTTTGCCGAGACGGTCAGCCGGCTGTCAAAGGCCGCTGGGGATATCGACCGAATCAGCGGCATGGTGGAGGGCTTCTCCAAACAGACCAACCTGCTCGCCCTCAACGCGGCCATCGAGTCGGCCCGCGCCGGCGAGGCGGGGCAGGGCTTCGCCGTGGTGGCTGAAGAGGTGCGCGACCTGGCCAGCAAGGTGGCCGATGCCAACCAGGAGATCCGCGAGACCATCGCCCAGGTGGATGAGCTGATCCGCGATACCGGCCAGGGCAGCGAGGAGATCTACGAGCACAACGAGCACGTGCGCGAGGTGCTGGCCGAGGGCACGGCACGGTTCCAGAACATGATCCGCGACGCCGAGGCCAACCACGTGGAGTTGGAAGGCATCGGCACGGCGATCGAGGAGTTGACCAACACCAACCGCGAGACCTACGAGCGGATCAACGAGATCGACCGGCGCAGCGACACCATCCAGGAGGATGCCGAGCGGGCCGATGAGTTCTCCGCCAACCTGCGCGAGGTCTCGGAGCGCACCCTGCTCGGGCTCTGCCAGGTGCGCACCCACGAAGGGGCGCTGGAGGCGCTACTGGCCCGCCGGGAGGCCCATCGGGAGAAATTGGTGGAGCGGCTGGAGGCCATGCACAGCCGGGGCGTGAACATCTTCGATACCCACTACCAGCCGGTCCCTGATACCGACCCGCAGAAGTACACCACCAGTTACCTGGAGGCCGTGCGCGAGATGCAGGGCCTGATCGATGAGGGCGTGAAGGACCTGCCTGGCGCCGTCTACAGCGCCCTGGTGGATGTGAACGGCTACCTGCCGGTGCACAACAGCTGGGTCTCCGAAGCACCGACTGGCGACCCGGTGCACGACCGGGACAAGAGCCGCCACATGCGCATGTTCAACACCAACGAGATGGAGGTGCGCCGGGCGCGCAACACCCGGCCCTTCCTCATGCAGATCAACCTGCGCGATACCGGCGAGGTGCTGGTGGACCTCTCCCTGCCGGTCCACGTGGAGGGTCGCCACTGGGGCAACCTGATCTTCGGGTTCCCGGTGGAGCACCTGCTGCAGGGGTAAATCAGGGCCGCACGGTGATGCCGGCAAAGACGTTGCGTTCGGGGGCCGGGTCGAAGTAGCGGCCCCCGTCCGCGTTGATGCGGATGTTGCTGAAATACTCTTTGTTCAGCAGGTTGTTCACCGCCACGAAGCTCTCCACCGTCCATCCGCCCAGGCGGCTGCGGGTGCCGACCCGCGCATTCACCACACCGTAACCCGAGACGCGGGTGTCGTTGGCGTCATCGGTGTAGGTGCTGTCCACCAGGTAGGCATCGGCCACGGCGAACACGCCTTCGCTCTCCCGGTAGGCGACTTCGGCGAACAGGGTGTTACGGGGCAGGCCGGGCAGCCGGTTGCCGTCGAAGCGTCCGTCGTCGCCGGCATCAAATCGGCGGTATTTGAAGTCGTTGTGGGTGTAGGCGCCGCTGACGGAGAGCTGGTCGTTGGCGAACCAGGTGGCGCCCAGTTCCAGGCCGTGGCGGCGGGTGCGTCCGGCGTTGCGGAAGAACTCCCGGCCGCTCTCGGCCTCGAAGGGCACCAGCTCATCCTTGACCCGGGCGGTGTAGAGGCTGGCCTCGTACTGCACGGTGTGGTCCCAAACCCCCTTGATGCCCACCTCCCAGCTCAGTGCCTCCTGCGGGTCTACATTCGGGTTGAAGCCACTGCCGTCGGGGTCGGCGAACTCGGTGAAGGTCGGCGTCTCGAAGGCGGTGCCGACGTTGGCGTACACCCGATGGTCCGGGTGGAACGCGTAGCTCAGCCCGGCGCTGTGGCTCCATTCGTTGTAGGTGCGCCTTCCGCTACCATCCACACCTTCATAACGGAGTCGGTCGTCGATGGAGAAGCGCATCCGGTCGAAGCGGGTGCCCAGGGTCAGCGTCCAGCGGTCGGTGAGCAGCAGGTCGCCCTGCAGGTAGCCGGCGACGGTGGCGGCTTTTTCAACCTGATCCTGTATTTGGTCTTCTACTCCTTCAGCACCTGACATGTACCGCTCTCGAGCATCTCGTTGTTGCTCAGCATCCACGCCGGCGGTGAAGACTACCGGCAGGGCGCCAAGGTCACGGTGCCCGGTGTACTGGGTGCCAAGGCCGTAGAAGTCCCGGTCGTAGGCGACCAGACTATCGCTCGGTGCATCTCCGAAAAGATA
The DNA here is from genome assembly GCF_003664325.1 of Alkalispirillum mobile. Lineage (NCBI taxonomy): Bacteria > Pseudomonadati > Pseudomonadota > Gammaproteobacteria > Chromatiales > Ectothiorhodospiraceae > Alkalispirillum > Alkalispirillum mobile. The sequence goes on from NZ_RCDA01000004.1 coordinate 120,745, forward strand.
AGGCAACTGCTGCTTAAACTCGCGCCGGGTATAGAAGGCGCGGGCGCTCACCTCATCGCGGGCATTCAGCTCATGTTCCAGCGCCAACCCGACCCGGTACTGGCTCACGTCCTGGCCCGCATCCAGTGTTAGCGCATCGTCCCGGGCAGCGCGCCGGTCGGCGCGCACCTCGTCGCGGGTCAGCCCGCCGGGGTCTTCGGTCTTGGGGGCATCCAGGTAGTGGAACACGCCGGTGACCCGGGTGCGCTCATTCAATTGATGGCCGAAGTTGGCGCGGACCAGGCTCTTGCGCGCTTCGCTCTGGTCGCGATAGCCCTCGTAGTCCAGGTGCCACGCGCTCAGGTGGTAGTTCCAGGGACCCTCCTGGCCGCCGCCCTGGACAGCAGTACGTTGAAAGCCGTGGCTCCCCAGCTCACCCCGAGCGCTGGCCGTGGTCTCCGGCCCACCCGGCTCGGTGGTGATGTTTAACACGCCCCCTGCGGCATTACCGTAAAGGGCGGAGTGGGGGCCGCGCAGCACCTCAATGTCGCGCACTGACAGCAGGTCGATGGCATCCACCTGGGATTGACCGTCCGGGGTGGTCTCCGGAAACCCGTCCACCATCAGCCGCACCCCGCGGATCCCGAACGGCGCCCGCGCTCCGAAACCGCGTATGGACATGCGGATGTCCTGAGCGAAGTTGTAGCGGTTCTGAAAGTAGACCCCGGGTACCCGGTTAAGGGACTCATCCAGTTGCAGGTGTTGTCGACCCTGTTGAATGTCTTCCGGGGCTACGGTGGTGATGGCCGAGGGCGTGTCCAGCCAGTCGCGGGTCAGCCGCGGTGCTGTGACCTGGATGGGGGCAAGGGTCTCGGCGCCCTCTCCCGTGGGAGGTGTCCCTGCTTGAGCCGCCAGGCTGCCGCCGGCGAGAAGACAAAGAACAGTGCAGGTATGCTTATGGGACATGATCCGTCCTGTCGGGTGGCTGTCAGGGGCATACTCGGCCATGGTCATTCTTGAGCCTAGCGGTGATTGAGCCGTTGCTCCATTCTGAGTGGGCGGGCCCTTGACTTGACCTGAGTGGCGGATCAGTCTCAAAGCCCTCCGGCATGGCCGGTGGCAATGATATTCGTGGGACAGGTTGGGAGTAGCGTGATGTCAGAAGGGGTAGCGGTTCAGGATCTGGCTGAGTGTGTCGAGGCCGAGGTGGTGGGCAATGCCGATACACTCATCAGCCGAGTGGCCGCCCTGAGTGACGCTGGCCCCGACGCCATCGGCTTTTGTACCAACGCCAATTACCTGGATGCCCTGCGCGCCACCCGGGCCGGCGCGGTGCTGATCCGCCGTGAGCACCTGGAGGCCTGTCCCACCACGGCGCTGGTGGTCGACGACCCTTATTACGCTTATGCCGCCGTGGCAGCCCGCCTGTATCCTGCCAAGCGCCCAGCCGCTGGGGTGCATCCGACGGCCGTGCTGGCAGACGACGTGGTGCTCGGCGATGACGTAGTGATTGGCCCCCATGTGGTGCTGGAGGCCGGTGTTCAGGTGGGTGATCGCTGCCAGATCGGGCCCGGTTGCCACATCGGTGTGCAGACCCGCCTCGGCGAGGACACTGAGCTGCTGGGGCGCGTCACGGTGGGCGCCCATTGCGAGGTCGGCAAGCGGGTGGTGATGCACCCCGGCGTGGTGGTGGGCGCCGACGGCTTCGGGTTTGCCAAGGGCCCGGGGGACTCGGGCTGGCGCAAGGTGCCGCAATTGGGACGGGTGGTTCTGGGCGATGATGTGGACCTGGGCGCCAACACCACGGTGGACCGGGGTGCCATCGGCGATACCGTTCTCGAAGAAGGCGTGAAGCTGGATAATCAGGTGCACATCGGCCACAACGTCCGGGTCGGGGCCCGAACGATCATCGCCGGCAATACCGTGGTGGCCGGCAGTACCACCATCGGCTGCGACTGCATGATCGGCGGCTCCACCGCCATCACCGGCCACATCTCGCTTGCGGACGAGGTCATGCTGATGGGCATGACCGGGGTCACCGGCACTATTGATGAGTCTGGGGCCTACGCCTCTCCACTCCCCGCCCAGCCGATCAGCAAGTGGCGCCGTAACACGGTCCGCTTCACCCAGCTCGACAGCCTGTTCCGCCGGGTGAAAAAACTGGAGGCCGCCAGCGCTGCCCCGGGGCCGGCCGCAAGGCGGCAGGACGACGATTAAGCCTGGCAATCGCTTCAAGCCGCTCAACGGTGGCGCGGATGTCATCACCCTGCTGGCGGTGTTGGCCATGGCCGGGCTCTGGTGGCGCGACGGCACCTCCGAGGTGCTGGATGCGCTCCGTCACGCCACACTGCTTCTGCTGCAGCTCGGCCCCATCATCGCCATCGCGCTGGTCCTTGGAGGGTACGTCCAGGCGCTGCTGCCGCGGGACAAGGTTGCCCGGTGGCTGGGGCCGGCCAGCGGGGCGCGGGGTTATGCCGTGGCCATGGTGGCGGGCGCGGTCACCCCGGCGGGGCCCTTCGCCGCATTCCCAATAGCCCTGGCGCTGTTCAGGGCGGGTGCCGGCTTCAACATCTGCGTGGTCTATCTCACGGCCTGGTGCGTTCTGGGGCTGCAGCGCGTGCTGATCTGGGAGGTGCCGCTTTTGGGGCTGGACTTCACCGCCCTGCGGCTGTTGGTTTCACTGCCCTTGCCCATCCTGGCCGGATGGTTGGCCGGGCTTACCCTGGTGTGGTGGCGCCGATGAGCCTGCTGGTGGGTGCGGCGGTATTACTGCTTGCTCTCGTGGTCACCGTGGTGGCAACCCACCGGCGGCAGTCCGCCGGGCACCTTGAGGCCTGGGCGGTCACTCGCTCCCAGGTCCGGTTGCTGGCACCCCGCCTGCCGCCGGCGCTGGTGCTGGGGGAGTGCCTGGGGCGGTTGTTGCCGGAGGCATTGATTGCACAGTTGATGGGTGCGGAGAGCGGCCTGGCCGGCGTGGCGCTGGCCACGGGCGTGGGCCTGATCCTGCCCGGTGGCCCCATGGTGGCCCTGCCACTGGCCATGGCCCTGGCCGGGGCCGGGGCGGCCGCTGCTGCATTGGTGGCGTTGATTACGGCGTGGTCGCTGCTGGCGCTCAACCGTGTTTTCATCTTTGAGGCGCCGGTGCTGGGATGGCCGTTTACCCTGCACCGACTGCTGGTCAGCCTGCCTTTGCCAGCAGCCGCGGGGCTGGCCGCCGGTGTGGCCACCGGCGGCGGTTGGGGTTAGCCATGTATCAAGCCACCCCCAGCGGGGTGGCTCGTTGTCGGTTTTCAGGCTCGAACTGAATGGATAACAATTGTGGCGTTTGCAGGCCTCAGCGCAGGATCAGCAGCGGGATCGGCGAGCGCATGATCATGTGCGTGGTGGTGCTCCCCACGAAGAACTGACGCAGCCGCGAGTGGCCGTAGGCCCCCATGGCCAGCAGGTGGATGTCGTGGGCCTCGCGGTAGTCGCAGACCACCTCGTTCACCTCGCCGGATTTCACCGCCGTGGTCACCTTGAAGCCCTGCTTCTCCAGCCGGCCCCGCGGGCCTCCCAGCTTGGCCCGGTTGGCGTCGGTCTCCGCGCCCACCATCAGGAGGTGCGCTTCGGCACCGTCCAGCAGGCTGCTGCGGGCCAGGCGTTCCACTACCTTGTCGGCGGTGGCGCTGCCGTCGTAGGCGATCAGGAACCGCTCCGGCACCCGGAACTGCAGGGGCACGACCAGCATGGGCCGGTGCAGGGTGCGGATGACGCTCTCCAGGTGGCTGCCGATGTGGCGGGTTACCACATCACCATCCTTGCCCTGTTTGCCCAGCACCAGCAGGCGCATGTCCTCCTCCAGGTCGGCCAGCGCCTCGGTGATATCCCCATTGCGCAGTAGCCGGCCCGGGTCTTCCACCCCGGCGGCCTCAACCCTGGAGATGGCGTCGGCGAGCACGGCCTTGCCCTGCTTCCGGGCCAGCTTGCCCCGTTTTTCCTCCAGTTCCACCAGTTCCTGCAGCAGCTCTTCCCGGTTGCCGAGGCTCAGGTTGCCGCTGTAGTCGGGCTCGCGTTCCCCGTGGGGGTTGCGGATGACGTGCAGCAGGGTCAGCGGTGCGCCCAGGCGCTGGCAGGCCCAGGCGGCGTGGTCACAGACAGACTCGGACGAGCGCGAGCCGTCCACGCAGGCGAATACCTTTTCAGTCATGGTGTTATCGCTCCTTGGGCGGTATGCGGCTCGCGGTTCAATGGCCCATAAGCCGGTCGATGGCGTCCGGCTTGTCGTGCACGGCGTGGCGGTCGACGATGGTGGCGGTGGCCTCGTTCATGCCCACGACCTCCACCTCGGTGCCCTCGCGGCGGAAGTTGATGACCACCCGGTCCAGCGCCGCGACGGAGCTGATGTCCCAGAAGTGCGCGCGGGTGAGATCGATGGTCACCTTATCCAGATCCTCGTTGAAGTCAAAGGCCTTGCCGAACTTCTCTGTGGAGGCGAAGAACACCTGGCCCACCACCCGGTAAGTCCGATGCAGGGTCTGGTCGTCTGGACGCTCGTCCGCGTCGGAGCTCACATGCATGAAGCGGCTGACCTTGTTGGCGAAGAACAGACCCGCCAACAGCACGCCGGTCAGCACCCCGAGGGCCAGGTTGTGGGTGAGTACCGTGACCGCCACGGTGCTGACCATGACGATGTTGGTGCTCATGGGGTTTTTGCGCAGGTCGCGGATAGAACTCCAGCTGAAGGTGCCGATGGAAACCATGATCATCACCGCCACCAGTGCGGCCATGGGGATCATCTGGAGCAGGGGCGAGAGGAAGACCACCAGCACGATGAGCACCAGCCCGGCCACCAGTGCCGAGAGCCGCCCGCGGCCGCCCGATTTCACGTTGATGATGGACTGCCCGATCATGGCGCAGCCGGCCATGCCGCCGAAGCTGCCGGCCACCAGATTGGCAATGCCCTGGCCCTTGCACTCCCGGTTGCGGTCGGTCTGGGTGTCGGTCAGGTCATCGACAATGTTCTGGGTCAGCATGGACTCCAGCAGGCCCACGACGGTCAGCGCCAGGGAATAGGGCAGGATGATCCAGAGGGTCTCCAGGTTGAGCGGCACGTCCGGCCACAGGAATACCGGCAGGGTATCGGGCAGGTCACCCATGTCGCCCACCGTCGGCACCTCCATGCCCAGTAACCAGGCCAGCAGGGTGAGCACCACGATGGTGACCAGCGGCGAGGGGATGACCCGGGTGAGGTAGGGCAGCAGGTAGATGATGGCCAACCCGCCGGCCACCATGGGGTAGACCAGCCAGGGCACATCCACCAGTTCGGGGATCTGCGCCATGAAGATCAGGATGGCCAGGGCGTTGACGAAGCCGGTCATCACCGAGTTGGAGATGAAACGCATGAACTGGCCCACCCGCAGGTAGCCGGCGATCACCTGCAATATCCCGGTGAGCAGGGTCGCGGCCAGCAGGTATTCCAGGCCGTGGTTGGCCACCAGGGTGGTCATGAGCAGGGCCATGGCGGCGGTGGCTGCCGAGATCATCCCCGGCCGGGCGCCGGTGAAGGCGATGACCACCGCGATGCAGAAGGAGGCGTAAAGCCCCACCTGCGGGTCCACGCCGGCGATGATGGAGAAGGCGATGGCCTCGGGGATCAGGGCCAGGGCCACGATAATGCCGGCCAGTACATCGCCCCGGATGTTGCCGAACCATTCCTGCTTCAGTCTGTTCCAGTTCATGGGCGCTTCCGTGTGAATAAGCGTGCGGCGGCGCGGGATGGCACGAGCCGGGCAGTCGTGGCCCGGCGCCCGCGTTTTGGGCGGATGCGGCATCACCACGCACGGTCAGGTGTGGTCCTGAGTTTGGCGGCGAATGGCCCTGCGTGCACTGCACTGGGGGCTGCCGCCTCGGCTAGGCGACTGGAGTGAGTGGTCCGCTAGGGCGGACTGGTCTTTGCGGTGGGATTGGACATGTGTTGCACGGTCGCTCGCCGGACAAGGGCGCGCAACTCTATATCAAAACGTGCATGAAGTGAAGGACGGGGCATTCGCTAGGCGGGGGGCGGATGCCGGATTACAGGGGGGGCGTTGTCACAGGGAGGCGGCGGAGCCGCCGTGGCGGTCCATAACCCAACCTGATGACAGTGTGCCCCCGCACGCCCGCTGGCGATCAGCGGGCCAATTCCTGTTTGATGATGTACTGACGCAGCTCTTCGATTACATGGTGGTCACGCACGCCCAGCAATCCCTCGCGGACCTGGTCCTGGCCGGGGTGGTCCTCGCTGTGCAGGAACTGCCAGGTGATCTGGCCCGGGTGGAACACCGTCAGCTCCGTCCACTCAAGCTCAGCGTCCGCCAGGTCACCGTCCACCCGGACGGCGGTGATGTCGACGTCCTCATCGTCGACGCCCAGGCCAAGGGTCTGGGGCAGGGAGACCAAGTGCCAGCGGGCGCCGAAGCCACCGGTGTGCACGGCAAAGGCCACGTTGTAGAGGCCGCCGTCCTCCAGGGTCTTGCTGTCCATAGCGTCCGGTGCGTCCAGGGAACGGGTCAGGGTGACGCGCCAGGCACCGTCCTCGTAGCCGCCTTCCGCGCGGATGGCGCCCCGGCTGCCGCTAGGCTCCTGCAGGAAGCGCTGCGGGATGACATCGCCTTCCTGCCAGTCGTGGTCCGGGTCGAAGGGCACCGAGTTGTGCTCGGAGATGAAGTAGGGGTCGTCCTGGCTGTACTCGCCGTCCACCAGCTCGTCCCAGTCCAAGGCCACCCGACCGGTTTCATCCGGGTCAAACATGTAGGCGGGGTGGTTGCCATCGTCATCCCAGTTGGTGGTGAACATGCTGTCGCCCTCGGAGGAGAGGCGGTAGTGCAGCACGTAGCCGTTGTCGGCATAGCCCATGGGGTGGCTGCGGTGCGCGCGCCACTGCCAGAGATCCAGGAAGACACCATCCTCCTGCAGTTGGGCAAGCTCGTCGTCGTCACGGACGGCGTCCCAGGAGACGTCAGTCGGGTCGTCCACGTCGCGGGTCTGCGGCAGGTACTTGCGCACGTCGCTGCGGCCTAGGTCATCGCCCAGTGTCGGGTGCGCCTCCACCTCGCTGCTCTCGGCCTCGGAGGTCAGGCTGCGCATACCGTCGTGGGCAGTCATCCAGCCGCCGTAGCGGTCGAAGCCGTCAACCGCGCCGTCGTCCAGCAGCATTGAGATCCGGTCCTCGTACAGCCCATGGGGATCGGGCTTGGGGCCGCCGGAGCCGTAGCGCACCCATTCGCCGTCCTCGTAGCGCCAATACTGGTGGTACCAGCTGGGGTTGTCGGTCTCGAAGACGTAATGGATCTGGATCTCGTCGCCGTTGTAGGCCGCCGCCACTTGCAGTGTCCCGTGGCTGTTCGGGTAGTCGGGCACGTAGATGTTGCGCTCCACGTCGACCCGGATATTGTCGGCGGCAACCAGGCCGGGGGCGGCCAGCAATGGGATGAAAAGGTTCAGCGTTCGTTTCCGCATTGGTGGGCTCCTCGGGGCTGGTGTGTTTGCGGTCTTTTGAAGGTCTTGATTTTACAAGATGGCACTCAAGGGTTAGCGGTGCAATGCAAGGGCGTTCAGGCCGGGTCCGGGCCTTGACAGCAGGCGGGTGGCGGGCGAGAATTCGCCGCTCGAGTGGCTACGTAGCTCAGCTGGTCAGAGCATCGCACTCATAATGCGAGGGTCGGTGGTTCGAGTCCACCCGTAGCCACCATTATTTTCAAGTAGTTACCCTCCTGTCACTCCGCCTGTATCGCCTGCGACAAGTCTGCTGTACCCCCCCTACGCAGTTACGTTGGGATGCCAGGACAATGGCGAGCATTCTGCAGCCGGGCAGTCGCCCAGGTGCTACCCGCTATACTCTGATCTGTTGACGGAGCCCACACACCGGTTACTGCCCCGGGGGGTTGCCTATGGATCAGGACAGCCAGAAGCACGCCATCGATTCCCTCCGGGACTGGAGCAAGTGGCTTATCGGAGTGGATTTCGCCGCCGCGACCGGTTGCGTGATCGTGTTGCAGGGCGGCGATCCAGCAGGTATTGCGCGGTTGCTGCTGGTGCTGGCCATCAGTTCCTTCGCGTTATCGGTGCTCTGCGCCATCGTTCTAACCCGGGTGCTGGCTTCCGTGGTTGAGCGCCTGCCGCTGACCGGGGCCGATGGACGGCCCGTGAGCATTGCCGCCTACCGGCTGAGCGGTGGGCTGATTACGGTAGGTGGGCTCGCATCGGCGCAGATTGTCCTGATGGCGCTGGGAGGCGGGTTGCTGATCGGCTGGATTGTCGTTTAGCGGCTGGCGGGCGCCCCCCCCGGATCACCCCGCTGCGGGGGCCTTGGCGCCCATTCGACCCGACTTGTCTCTTGCCCCGGTGTTCATCGGCGTCGCCGTCAGCCACGCGCCAGGCGACGATTGAGGGCATAGACGGATAGCGGCGCGAATACCAGCGCGATGCCCAGGGCCCAGAGCAGGGACCACGACGCCGGGGCGGCGACCGGGCCGCCGTTCATCAGTCCCCGTGCGGCGTCCGCGAGCAGCGATACGGGGTTGGCGTACACGAAGCCCTGCAGCCACCCGGGCATGGTCTCCACCGGCACGAACGCGGAGCTGACGAAGGTCACCGGGAACAGCGCCGTGAAGCCGAACAGCTGCACGTGCTCCGGGTCCCGCGCCATCACGCCAACCAGCACCATCACCCAGGAAAAAGCGACGGCAAACACCAGCACCAGCAGCACCATGCCCAGCAGGTGCGCCACGGAGGTGGCGAGACGGAATCCGAGCAGGTAGCCCACGGTCAGCAGCAGCGCGATGCAAAGTGCCTGCTTGACCATATCCGCGAGGATGCGGCCTGCCAGCGGTGCCCAGCGCGGGATCGGCAGGGCGCGGAAGCGGTCAAACACGCCCTTGGTCAGGTCGGTGTTCAGCCCGTGGCCCACATAGACCGTAACGAACAGCATGTTCATCACGATCACCCCCGGCAGCACGAATGCCAGGTAGTCGTCCGGCGAGCCGGCGATCGCCCCGCCGAAGACGTAGAGGAAAAGCACCAGGAAGAGGATCGGCTGGATGCTGTAGTCCCCGAGTTCCCAGGGGTTGCGCCGCACCTGGACCAGGCTGCGCCAGGCCAGCGTGAGTGTCTGCTGCAGGCCGCTCACGGGGCGTCCTCCGCTGCATTGGGCCCTGACTGGCCGCCGTGGCCGGTCAGGGCGAGGAATACGTCGTCCAGGCTAGGCCCGCGCAGGCCCAACTCCGCGACCCCGATGCCGGCGTCGTTCAGGGCCCGCAGCACCGAAGGCAGCAACACCGGGTCCTGCACCGGTGCGCTGATCTGTTCGCCGTCCACCTGCGCCTGCACACTCGTGACCGCGGCCACCTGTTCCGCAGCGCGTGCGGCCAGGGCCGGGTCGGAAACGGTCACGTACAGGGTGCGCGCACCGACGCGTGACTTGAGCTGGGCGGAGGTGCCCTCGGCGATCACCCGGCCCTGGTCCAGCACCACGATGAAGTCGGCGAGGGCATCCGCCTCCTCCAGGTACTGGGTGGTCAGCAACACGGTGGTTCCGCTGGCCTGTAGCTGGCGGATGCGGTGCCACAGGTCCCGCCTTGCCCGCGGGTCCAGCCCCGTGGACGGCTCGTCCAGGAACAGGATGCGCGGCCGCCCTACCAGGCTGGCCGCCAGGTCCAGGCGCCGGCGCATGCCGCCGGAATAGGTCTGGGCAGGCCGCCGCGCGGCCGCTTCCAGGGAGAAATCCGCGAGCAGCGCGTCCGCCCGCGCCCTTGCCTCCGCGCGTTTCAGTCCCAGCAGGCGGCCGACCAGGATCAGGTTCTCGCGCCCGGTCAGCTTTTCGTCCACCGACGCATACTGGCCGGTCAGCCCGATGATCTCGCGCACCCTCGCCGCCTCGCCGACGACGTCGAAGCCGCCGACCCAAGCCCGTCCCGCGGTGGGGGCTAACAGCGTGGCCAGGGTTCGGACGATGGTGGTCTTGCCGGCGCCGTTCGGCCCCAGCAGGCCCAGCACCTGTCCGGTCGGCACGTTCAGGCTCACGCCATCCAGTGCGCGGGTGCCGCCAAAGTCCCGCACCAAACCTTCTACTTTGATCGCGTGGCTCATGTGCACTCCATTGGCAGGCATACTCGCCGATCCGGGCGGCGGGGTTCTGCGCCTCTCGAAAAGTCCGCATTGCCACCGCAGCCCGGGCCCCGCCCCAATACCCGGGTATTTTGGCATTGACCGAGCCCTGCGCCCATCAGGCGCAAGAGGCGCGCTCGCTGGGGTGGGCGAACACCAGGGCCGGTTGGCCATTGTGTCAGGTGCTGTGCGCCCCCATAGTTAATTTCTGCCGTATCGTTTGCCGGCGCATCCGATGGAGGGGTGATGACTTACCGATTCAGTGACCTGGTCACGGCCTGTGAAGGGGACTGGCGCACTTACATCGAGCACGAGTTCGTGCGCGCCCTCGGAGAGGGCGCGCTTGAGGAGGAGGCCTTCCGCCACTACCTGAAGCAGGACTACCTGTTCCTGATCCATTTCGCCCGTGCCTATGCGCTCGCGGCCTACAAGAGCCGCACCCTCGAAGATCTGCGGCAGGCCCACGAAGGCCTCAAGGCCATCGTCGACCTGGAGATGGGCCTGCACGTGGATTACTGCCGCGAATGGGGCATCTCCGAAGAGGACCTGGCCGCGCTGCCCGAGGCCCGCGCCACCATGGCCTATACCCGGTACGTGCTGGATACGGGTAACCGCGGCGACCTGCTGGACCTGCACGTGGCCCTGGCTCCCTGCCTGGTGGGCTACGGTGAGATCGCGAACTGGCTGAATGGACGCCCGGAGACCGTCCGGGGCAAAGGCAACCCCTACGACGCCTGGATCGCCATGTACGAGAGCGACGAGTTCCAGGCCGCCATGCGTGCCGAGCGGGACTGGCTGGACGCCCGCCTGGCGGATGTTACCCCCGCCCGCTTTGCCGAACTGACCCAGGTGTTTCGAGACGCCACGCGCCTGGAGATCGACTTCTGGCAGATGGGGCTGGACCGCGCCGACTGAGCGGTCGCCCCAGGGGGCTCGCCTTGCCCGGGGACACAAGATCCATCAGGATGCAGTGATCTATTCTGCGGGCAACGGTTCCCGTCGCGAATTTATGGATGATCCAGTGAGGTGAGAGATGTTGAACCTGCGTAACGCGCTGTCCGTGACCGTGGTTTCCGTCGCTATGGCCGGGGGTGTGGCCCAAGCCGATATGGTGCGGGACCTCTCCCCGGGTATCGCCGTGATGGGTGGCGTGATCGATCCGGAGCTCTCCGGTGCCAGCTCGGACTGGGGTTACGGTGTGGAGGCGTCCGCCGACTGCCTGCTGCTGCAGCCCGCACAGGGTGTGCTGCGGCATCAGCTGAGCATCACCCGCTACGACGACCGCCCCCTGCGCATGACCTCCACCGAGTTGAACACTCACTGGATGTTCGAGGTGGCGCCCCGCCTGGAGATCGGCGCCGGCCCCGGCATCAGCTACATGCGTGCGCGGCTCGGCGGTGAGACCAATGGGCTCTGGGGCGCCCAGGTGGGTGGCAGCATGAACTACACCCTGGACAACAACGTGTTCATGGGCGTGGAAGCCCGTTACCAGTTCACCGAGAGCGAACGCTTCCACGGTGTCAGCGAGGATATGGACAACTACCGGGTGATGGGCAAGGTCGGCATCCGCATGTGATCCGCGGCCGCGCTGGCGCCTGCAACCCCGGGCTGCTCACATGACGGTCCATGTGATCGGCGTTGACTGCGCCACGACCCCCGCGCGTGTTGGCCTGGCCTTCGGCGTCTACGCCCGGGGGCAGACCACGGTCACGGGCGTGACCATGGGCTCCCCGGCCGACCCGCCCGTGGCTCAGGTGGCCCGGCAGCTCGCGAAACGGGATGGACCGGTGTTGTTGGCACTGGATGCGCCCCTGGGCTGGCCGGTCGCGCTCGCTGCGGGGCTCCATTGCCATGCTGCCGGCGCCCCCCTGGAGACCCCCGCCAACGACCTGTTCCGGCGGGAGACCGACCGGTTCATCCGTCGTCGACTCGGCAAGCAGTCGCTGGATGTAGGTGCCGATCGGATTGCCCGCACCGCCCATGCGGCATTGGCACTCCTGCAGGGCCTTAGATGCCAACTGGGCCTCGACATCCCTCTAGCCTGGTCGCCCGCTCTCCAACAGCCGGGTGCGATCGAGGTCTATCCCGCGGCAACCCTGGCCGCTTACGGGATGGACAGCCGGGGTTACCGGGCTGCCGGCAACGGAGCGGTGCGTGAGCGGCTCCTGGGCGAGGTGCAACAGCGCATTGCCGTTACCGCCGGGGTGCCGGATATCCGAACCGGCGCGGATGGCCTGGATGCCGTGCTCTGCCTCCTGGCCGCGCATGACTTCCTGACCGGCAAGGCCATGCCACCGGAGCACCCGGACCTGGCCCGGCGCGAGGGCTGGATGTGGGTGCGCGATCCGGGCTGATCCAGAGCACTCTTCCGGGGCCTATTCACCTGTTTCACGCAATTCAGAATCCCGGTTTTCCGGCCAATCCCTGCGCCCCGTGTTGTTATGCTGCCCGCACCGCGCCCTGGCTTGCGGGCATTTTTGTAATGGATCGGTGGCACGATCAAGGAGGCAACGTGAAAGATAACAGTGATGTTTACGGCATGGTGACCCGGGTGCTCCATTGGGGCATGGCCCTGGCGCTATTCTGGATGTTCTTTACCACCACCGTCCGGGTGGTACTGGGGGAGGGTGTGCTGTACGACCTGGTCTGGCCGACCCACCGCGAGGTGGGGCTGGTCCTGTGCCTGCTAGCACTGTTCCGGCTGTTCTGGGCCTGGGCCAATCGGTCGGAGCGGCCGGCCGCGGTCAATGCGCTGGCGCCCTGGGGGCACCGACTCATGTACGGCCTCATGGTAGTGGTGCCGCTGGTGGCATTGCTGCGCCAATACGGCTCCGGTCGCGCCTACGAGCCCTTCGGCATTCCGCTGATGTCGGGTTTCGAGGGGGATTCCGTAGAATGGATGGTGGCCGCCGGCGGCCTCTTCCACGGCTTTCTGGGGTGGACGCTGGCGGTGCTGATCGTCGGTCACATTGCCTTGGCGTTGCACCACCAATTCAGGGCTGGCCCGGCGGTGCTCGCCCGGATGGCCGGGCGGCGGTGATGGGTCTTCAGGCTGGTCCGGGCCCCGTTGGAGCGGCCCGGACCGGCAGCTAGCGAAACTGGTCTCGCTCAGAACTCGTAGTTGGCAGACAGCCACACGCTGCGTCCGTCCCGGTACCCTCCCTCGGTGGCTCGCCAGGTGCGGGTGTAGTCGTAGGCGTAGTGGGTCTCTCCCTGGTGCCCGTAGCGGGTGCCGCTGGAGAAGTCCTTGTCCAGCAGGTTGTAGATTCTTCCGGTCAGGCGTACGTTGTCTGCCGCCTGGTAGGAGGCGCCCAGGTGGAAGAGCTCGTAGCTCTTCAGCTTGTTGCCGGTGGCGTCGTACTCGGCCCTGTCCTGAGTCCCCTCCTCGGGCCGGGCGCCGGTATACCGTTCCCGTGAGGAGTAGTACTCACCGTCCACCCAAAGGTGCAGCCGCTCGCTGGCCAGCCAGTTGAGCCGGGCGGTGACCACGTGTTCCGGGGCGTTGGTCAGCACCTGGCCTTTCTGGTCGCCGGAGGTGAACTCACTGTCGGTATAGGTGTAGCCGCCGCTGACCGCCCACTGCGGGCTCAGCCGGTAACTGGCGTGCAGTTCCACCCCGCGGGTTCGCGCCTCGTCGATGTTGACGAGCTGGCCGAAGCTCTCCTGCTGGGTGAAGTCACCGATGCTCAGGCAGTCGTCGCGGCCGGCGTAGGGTTGGTTGCCGTCACCGTCCGTGAACTGGCAGTTCAGGATGGGATCGCCGTCGGCAATCTTGTCCCTGAACTCGTTGTAAAAGAGGGTGGCGCCGGCCTGCAGGCGGCGATCCTCGTAGAGGGCCGAAAGCTCGTAGTTGGTGGTCTCCTCCGGCTCCAGGTCGGGAGAGCCGATGTTCACCGCCCGTCCCTGGTCGGTGAAGCCGGTCACGCCGTCGTGTAACTGGTTGAGGGTGGGGGTTTTGTAGCCCTGGCTGACGCCCCCCTTCAGCGTCCACCGGTCGGTGGTGTTCCATACCAGGTAGGCGCGTGGGGTCAGGTGGCCGCTGAACGCCTCGTGGTCCTGGTATCGGGCGCCCAGGGTCAGGGCGAGGTCGTCGCGCATCCACCATTCGTTTTCCACGAAAAGGGCCCAGCTCTCCTGGGAGAATGTCTGGTCACCGGCAGCGCCGTCCTCCAATTCGGCATCCACGTACTGGCCGCCCAGGGTGAGCACGTGGCGACCCAGGGGCATGACGAGCTTGCTGTCCAGGGTCAGGTCGCGGTTCTCCAGTACACGGTCCTCACCGCCGGTGGCTTCGTACCCATACTCCGGAGCGCTGCCCGCCGGGAGGGTGCGGCCCAGAGTCTCGGTGACGTTGTAGGTGAGACTGCTCTCCAGCGTACCCAGGTCGTAGAACCCCTCATGGCCCACGGCGATCTGATCCCGGTTGAAGCGCATCTCATCCTTGTAGCCCCAAAAGACACCCGGGGCGGGCTCGCCGGTACTGCGGTCGGTCTCGTCCAGGGTGCCGAGGCGGCTGTCCGAGTTGTCATACACTTGGCGGCTGCGATCGGCATCCAGCCAGAGGGTGTTGCGAGCGTCCGGGGTGAGCGAGAGTCGCGCGCCAACGTTGTAGATCCGCGCCTCGGTGGGGCGCGGATCACGGGCCACGCTGTCCTCGATCAGACGTTCCGAGGCCTCCCGGTCATACAGCCGGCCTCGCACCTGCATCCCCAGCCGGTCGTTCACAAGGGGGCCGGTGGCGAAGAGGTTGAGGGTGCTGTCGTTGCTGGCATCCCGGTCCTCCTGGAACGTGCTTTCCACGCCGACCGAGCCGCTCCAGGTGTCGGTGACGGGGCGGGTGATGATGTTGATGACCCCGCCCATGGCATCGGAGCCGTAAAGGGTCGACATGGGGCCGCGAATGACCTCGATGCGCTCAATGGCGGAAACCGGGGGCATGAAGCTGGTGGCGGTCTCCCCGAAACCGTTGGGCGTGACATCCCCCGATGTGTTCTGGCGGCGGCCGTCGATCATGATCAACGTGTATTCGCTGGGCATGCCGCGGATGCTGACATTCAGGCCTCCGGTCTTGCCGGTGCCCTCCCGCACGTCCACCCCGGGGACGTCGGCCAGCGCCTCGGCAATGTTGCTGAAGCGGTTACGCTCCAGCTCCTCGCGGCCGACAACGGAAATGCTGGCCGGGGCATCCTTCAGGGCCTGCTCGAAGCCTGTGGCGGTCACCACGATGGTATCCAGTGTTCTTTCACTGGCGTTGGCTACGCCAAGCCCCCCAAGGATGGCGGTGACCAGTAGCCCGCTGAATGGAATCGATTGGCCTTCACGACGCATGATGGAATCCCTCCTGTTAATAGTAATGCGAATGGTTCGCATTACGTATGCTACCCGGGCAGGAAGGGGAAGGCCACGTTTTGCGTCAGGTTTTGTTTGGATTAATTAAAACTGGGTTCAGGTCTCATCGCGTGGGGCATAGACGACGAATCAGCCAGGTGACCAACAGGGCCAGCCCGATCACCCCGATCGCCAGTGCCGGGTTGGCGAGCAGGTCTGGCCGGAGCAACAGGACCAAGCCCAGCCCCAGCATCATCATGCCGGAAAGCAGCTTGAGCAGCCGGCCCTCGTGCTCCTGCAGCTTCCGGCTGCCCAGGGTGAACGCGAACAGCGCAACGATGATCAGCATCGGCAGGACGTAGATGACGTTATAGGCGACGAGATAGCCGTAGTAGCCCAGCGCGCCCGGGTCGTGGGCTGTGAGGATTCGGGTGTAGATCATGGGAAAGCCCATGGTGCAGAGGATCTCGTACAGGTTGACCACTACCGCCAGAATCAGCGTTGCCCCCACCACCCAGGGCAGGCTGTCGGCCTGGGTGAGGGCACGCATCCGCCGGAACAGCCCGGGCTGTGCCGAGTTCGGGATGCTCAACGACACCCCCGCTTGAACCAGAAGTAGTCCTTGATGTTGATCAGCGCCATGGTGACCGCTACCAGGCCTGCCAGTCGGGTGACCAGCGGCATCTCGCCGAAGACCAGGAAGGCGTTCAGCCAGGCGGTCATGAAGGTAAAGTAGATGACCCCGGAGACGGTCACGAACAGTCCGCCGATCAGCAGGATGCGCCCCCGACTGCGGCTGTGTACCACCACGCTGAGCAGGAACAGCAGGACAAAAAAGGCGCACGGATTGAAGGCGTCCACCCCGGCCAGCAGCAGCGTCAAGGCGGGCAAGGAGAGGTTGTCCAGCTGAACGTCGCCGACCAGCGGCAGCCGTAACGGCTCCGGGTCGGTCCACAGGGCGCGGTCCAGCACCGGGGGCGCGCCGGTCTGCACGCGGGCGTGGCAGGTCTCCAGCAACTGGCGCAACCGGGCCTCCTGCCGGCCGTGATCATCGAAGCCCACCAGCATGGCATCGCAGAAGATAAACCCGGGCACCGCCCGTGCCTCCTCACCCAGGGCGCCGGCCAGTTGGCGGTAGACCTGTCCCAGTTGGGGCTCGGCGCTCAGGTTGTAGCTGCGCACTTCCAGCCAGTCATAGTCCTCGTCCATCTGCTGTACCGCGGGCAGGGCCTCGATGCACCGGGGACACTGCCGGGTCCAGAAAAAGTGCAGCGTAACGGTCTCTCCGCCCCGGGTTTCGGTCGGTCCGGTGTCAGCGGCGGCCGGCAGGCCGCCCGCGGGGGCGAGCCAGAGGACCAGGAGCAGGGCCGCGAACCAAAGCCCTCCCGGGAGTGCTGCTTTGTTAGACTGCGGATTCTGCATCAGGCCTGTCCCTGCCGTTCTGGAGGTAGTGACGTGTCACCGCTGGTGGCGGCTGTGGGTGCAGCTTATTTCCCAATGGCAGCTTGAGCCGGGGCGCGCCCGTGTCAAAACCGGACCTGAAACAGACCCAGCAACGCATCATCGCCCTGGCCGCGTTGGGGGTGCTGCTGACCGGGCTGCTGGTGGGGCTCAGTACCGCCGTGCCCCTCTTTCATACCGCCCGGGAGGGCGTGGAGCAGACCACGCTGGTCAGTACCACTGCCCAGGCGGATGCCCTGGACAACATCGTGGTCCGGTATCGCGATATCGCCCGCCAGTTCACCAGCCGGACCGAGATCCGGCGCCGTCTGCAGGCCTACGCCGACGGCGATCTGCCCATGGCGACCCTGCGTGAGTATACCGAACCCCGCCTGCGCGACCCCATGGGGCAGTCCGACGCGATTGCCGGCCTGGTGCGGTTGGGGCCGGCGGGCGAGACGGTGGTCGAGCTGGGCCTTGCCGCCGTGCCGGAGGAGCCCGAAACCGTATTCGCCGACACCCTGCACACGACCATGGTGGTGCTGGAGGGCCAGCCCCTGGTCCGCGTGGCGGCCGCCATACCCGGGCGCGACGGGGAGCGGATCGGGACCGATGTCCTCTATTTCTGGCCGGATGAACTGGCCGGGCTGCTGGCCGGGTCCGAACGGTTCGGCAGTAAAGCGGCACAGTTTCTGGTGGAGCCAGCCGCTGGTGTGCGGTTGGGCGTCGAGGGGGGGCATGAGCCGGTGTTGGCCGGGATTGCCGACGCGGGCCGAGTCGACTCGGTACTGCCGTCCCTGCTGGAGGCGGAGGTCGGCTTGTCCCGGCTGGCTGATGACGATGGGCGGGTGGTGCTGTTCCACGCCCCGTTGGTGGATTCGGGCTGGGCGCTGGTGGTGGAGGTGCCCTTTGCGCCTTTCTATGCCCCCGCCGCCCGACAGCTGGTCTGGCCGACGGTGATCGTGCTGTTCATGGTGGGGCTGGCAACCCTGGGGATGGGGCAGGCATTGCGTCCGCTGATGCGACGGGTGAGTCGGCAGACGGGGCAGTTGCGCCTTGCGGCCAGCGTCTTCGACAGCGCCCAGGAGGCGATCATCATCACCGATCAGGACCACCGGGTGGTGCAGGCCAACCGGGCCTTCACCGAGGTCACGGGGCTGACCGGGGGCGAGATGGGCGGCCGGGACCTGGTGGCCTTCATGCGGCCCGCCGATAGCGATAACACCTACTGGTTCGCGCAGGTGCGCGAGCAACTGCAGCAGGAGAGCGCCTGGTCGGGCGAGGTCTGGTACCCGCGGGCCACCGGGGAGTACTTCCCGGCCTGGCAGACCATCAGCGCCGTGCACGACGATGCCGGTGAATCGCTTCGCTACATCTACATCTTCAACGACATCTCGGAGCGCAAGGCCTCGGAGGCCAGGATCCGCCGCCTGGCCCATTACGATGTGCTCACCGGTCTGCCAAACCGCGCGCTGGTGACCGAGCGGCTGCGGGATGCGGTCCACCGGGCCGTGGAGCGCCGCGGTGCCGGGCATGAGGCCATGCTGGCGGTGCTGTTCGTCGATCTGGACCACTTCAAGGATGTCAATGACGCGCTGGGGCACCCGGTGGGTGATCAGCTCCTGCAGCGCGTGGCCCAGCGCCTGGGGCATGCGCTGCGGGCCCAGGACACACTGGGCCGGCTGGGCGGGGACGAGTTCCTGGTGCTGCTGGAGGGGCTGTCCCGGCCGGAGGATGCCGCGGCCGTTGCGCGCAAGATCCGCCGCGCCCTGGCCGAACCGCAGGTGGTCGAGGGTCAGGAGATCTTTATCGGTGCCTCCATCGGGATCGCACTGTTCCCCACCGATGGCCGTACCCCGGAGACCCTGATCCAGAACGCCGACACCGCCATGTACCAGGCCAAGGACCGCGGACGGAACACCTTCCAGTTCTACACCACGGAGCTGGGCGAGCAGACCCGGGAGCGGTTCGACATGGAGGGCGGGCTGCGTCGCGCGGTGGAGCGTGACGAGCTGGCGCTCCACTTCCAGCCCCAGGCCCGGCTGGCGGATGACCAGGTGTTCGGGGCCGAGGTGCTGCTGCGCTGGCACTCACCGGAGCTGGGCATGGTGCCGCCCGACCGCTTCATCCCCATTGCCGAGGACTCGGGCCTGATTCACCGCATTGGCCACTGGGTGCTGGAGGCGGCCTGTACCCAGGCACGCCGCTGGGAGGTGGCCGGGCAGCCCCTGCGCATCTCGGTGAACCTCTCCGGGGCCCAGATCGTTCATGGTGACGTGGTGCGCGAGGTGCGCCACGTGCTCCAGCAGACCGGTCTGACGCCGGACCTCCTGGAGCTGGAGATCACCGAGGGGTTCGTCATCGGGCACGCCGAGCGGGGCGCGGAGACCCTGCGGCAGCTCCGAGCCCTGGGGGTGTCACTGGCCATAGACGATTTCGGCACCGGCTACTCCTCGCTCAGCTACCTCAAGCGCCTGCCGGTGCAGCGCCTGAAGATCGACCGCTCCTTCATCCGGGATCTGCCGGACGACGCCGACGACTGCGCCATCGTCTCCACCGTGATGGCCATGGCCCACAGCCTGGGCCTGGAGGTGGTGGCCGAGGGCGTGGAGGTGCAGGCGCACCAGCGCTATCTGAACGAACTGGGCTGCCAGTACTACCAGGGCTACCTGCTCAGCAAGCCGCTGCCCCTGGCGGCCTTCGAAGCCTACCTGGCCGGGGCACAGCGTGGTTGAGCTGCCCCCGCAACCCGACCACTGCGAACTCTGCGGCCGGCGCATGGCGGCGCTGACCCGCCACCACCTGATCCCGCGCACCCGTCACCGCAATCGGCGCAACAAGAAGCGCTTCGACCGGGCGGAGGTGAAGACGCGTATCCTCTGGGTGTGCCGGCCCTGTCACAGCCATATCCACCGCACCTTCACCGAGAAGGAGTTGGAGCGGCACTACAACACCGGCGAGGCCCTGCGCGGGCATCCCGAGATCCAGCGCTTTGCACGCTGGATAGCGGACAAGCCGGAGGGCTTCAAGCCGAAAAGCCCGCCCCCCGGCCGTCGCTGATACCCGCCGGCTCAGCGGTGGTGCTCGGTATCAGAGGCCACCTTGTCGAACTCCGTTTCCATCTCCGGCGTGGGGCCGCCGCCAATACGGCTGAACACCACGATGGCGATCGTGCCCAGGATGAAGCCGGGGAGGATCTCGTACATGTCGAAGAGCCCCACCTCGGTCCAGGTGCTCAGCTGATCCCAGAGCAGCACGGTGATGGCGCCGGTGATCATCCCGGCCAGTGCCCCGTTACGGGTCATCCCGCGCCAGAACACCGAAAGGATCACCACCGGGCCGAATGCCGCCCCGAAGCCGGCCCAGGCGTAGGCCACCAGGTCGAGCACCGCCGCATCCGGGTTCATGGCCAGCACTGTGGCGATAACGCCGATACCCAGCACCGTGGCGCGACCGATCCATACCATCTCCTGGTCGCCGGCCTCGGGGCGCAGGAAGCGCTTGTAGAAGTCCTCCGAGAGCGCCGAGGAGGAGACCAGGAGCTGCGAGTCGATGGTACTCATGATCGCCGCCAGCACCGCCGCCAGCAGGCAGCCCGCCACCCAGGGGTTGAACAGCGACTGGATCAGCACGATGAACACCGTCTCCGGGTTGTCGAGCCCGTCCGGGCCGCCGAAGTAGGCCATGCCGACAAAGCCGGTGAAGATGGCGCCGAACAGGGCCAGCACCATCCAGCTGATGCCGATGAACCGCGCCATGGGGACGTCCCGCGGGCTGCGGATGGCCATGAAGCGGGCCAGGATGTGCGGCTGACCGAAGTAGCCCAGGCCCCAGGCCATCAACGAGATGATGCCGAACAGGGTCATGTCGTGCAGGGCATCCAGCGCCCCCGGATCCAGCTCGCCCACCTGATTGGTGGCCTCTGACCAGCCCCCCAGGTTCATGATGGTGATGATCGGCACCAGGATCAGCGCCACGAACATCAGGATGCCCTGGATGAAGTCCGTCCAGCTGACCGCCAGAAAGCCGCCGAGCAGGGTGTAGACCAGGATGACCGCGGCGCCCACCGCCAGCGCCAGGGTGTAGTCGATGCCGAAGGTGCCCTCGAACAGCGTGCCGGCGGCAACCAGGCCCGCGGAGGTGTAGAAGGTGAAGAACGTCAGAATGACCAGCGCGGCGACTACCCGCAGCATGTTGCTGTCGTCGCGGAAGCGGTTCTCGAAGTAAGCGGGGATGGTGATGGAATCGCTGGCCGCCTGGGTGTAACGGCGCAGCCGTTCGGCGATGAACTGCCAGTTGAGGTAGGCGCCGATGGTCAGGCCCACGGCGATCCAGATCTGGTTCATGCCGGCGGCGAAGACCGCCCCGGGCAGGCCCAGCAACAGCCAGCCGCTCATGTCGGAGGCCCCGGCGGAGAGTGCCGCGGTGCCGGCCCCCAGACGGCGACCGCCGAGGATGTAGTCCGACAGGTTCTTGGTGACCCGGTAGGCGAGCATGCCCACCAGGATCATCATGATCAGGTAGACGACAAAGGTCGCCAGCAGTGCGAAGTTGATCTCCACATCCCCGTTCATCAGTCATCCCCCCGCATCTTGTGCCGGATCAGGCTGATGAGCGCGAGCACCACCAGCAGCGGCATGGGGACCAACAGCCAGAACCAGGTGGCCCCTGTAAGTGCGTATTCCATTGCCAGTACCTCGGGTTGTCCGTTTTTTCGCCCCAATCGATCGAAACGGTGCCTGCCGCCCTTTCGTCCGCTGCCCTCACTTGCAGCCGGACGCAGGTGGTCCAGACTCTGTTAAGTTAGACAAAGGTTTTACCGATGCCAAGGCGGGGCAATGGTCGGCTGACACACGTTAACCCCGCCCGATCCGCGACAGGAGGGCTCATGAGCCACTTCGTGCATCCCGACCCCCGTGCCCTGATCCACCCTGAGCGGGACGCCCTCGCAGAGGCCTACCGCGCTGACGAGGCCCGGGTCACGCAGGCCATGCTGGACCGCGCCGGCCTGGGGGAGACCGCCAACCGGCGGATACAGGAGCACGCCCGGTCGCTGGTCATGGGGCTGATCCGCGCGCAGAAGGGGCAGTCGGGGGTGGACGCCCTGCTGCATGAGTACGACCTGTCCAGCGAGGAGGGCATCGTGCTCATGTGCCTCGCCGAGGCGCTGCTGCGGGTTCCCGATAGCTACACCGCAGACAAACTGATTCATGACAAGCTCACCGCCTCGCGCTGGGAAACCCACCTGGGGCGGGATCGGCCGCTGTTCGTCAATGCCGCCACCTGGGGGCTGCTGCTCACCGAGCGCATCATCGACACCCGTGACCGAGACCGGTGGTTGGGCGGGGTGTTGCACCGGATGGTGGCCCGCGCCGGTGAGCCGGTTATCCGCACTGCGGTGCGCCGGGCCATGGGGCTACTGGGCGATACCTTCGTGCTCGGGCGGGACATAGACGAGGCGCTGAAGCGCGCCCGACCCAACGAACGCAAGGGGTATCGCTACTCCTACGACATGCTGGGAGAGGCCGCCCGCACCGATGCCGACGCCACGAGTTATTTCGAGGCCTACCGCAACGCCATCCATCAGGTGGGTAAGGCCGCCGATCCCAAGGCGGGCATCCGTGACCGCGCTGGCGTTTCGGTGAAGCTGTCCGCACTGGACCCGCGCTACGAGCCGGGGCAGGAGGAGCGGGTGAAGGGCACCGTGCTGCCCCGCTTGCTGGAACTCTGCGATCTGGCCCGGGAATACAATATCGCTCTCTGCGTGGATGCCGAGGAGTCCTGGCGACTCGATCTCTCACTGGACGTTATTCAGGCGGTGATGGCAGAGCCGGGGCTGGCGGACTGGGAGGGCTTCGGCCTGGCCATTCAGGCCTACCAGAAGCGCTGCTACGCCCTGGTGGGCTGGCTGGAGGCGCAGGCGGCGAAGCACAACCGCACGCTCATGGTTCGCCTGGTGAAGGGCGCCTACTGGGACACGGAGGTCAAGGACACCCAGGTACAGGGACACACCGATTACCCCGTCTTCACCCGCAAGGCCGCCACCGATGTCTCCTATCTGGCCTGCGCCCGGCGGATGCTGAACGAGTGCCCCCACATCTACCCGCAGTTCGCCACCCACAACGCCCACACGGTGGCCGCGGTGATGGAGATGGCGGGCCAGCAGGCCTTCGAGTTCCAGCGCCTGCACGGTATGGGCGAGGCGCTCTACGAGCAACTGGTGGGCCGCAAGGGCGGGCCGGACATCCCCTGTCGGATCTACGCCCCGGTGGGCAGCCATGAGGAGCTGCTGGCCTACCTGGTGCGGCGGCTGCTGGAGAACGGCGCCAACTCCTCCTTCGTCAACCGCATCCACGAGGGCGACGTGGAGGCGCTGATCGCCGATCCGGCCGCCAGCCTGCGGGCGCGCAAGACCCTGCGCCACCCGCGTATCCCGTTGCCTCGGGACCTCTACGGCGAGGAGCGACTGAACAGCATCGGGGTGGACTTCTCCGACCGGCATGAGATGGTGCACCTGGCCGAGGCCATGGAGGCAGCCAGCGAGCATGCCTGGCGGGCGGCGCCGCTGATCAACGGCGAGGCCAAGACCGGTGCCGGGGAGGCGGTGCACTGCCCCGCAGACCGCCAGCGTCAGGTGGGGCGGGTGGTCTGGTCCGAACACGCCGACGTGGAGCACGCCCTGGAGGCCGCCGTGGCCGGCCGGGAGGGGTGGGCCAATACCCACGCCGATACCCGCGCCCAGGCCCTGGAAAAGATCGCCGACCTGTACGAGACACACCGTGCCGAGTTGATGGCTCTGTGTACCCGGGAGGCGGGCAAGAGCCTGGAGGACGGTATCGCCGAGGTGCGCGAGGCGGCCGACTTCTGCCGCTACTACGCGTATCAGGCCCGTCGCCTGTTCGGGCAGGCCACGGTGCTGCCCGGTCCCACCGGTGAGCGCAACGAACTGCGCCTGCACCCGCGCGGCACCTTCCTCTGCATCAGCCCCTGGAACTTCCCGCTGGCCATCTTCACCGGCCAGATCACCGCTGCCCTGGCGGCCGGCAACACGGTTATCGCCAAGCCGGCGGAGCAGACCAGCCTGATCGCCCACAAGGCAGTGGAATTGATGCATCAGGCCGGCATCCCCAAGAGTGCCCTGCACCTGCTGCCGGGTGCCGGCAGTGAGATCGGCCCGCACCTGGTGGGTGATGCCCGCATTTCCGGGGTGGCCTTCACCGGCGGTACCGACACCGCGCGCCGGATCCAGCAGGGGCTGACCGAGCGCGAGGGGCCCATTGTGCCGTTGATCGCCGAGACCGGTGGGCTCAACGCCATGGTGGTGGACTCCACTGCCCTGCACGAGCAGGCGGTGGTGGATATCGTGCGCTCGGCGTTCCACAGCGCCGGCCAGCGTTGTTCCGCCCTGAGAATCCTGTGCGTGCAGGAGGACATCGCCGACGAACTGCTGGAGATGCTCAAGGGCGCCATGGACGCCCTTGCGGTGGGTGACCCCCATTGGCTTGCCACCGATGTGGGGCCGGTGATCGACCAGGCTGCGCTGGATGGGCTGCTGGCCCACCACGAACGTATGGTCGGGGAAGGGCGGTTACTGCATCAGGCACCGCTGCAGCCGGACTGCGAGAAGGGTACCTTCATCGCTCCCGCCGTCTACCGACTGGATCGCATGGACCAGCTGGAGCGGGAACAGTTCGGGCCCCTGCTGCACGTGGTCACCTGGAAGGCGGGGGAGCTGGACCGGCTGGTGGACCAGATCAACAGCCTCGGCTACGGCCTGACCCTGGGTGTGCACAGCCGGGTCGACGAGACCACGGCAGCGGTGGTGAACCGGGCCCGGGTGGGTAACGCCTACGTCAACCGGGACATGGTGGGCGCGGTGGTGGGCACCCAGCCCTTCGGTGGCGAGGGGCTGTCCGGCACCGGGTTCAAGGCCGGTGGGCCCCACTACCTGCTGCGCTATGCCACCGAACGGGTGATTACCATCAACACCGCTGCCGCCGGTGGCAACGCCAGCCTGTTCGCCATGGGCGAGGACGATTAAGCCGTGACTTGACGGCGCCGGGCACCCTGAGCACATGATGGATCAACCCGTTGGGCCGAAACCGCCAGTGGAGGGCCGCCGTGTCAGCACATAAAGCCGCCGGTGCCGGGAGGCGCCCATGAGTATCCGTACAGTGGTGCTGGCGGTGCTCTTGGGCGTGTTGGCCTGGGGCTTTTGGCAAAGCGGCGATTTCACCGAGATCGCCGCCGGTGTCGCTATCTTCCTGTTCGGGATGATGTCGCTGGAGCAGGGCTTCCGCACCTTCACCGGCGGTACCCTGGAGACCCTGCTCGAGGCCTCCACCAACCGGCTCTGGAAGAGCGTGGGCTTCGGCATTGCCAGCACCACGCTGATGCAGTCCAGCACCCTGGTCTCGCTGGTCACCATCTCCTTTGTTAGCGCCCAGATGATCCCGCTGGCCTCTGGTATCGGCGTGGTCCTGGGCACCAACCTGGGTACGACCACCGGTGCCTGGCTGATCGCCGGCCTGGGCCTGCGGGTGAACATCTCCGCCTACGCCATGCCGCTGCTGGTCTTCGCCATCGTGCTGATGTTCCAGCGCAACAAAATGGCCAAGGGCTTGGGCAGTATCCTGCTGGGCGTCGGCTTCCTGTTCCTGGGCATCCACTACATGAAGGAGGGCTTCGACGCCTTCCAGGGCACCTTCGACCTGGCCGCCTACTCCATGGAGGGTATGCTCGGGCTGCTGGTCTACATCGGTATCGGCATGCTGATCACCGTGATCATGCAGTCGAGTCACGCCACGTTGCTGGTGGTGATCACCGCGCTGGCGGCCGGGCAGGTGACCTACGAGAATGGCCTGGCGTTGGCCATCGGCGCCAACCTAGGCACCGCGGTGACCACCGCGCTGGGCGGCATGACCGCCCATCTGGGCGGCAAGCGGCTGGCGGTGGCGCACGTGGTCTTTAACGTGACGACTGCCCTGGTGGCAGTGATGTTCATGGACTGGCTCAGACTGGGCGTGGACTTTGGCGGCAACTTGCTGGGGTTTGCCGAGGACGACTTCCTGCTTCGCCTCGCACTATTCCACACCCTGTTCAACCTGCTGGGTGTGCTCATCTTCGCCCCCTTCACCAAGCAACTCGCCAGCCTGCTGGAGCGGCACGTGACCTTCGTCTCCAAACGTACGGTAAAGCCCCAATTCCTGCACAAGGATGCGTTCAAGGTGCCGGAGGTTACCGTGGCTGCTGTGCGCAAGGAGGTCTGGCACCTGTACGAGAATGCCTTTGCGTTGATCACGCACGGACTCAGCCTGAGGCGCACCGTGGTGCGTTCCGAGCAGTCGCTGAGCGACGCGGTGGCGCGCACCCAGCGGATCATGCCGCTGGACATCGACGACGACTATGAGCAGCGCATCAAGAGCCTGCAGAGTGCCATCGTGGAGTTCATCAGCGAGAGTGGGGCCAGCGGTGATATTCCGGCCGCGGCCACGGAACAGCTCTACGAGCTGCGTCACGCCAGTCAGAATATCGTGCTGGCGGTCAAGGACATGAAACACCTGCACAAGAACCTCGGCCGTCAGGGGCTCTCCCGCAACCGTGCCATTCGCGAGCGGTATGACGAGATTCGCCTGCTGTTGGCTGGGCTGCTGCGGGAGATCGAGCAGCTCCGTCAGGAGGAGCCCGGCGCCTCCACGGTGCTCGCGCTGGACGCCTACAAGGTGCGTGTCGAGCGCTTCTATCGCGAGTTCAGTGTCCGCTTGGAGGCCTCTATCCGTGAGCGTCGCATGCGCGGTGCCGAGGCTACCTCGCTGATGAATGATGCCGGGTATGCCTACGACATTGCGCGGATGCTCATCGAGGCGGCGCAGATCTTGTTGGTGGCCAAGGAGAAGGAGGTTCGCCTGGCGCAGAGCCAGCTTGCGCTAAGTGACGAGGAGATCGAGGCCGCGGCGGAGCGGGTATCGTCGGGAGAGGAGCGCACCTCTTGAGGGGGTGCAGGTGGGCTCGATCGTGAATCGGTTTGGAGTGATCCCATGAAGACCAAGAAGCTGTTATCCCGGCTGCGCGACTTTCTCGACGCCGAGAGGACGGACCAGGAGAGGGAGGTAGACTCCATCCGCCAGGTGTTGCGTGAACTCCGGGAGAAGCAGCGGAAGTTCCAGGCCAAGCTGGACGACAACCCCGAGCGCGACGACCGCGAGGAGATCGAGGGCAAGCTGCAGGCCATACGCACTCAGCGACAGAAGGGAGTGGAGCGCCTGCGGGTGCTGACTGGTCGCCAGGACGGGTTCAAGGACTGAGGTGAGGTGAAAAAAGGGGGTGACCGGGTGCGCGGCACGCCTTGCGCACACCCGGTCCGGTGGCCGCCGTTTTCAGACGTAGGTCAACCAGCCCTCGTGGCCCGGGCTGCGGCCCTCCACGGCGTCAAAGTAGGCCTTTTGCAGCTTCTCGGTGATCGGGCCCCGTCGACCGTCGCCGATGGTGCGGTTGTCCAGCTCGCGGATGGGGGTGACCTCCGCCGCGGTGCCGGTAAAGAAGGCCTCGTCCGCGAGGTACACCTCATCGCGGGTGATGCGCTTTTCCTTCACCTGGATGCCCATCTCGCCGGCCAGGGTGAGCACGGTCTCCCGGGTGATGCCCTCCAGGCAGGAGGTGAGCTCGGGGGTGTAGAGCACGCCGTCGCGCACCATGAAGAAGTTCTCGCCCGAGCCTTCGCAGACAAAGCCATCCACGTCCAGCAGCAGCGCCTCGTCGTAGCCGTCCCGGGTGGCCTCCTGCAGCGCCATCATGGAGTTCATGTAGTTGCCGTTGGCCTTGGCCCGGCACATGGTGACGTTGACGTGGTGGCGGGTGAAGGAGCTGGTCTTGATGCGGATGCCCCGTTCCATGTTCTCCGCCCCCAGGTAGGCCCCCCACTCCCAGGCGGCGATCATGGTGTGCACCTGGAGGTTGTCGGCGTGCAGGCCCATGCCCTCGGAGCCGTAGAAGCTCATCGGGCGGATGTAGGCACTCTGCAGGTTGTTTTCGCGCACGCACTGGACGATCGCCTGGTTAACGGTGTCCTGGTCGTAGCCGATGTCCATCTGAAGGATGCGCGCCGAGCCGAAGTAGCGGCGGGTGTGCTCTGGCAGGCGGAAGATCGCGGTGCCGCGCTCGGTGTTGTAGGCTCGGATGCCCTCGAAGACACCCATGCCGTAATGCAGGGTGTGGGTGAGCACGTGGATGCGCGCATCGCGCCATGGGACAAGCTGGCCGTCCAGCCAGATGACGCCGTCGCGGTCGTCCATACTCATGCTGCAGGTCCTCCATTGGCGGCTGGGCTGTCAGGTGGGCCCGGCCGCGTGGGTTCTGTTGTGCGCTGGTTTCTCTGTCGGCGGTGCCGGTCAGTCGCCGCCCATCAGGCGGTCCCAGATCCCGGTGACCGTGTCCCGGTGCTGCTGGAATTCCCCGGCCGGCACGCTGCCGCCGGCCTCCTGGAGGGTCAACCGGTGCAGACGGCCGCGGTAGGCCCGGTAGGCCTCGGCCAGGCGGTCGGCGTCGCCGTCGGGCAGCCAGCCGCAGCGGCCGAGGGCGCCAAGCAACCGGACATTGTCCGGGTAGCGGAGCAGTTCGGGGTGCTCACCGGCGGCTGCCAGAACCGCATATTGAACCATGAACTCGATGTCGGTGATACCGCCCCGGTCCTGTTTGATATCAAAGCGCTCCGGGTCGCGGCTGGCCTTCTCGCCCCGCATGCGCTCGCGCATCTGCCGCACCTCCGCGCGCAGGGCGGTGATATCCCGGGGCAGGGTGAGCAGTTCCGCCCGCAGATCAGCGAACGCCTGCCCCAGTGGCTCGGAGCCGGCCACGGCCCGGGCCCGGACCAGGGCCTGGTGCTCCCAGGTCCAGGCCTCCTCGCGCTGGTAACGGGCGAAGGCCTCCAGGCTGGTGGCCAGCAGGCCGGCCTTGCCACTGGGGCGCAGGCGGGTGTCCACCTCGTAGAGCACGCCGCCGGGGGTCTGGGTACTGAGTACGTGGAGCAGCCGCTGGGCCAGGCGGGCAAAGAAGACCGGGTTGTCCAGCGGGCGGTCGCCGTCCGTGTGTTGTGCCTCGCCGCGGGTGTCATGGATGAACACCACGTCCAGGTCGGAGCCATAGCCCAGTTCGATGCCGCCGAGTTTGCCGTAGGCGATGACGGAGAACCCGGCCTCCACGGTCTCGCCGTCCACCCGGCAGAGGGGCCGCCCGTGGCGTGCCACCAGGTGGCGGTAGACGATACCGACCGCTTCCTCCAGCACCACCTCGGCAATGCCGGTCAGGTAGTCGCTGACCACCATCACCGGCACCGCCCCGCTGACATCGGCCGCGGCCACCCTCAGGGTGTTGGTCTGCTTGAACAGCCGCAGGGCCTCCATCTGCTCTTCCAGGTCGTCCTCGTCGATGCGGCTCAGCCAGTCGCGGAGTTCTTCGGCCAGCGCCTCGGAGCCGAGTGGCTTGTAGAGGCTGCGCGGGTCGAGCAGTTCATCCAGCAGCAGCGGGTGGTGGGCCAGGTAGCGGGCGATCCAGGCGCTGCCGTCACAGAGCTGAATCAGCTGTGACAGCGCCATGGGGTGCTCCACCAGGAGTGACAGGTAGGCGGTGCGCCGGGCGATGGTCTCCACCAGGTCGAGGCCCCGGAGCAGCGTCGCATCCGGGTTGTCGGCGCTGCGCGCCGCACCGATCATCAGGGGGATCAGGCGGTCGAGCCGGTGACGGCCCTGGGCGGACAGGGCCCGGGCCACGCTGCCCTCGCGCAGCGCCCGCAGGCGCCGCTCCACCGCCTGAGGGTCATCGAAGCCCAGCTCGTCCAGCTGTTCCCGGACGGTCTGCGGTTCCAGTTCGCCCTGCCAGAGGACGTCCAGTTCGCTGGGGCCGCTCTCCTCGTCCTCCTCGGCCTGGGGGGCTGAGAAGACCTGTTCAAAGTGGCCGTGGACCTGGTGCTGTACGCGGTCCAACCGGGACTGCAGGGCCTCCCAGTCCTCGAAGCCCATGGCCAGGGCGAGGCGTTGGCGGTCCAGCGGGTTGTCGGGTATTTCGTGGGTCTGGCGATCGCCGATGGCCTGCAGTCGGTTCTCCGCCTCACGCAGGAAGCGGTAGCCCTCCATGAGCTCACCGACCACGTAGTCGGGCAGCAGGTGGACCTCGCGGAGGTAGTCCAGCACGTGGAGGATGCGCCGCTCCTGCAGCCGGCGGTCGCGGCCGCCACGGATAAGCTGGAAGGCCTGCCCGATGAACTCCACCTCGCGGATGCCGCCGGGCCCCAGCTTGAGATTGTTCTCCATGCCCTTGAGGCGGACCTGGGCCATCACCTTGGCCTTCATGTCGCGCAGCTCCTCCAGCGCGCCGAAGTCCAGGTAGCGGCGGTAGACGAAGGGGCGCAGGTCGTCGAGCAGGTGCGCGCCGGCCTGGTAATCGCCGCCTACCACCCGCGCCTTGATCATCGCGTAGCGTTCCCACTCCCGGCCCTGGTGCTGGTAGTAGTGCTCCATGGCGGAGAAGGAGAGGGCCAGTGGGCCGCTGTCGCCGTTGGGGCGCAGGCGCATGTCCACGCGGAAGACCTGGCCGTCCGGGGTGTGCTTGTCCAGCGCGGTGACCAGCTGCCGGCCCAGGCGGATGAAGAACTCCTGGTTGTCCCGGGGGCGCCGCCCATCGGTCTGGCCCGGTTCCGGGAAGCAGAAGATAAGGTCGATATCAGAGGAGAAGTTGAGCTCCTGCCCGCCGAGCTTGCCCATGCCCAGCACCACCATGCGCTGGGGATTGCCTTCGGCATCCCGCGGGGTGCCCATGCGTTCGCAGAGCCAGTGATACAGCTTGTCCAGGCTCTGATCGATGCAGCTCTCGGCCAGTTCGGAGAGATCCCGCAGGGTTTCCTCCAGGTCTGCCCAGCCGACCAGATCCCGCCAGGCGATGCGCAGCATCTCGCGGTTGCGGAACCGGCGCAGCGCCAGGTGGAGCCCGGGTTCGTCGCGTACGGGTGCGAGGGTGTTGGCCAGTCTTTCCGTGATCTCGCCGGCCGCGTACTTGCGGGTGAGATCACCGCCCTCCGCCAGCTCCCGCAGACGTTCCGGGCGGCGTTGACAGCTGCGGGTGATGAACTCGCTGCAGGCCCAGGCGCGGGGCAGGCTCTCCAGGACCTCGGGCTGCTCAGGCAGGGCCTCGTCGGCGGGCCAGTCGGCCAACGCCGTCTGCACGGTCTCGGCCAGTTCGTCCGGAAGGGCGGCAAGAGCGGCTTTCGGGATGCGGTCTGTACTGGTCATGTCCGCAGTTTATAGTCCGGACCCGCCGGAAAGCCATGGTTTCCGGCCCGCCGGGGCAGCCGGGCAGCGCAGTCAGCTGCCGATCAGGTAGCGGGCCCAGCCCTCCGCCCGCAGTTCGCAGGCGGGGCAGGTGCCGCAGCCATACCCCCAGTCGTGGTAGTGCGCACGGTCGCCCAGGTAACACGTATGGGTGTGTGACACGATCAGCTCCACCAGCGGGTCGCCACCCAGCGCCTCGGCCAGGGCCCAGGTCTGGGCCTTGTCCCGCCACATCAGCGGCGTGTGCAGCACGAAGCGGCTGTCCATGCCGAGATTGAGGGCTACCTGCAGCGCCTTGATGGTGTCGTCGCGGCAGTCGGGGTAGCCGGAGAAGTCGGTCTCGCAGACGCCGGTGACCAGGTAGCGAGCCTGCAGCCGCCAGGCCAGGGCCGCGGCGTAGGTGAGAAAGAGCAGGTTGCGCCCGGGCACGAAGGTGTCGGGCAGCCCGTTCTGCTGCATGTGGATGGCCCGTTCCCGGGTCAGGCTGGTGTCGCTGATCCGGCCCAGGCTGGTGAGGTCCAGCAGGTGGTCCTCGCCCAGGCGCTCACCCCAGTCGGGGAAGCGCTCCGCCACCGCCTCGCGAACGCGCTGCCGGCAATCCAGCTCCACGTGGTGGCGCTGGCCGTAGTCGAAGCCCACCGTGTGCACCCGCGGGTAGCGGGCCAGGGCCCAGGCGAGGCAGGTGGTGGAGTCCTGCCCGCCGGAGAACAGCACGACAGCGGATGAGGCCTTGTCCGTCTCGGTAACCATGCGAACTAGCTTAGCACCGCGCACCCCAGGGTAGGGAATGCTGCCATGGCATGAAGGGTGGCATGTGGCTGACAGCCAATCAGGGTGAGGCACCAACAAAAAAGGCCGAGCGCAAGGGCTCGGCCTTTCGAATCGGTGGTGGCCAGGGACGGAATCGAACCGCCGACACGGGGATTTTCAATCCCCTGCTCTACCGACTGAGCTACCTGGCCAACGGGCGGTGATTAAACCTGATATGGCCCTGCCCGTCAAGGGCGTCCCTCACTCCGGGGTGTAATCCGGCGGCGCGGAGGAGCCGTCTCCGAAGAAGAAGTTCTCCATCTCCTTCTCCAGGAACTCCCGGGCACGCGGCTCCACCGGCGTCAGGCGGTACTCGTTGATGAGCATGGTCTGGTGGCCCAGCCACTCCTGCCAGGCCTCCTTGGAGACGTTCTCGTAGATGCGCTTGCCCAGTTCACCGGGGTAGGGGGGGCGCGGCAGGCCCTCGGCCTCTTTGCCCAATCGTACGCATTGCACCATCCGCGTCATGGCGTGTGCTCCCTGAGTTGCTGCAGCAACCGGGCCACCGGGGCGGCCACCGCCCGGGTGCCGGTCTCGTGAATGGATTCCCAGAGTGTATCACTCTCCATTACCTGCTGGCCCGCACCGGAGACCTTGAGGTGAACCGGGTGGATGTCCAGTTCGAAGTGAGTGAAGGCGTGGCGCAGGCGGGGCCAGTGGGCGGTGGTGTCCACCTTCAGCCCGATCGCTTCCGCATGGCGCTCCGGGGTCTTGTCCATGTCCGCCTCGGGCAGGCTCCAGAGTCCACCCCAGATGCCGGTGGGCGGGCGTTTCTGCAGCAGCACCTGATTGCCTTGCTGGAGGATCAGCATGCGGGTCTGGCGCAGGGGGCGGTCGCGTTTCGGCTTGGGCGACGGCCAGGATTCCGGCTGCCCGCTGGCCCGGGCGCGGCACCGGGCCTGCAGCGGGCACTGCGGGCAGCGGGGCGCGCGCCGGGTGCAGACAGTGGCACCCAAGTCCATCATGGCCTGATTGTAGTCCGCACAGCGCTGGGCCGGGGTGTAGCGCTCGGACAGCGCCCAGAGGTGCCGGGCCACGGCACTCCTGCCCGGCCAGCCCTCCACCGCGTGCCAGCGGGCCAGTACCCGCTTGACGTTGCCGTCCAGGATGGCCGCCCGCCGGCCCTGACCCAATGAGTGAATGGCGCCGGCGGTGGAGCGGCCGATGCCCGGTAGTGCCTCCAGCGCCGCCAGGTCGGCCGGTAGTTCGCCGCCGTGACGGTCCCGGATCTCTTGTGCCGCGCGGTGCAAGTTGCGCGCGCGGGCGTAATAACCGAGCCCGGCCCAGAGGGCGAGCACCTCCTCCTGCGGGGCGTCCGCCAGTGCGACCGGATCCGGGAATCGCGCCAGGAAGCGCAGGAAATAGGGCACTACCGTGGCGACCTGAGTCTGCTGCAGCATCACCTCCGAGACCCAAACCCGGTAGGGCGTGGCCGGATGTTGCCAGGGCAGATCGTGGCGCCCGTGTCGGTCGAACCAGGCGAGGATATCCGTCCGCGCCTGGGCCACGTCTGCGGCCGGTACCGCCAGTTGGTCCATCAGTTGAACAGCCCGCGCAGGCGGTCCTCCGCTTCGTCGCGCAGCCGATCGTGCTGTTCATCGAGACGGTCGCGGCCACGCTCAACCTCGCGCTCTAGGCGTTCACGCTGTTCGCCGCTAAGCGCCTCGGCCAGGTCCACGCTGATGCTGGGCGAATAGAGGTCGCCCCGGAACCGCAGCGGGATGGTAAGCCCACGCAGTTCCTCCCGCGGGCGGCCATCCTGGCCCTCCAGGGTGCCCACCACGGCGGTCCGCAGGCGGTAGTCGATGGTCTCCTGCGGCAGGTCGGCCTCGCCGCTGCCGGTGACCCGGATCAGGGGTGATTGGGCGCTGAGGTCGTCGTTGCGCACCACGCCGTCGTTGATGACGATGCTGCCGGTCAACTCGCTGAAGTCGGTGCGCACCGGTTCGTCACTCTCCTCCGGGCTGCGCCCGCGCAAGCGGTCCTGGGCGTCACGAAGCATCTTGGCGATGTTGATCCCGCGTACCGCACCATCGGTGACCCGGAACTGGCCGTCGCCGTTCAGGGCAGCGGTGAGGGCGTCGACGGTGTTACCCCGGGTGGTCACGTCCAGCGTCAGGTTGCCGCGGCCCAGCAGCAGGCTCTCGTCGCCGGTCAGGTCGGTGATCAGCGGATCGAAGTCGATGCCCTCCAGTTCGGCCTGCAGGGCGTAGCGCGGGGTGTCCTGGCGCGCGTCCAGTTCCAGCCGGCCCTGGTAGCTGCCGTCATAGAGGCTGGCGCTGGTGGGGTCGAGGCGGATCAGCCCGTTGTCGGTGTGCAGGCGGGTGCGAATGTCGCTCAGGCGCAGTCCGGCCACCTTCAGGCTGTCGACGCGGAACTCACCCTCCAGGTCCAGGCCGCGGAGCAACTCCAGGGGCAGTTCAATCTCGACCGGCTCCGCCGGGGCGCCGTTGCCATTGCCCTCGCCGTTTTCCGCCTCCACCGGCTCGGGGAGGTAGCGGTCCAGGTCGATCTCGTCCACCGCCAGGTCGAACCGCGCCCCGGGCCCGGCGAAGTCATGAATGCTGGCCTCGCCGCTGAGGGTGGTGTCGTCCAGCTGCCAGTCCAGGGCGGTCAGGTGGAGCACCTCCTCGGCCCAGCGGATGTCGGCGGACAGTGCCACCCGGGTGAGTACGTCCGGGTCGGCGGTGTCCGGGGCCTCCAGGTCCAGCCGGTCCATCAGGTCGCGCAGGTTGAATGCCTCCACCGTGAGCTGACCCTCGCCCTCGGGCCCGGCATCCGTCTGACGGCCCTGGAGGGCCAGCTCCGCCCGCAGCCCCAGCGTCTCAAGCACCAGGTCGGGCCAGTCCAGGGCCAGGTTCTGCAGGTCCACCCGCGGGTTACCCCGCAGGCTGGCGGCGATCTCGCCACCGGGCAGATCGTCGCCGCTGGCGCTGGCCTCCAGTCGCAGGTTGTCCAGCGCGAGTTGGGTCAGTCCGCCATCTACCGTGATCGCGCTGCTCAACTCGCCGGCGATCTCGGGCAGATCATCGCCGGTCATCAGCCAGTCCAGTTGCAGTTGCATCCGCTCGTCGATGCGCACCGCATCCAGGTTGAGGTTGAACGGGTCCACCTGGACGCGGAGGTCGTTCTGGCGGTCATCCCAGCTCACCCGGGCGTTGCGGACATCCAGCCCGCCCACGTTGGCCAGGGTGCGGCCCAGGTCGCGCCGCTCAGCCTCCGGAGCCGGTTCGTCGGCCGGGGGTTCGTCCACCTCCGCGTCTGCCTCCTCGGGGAGCAGGTCTTCCCAGTTTCCGCGGCCCTGCTCATCCACCATCAGGCGGACGGTCAACCCGTCCAGCACGACCGTGCGGGTGACCAGCTCCCGGCGCAGCAGCAGCGGGATCAGTTCCACGCCGACATCCACGTGGTCGACTTCCAGGAAGGGGTCATCGTGGAAGCCCTCGGCATCGGCCAGCGTGGTGCGTCCCAACTCCAGGGCCAGCCAGGGGAAGATGCTCAGCGATATGTCGCCCTCAATGGAAAGGCTGCGCCCGGTCTCCTGTTCGACAGCGGCCTCGATACGGTCCCGATAGTCGTTGGGGTCAACCAGGATCAGCACCGCCACCAGGGCGATGATTACCAGCCCGACGAGACTCCCGAGACCAATGAGTAACCACTTGACTGCCTTGCCCATTCAGTGCCCTCCCAGGCGTTGTTGTCGCACCCGCTGAATTCAGCGCCACTCTTTCTATACTGTAAGAGCAGACCATCTTTTCGTCACGCCGTTCCGGGGCCCGGTGCGGTGCGGGTTTGTGCGCCGGCAACTCCGGGCCGCCACGGGGAGGGTGTGGCATTCGATGTGTGTCCCAGCCGAGGGAGATTGCCTCATGAGCGAGTACTGCGTTGTGGTTGCCCAGGGGTCACGGGCCCGGTTCTTCACCCTGGAGCCGTCGGAGTTGCCGGAAATGGAAGGGGGGCCAAACCTGGTTGAGCAGCAGGCGTTGACCAACACCGAGCACCAGGCCCACGAAGAGGATGTCTGGGCCGACATCCGAAGGGGTCGCAACCGATCCCCCAGCGGTAACGCCCACGGTTACGACGAGCACCGCAAAAACCACGACGACGAGATGGAGCGCCGCTTCGCGAAGGATATCGCGAAAACCCTGAATCAGATGGCCGCGGGTAACGGCACCCGACGCGTGGTGTTGTGCGCCGAGAAGCGGATGCTGGGCTTCCTGCGGCCGAGCATGAATGGCCAGCTTCCGGGCAGCCTGGAATTGCGCGAGGTGCCCAAGGACCTGACCCGCCTGACCTCCACCCAACTGCACCAGCGCCTCGCGGACCAGGGGTATCTGCCCCGGCGCCGCCCACCCACGCACTGATGAGCGCACCCGCCCGCTGCAACGCGACGGGCGGATGGCGTAAGCTGAGCCGGGGTCGGCCATTGAGTCGGCCCCGGCTTTTTTGTGAACCGATGGCAGTAGCGGATGGACGGGCGAGATGGGTGTGTACCGGGACTGGTGTTGCCCGAGGATGACGGCGCTGTTCATGCGCCACCGGCATTTTCTGCCCTACCGACGGCGGGCGCTGGCGTGGTCACAGGGCCATGTGCTGGAGTTGGGCGCCGGCGCGGGGGACAACCTGCCCCTGTATCCGCATGCAGTGACCCGGGTGACGGCGGTGGAGCCGTCGGGCTGGTTGTTGGATCGGGTGCGGGAGCGGGGCAGTGCGCTGGGCCGGGCCGTGACCCCGCTCCAGGCCGGTGCGGAATCGATTCCGCTGCCGGATGCCAGCGTGGATACCGTGGTCAGCACCTGGACGCTGTGCAGCGTAGGTGACCTGGCGGCCAGTCTGGTGGAGGCGCGCCGGGTGCTCCGGCCCGGGGGGCGTTTCCTGTTCGTGGAGCACGGCCTTGGGCCGACCCCGGGACTGCAGCGCTGGCAGCACCGGCTGGACCCGGTCTGGAGCCGGCTGGCCGGAGGTTGCCACCTGAACCGGGCCATGGACCAGGCAGTGCGCGAGTCCGGCCTGCGGCTGGAGGGCCTGGAGACCGGGTTCTTTCCGTCCGGGCCGCGGTGGCTCACCTACATGTACGAGGGGGTGGCCCGGGCGCAGGACTGATCAGCCCCGGCAACTCGCCAGCAGCTGCTCTATCAGCCGACGCGCGCTCGCGCCGTAGCCGCCACCAAACAGGTTCAGGTGGTTTAGCACGTGGTAGAGCTGGTAGAGGTCGCGCCGGGTCTCGTGGCCCGCGGGCAGCGGCCACTCCGCCTGGTAGGTCTGCCAGAACGCGGCACCGAAGCCGCCGAACAGCGACGCCATTGCCAGGTCACACTCCCGGTCGCCGTAGTGCACCGCCGGGTCCCAGGTGGCCGGTTGCCCCTCGCAGAAGCCGGCGTTGCCGCCCCAGAAGTCGCCGTGGAGCAGTGCCGGTGTCGGGGCGTGGTCGAGCAGGCCGGGTAACGCCCGGGCCAGCTGCTCCCCGCGCTCCAGCCAGGGGCCGCCGTGGCCCCGCTCCGCGGCCAGGGCCAGCTGGGGGCGCAGACGCCGGTCACGGAAGAAGGCGGCCCAGTCCTCTGCCGGGGTGTTGTCCTGGTGGGTGCCCCCCAGGGCGTTGTCCCGATGCCAGCCGTGGCGGGCAGCGCTACAGGCGTGGGTGGCGGCCAGCGCCTGCCCCATGGCCGCCCAGTCGCCGCGGCCCTGCAGCGGCAGGTGCTCCATCAGCAGCCAGGCCTGGCCGTCGGCCTCACCGCAGGACAGGGGCCGGGGCACCCGCAGGGCACCGGCCGCGGCCAGGGCCTCCAGGCCCTCGGCCTCAGCCTGCAACTGCCAGGCCCGCTCGGCGGGCTCCCGCTTCAGGAATGCCCGGCGCTTGCCGGCGCTGACCACGGTGGTGTCGCTGACGCAGCCGCCGCCCACGGTATTCAATGCCAGGGCGCTTGCGGGCACCTCCAGCGCGCGGGCGATAGCGTCCAGCATTGCGCTAGTGTCCGTACCGGTCATGGCCTAACGGTCCGACGGGCAGTCACCTGGTGTGTGGGCAGGGCGGAGGTCGGCCGGTGGCAGGCGCCGGGCGGCCACCGCATAACCGGCCTTGAGCAGCCAGTCGTGGCGGACCAGCATCGGGCTGGCGGAGATCAGGCCGCGCACGGTGCGGCGGCGGATCTTGATCTCTGCCGGGTCGCGGAAGGCGGGGTTGCGATGGATGTTGCCCAGGGTCAGCGCGGCCATGCCCAAGGCCCAGATGCAGAAGCGGCGTATGCCCGGTTCGTTTGCCGGGATCCGCAGCACATAGTCGAAACCGCGATCCAGGTGGCCGCGGGCGATGGCCACGGTGCGGCGGATGCCATCGTGGAAACGGGGGTCGGCAGCCCAGTCCGCCTGCGGGGCCAGGTCACAGCCGGCCTCGGCGAAAACGTCGCGCGGGAGCCAGCAGACGCCCCGCGCGCGGTCATCCCAGACGTCTTTCAGGATGTTGGTCATCTGCAGCGCCTGTCCGAACGACAGGGAGAGCTTGAGCAGCTCGTGGCGCTGGCGCCCCATGTTGCTGGAATAGCCGCAGAACAGCACGGTGAGCATCTCGCCCACCACCCCGGCCACGTGGTAGCAGTAGTCGTTAAAGGCGGCCAGGTCCGGCAACCCGTCCGGCCGTTTCTCCGCCTCGAACCGGGCCATGCCCTCGGTCAGCACCCGCACGCAGCGGACCACCGAACGGCGCTGCCAGGCGGGCAGCGCATGGGTAACCCGAAGCACCCGGTGGCTGTTGCGCACCAACTCCAGCTCCGCCCGCGGTGTGGTCTCCCGGGGGAACCGGCCGGCCAGCTCCTGCCCGAAGGCCTCCGCGGTTGTCCTGTTGCGCAGGGCGGCATTGAAGCGCTGGAACCACTCCGCCTTGGCGGCGCTGTCGCCGGGCAGGTGGTCCTCGATGGTGTCGGCGATTCGGCAGAGCAGGTAGGCGTTGGTCGCGGTGCCGCGCAGGTACTGCGGCAATTGCGGGATAGTCAGCGCGAAAGTGCGCGAGACCCCCGGCAGGACCGACTCCTGGTAGGCCTTGTCCGCCTGCAGCTGGTGGGTCCAGCCGCCATCCGGGTGTTGCAGCAGTGACGCGGTCTGAGTGCTGTCCATGGTCAATCACGCGGGGCTTGTGCATGGTGCACCGCATCAGGCGGTGCGGTGCGCAAGCTTACACCCTGTAGCGCCCGCGTTCTATTCCCGCATGCGGGGCATCAGCGTCACGAAGTTGCAGGGCTTGTGACGTGCATCAAGCTGGTCCTTCAGGATGCCGTCCCAGGCGGTGCGGCAGGCGCCAGTGGACCCGGGCAGTACGAATACCAAAGTCGCATTGGCGATTCCCCCCAGTGCCCGCGATTGAACGGTTGAGGTTCGGATCTCCTGCATGGAGAGCCAGCGGAACATCTCGCCGAAACCCTCTACCTCCAGGTCCAGCAGTGGGCGAACCGCCTCGGGGGTGACATCACGGCCGGTGACGCCGGTGCCGCCGGTGGTGATCACGGCGTTGACCCCCTCATCGGCGATCCAGCGGGACAGCTCCGCCCGGATCCGGTACCGGC
The DNA here is from genome assembly GCF_003664325.1 of Alkalispirillum mobile. NCBI lineage: Bacteria > Pseudomonadati > Pseudomonadota > Gammaproteobacteria > Chromatiales > Ectothiorhodospiraceae > Alkalispirillum > Alkalispirillum mobile. The sequence continues at coordinate 160,298 of NZ_RCDA01000004.1, forward strand.
AATCGGGTACCACCAGCCTCTCGGCCACGGTGTGCCCGCTCTCTTCGATGCGCCCGGCCAGCGTCTGGCCCGAGCGGTCGCTGTCCAGGTCGCGGGTATCGGACACGGTGAGAACGGCGATGTTCAGGGGCTGGAACTCGGCCTGGCTCATTACAGCGCTCCAAAGTAGTGACTGGTTGCTGAATGGTGCCCGACAGCCGGGCCGGAGTGAACCGCTCTTTGTGGGTAGCCAACCGGGGCATGGACTCTCGGGGCATTGGCGTTTACAATTCGCTTCTCAAGCGCCCGTAGCTCAGCTGGATAGAGCGTCGGCCTCCGGAGCCGAAGGTCAGAGGTTCGAATCCTCTCGGGCGCGCCAGTATCCCCAAAGACCCGGCGTTCCAGCCGGGTTTTTTGTTCCCGCCTGTTCCGCCTTCTCATCGGCTGGTAACCTATTTCCATGCAATCGGTCAGGTTCATCTTCTGGGTGGTACTCGGTCTTCTGGTCGTGCCCCTCCCGCTACCAGCCCAGACACTGCACTTTGCCCCCCTGCCCATGCAGGACGCCGAGACGGTGGTGCGGGAGAAGCGACCGATGCTCGAGTACCTGGCCCGGGACGCGGGACTCGAGTTCGAGATCGAGTACAGCACGGGCTATGCCGAGATACTGGACAAGTTCAGCGCCGGCGAGGTGGACCTGGCCTATCTGGGGCCGCTGCCCTATGTGGCGTTGCGGGAGCAGTATGAGGCAGCGGAGCCCCTCGTGCTGTTCCGGGAGCCCACCGGGGAGGCCCGCTACACCTGCACGGTGGTGATGTTCGCCGATGACCGGGTGCCCCTGGCCGAACTGCACGGGAAGTCCGTCGCGCTGACCCAGCCGCTGTCCACCTGCGGTTACCTGGCGACAGACCATCTGCTCAGAGGCGCCGGCGTCCACTTGGCGGAAACAGAGTACCGCTACCTGGGTCGTCACGACGAGGTGGCGCTGGCAGTGGCCCGGGGCGACTTCCGGGGCGGTGGCCTGAAGACTCACATCGCCGCCCGGTACGAGCACCTGGGCCTGGTTCGCCTGTCCGAGACCGAGCCGTTGCCGGCCTTCGCCCTGGTGGCCAACGCCGAGACCGTCCCCGCCGAGCTGCGCCAGCGACTGCGCGATGCCCTGCTGGCGTTGGACCCGCAGCGCCGGTCCGAGGACGCGGAGCAGGTGCGGGACTGGGGCGAGAGCCTGAGCCACGGGGCGGTGCCGGTTGAGGATGCCGACTATGCGCCCGTGAGGCGCATGCTGCGGGGCAGCCCCGTGCTTGACCCGGGCCTGCCCGGCCTCTCGCCGGTGCCGCTGCCCGGTCGCGGGGTCGCGCCATGAGGATCAACCGGCGCCTGCTCTGGTTGGCGGCCCTGACGGCCTGGGGGCTCGTCCTCGCCTTTCTCCACGGCAACTGGCAGGACAAGGTGGCCATGCACCACGAGCGCCACGAGGTGGCGCTGAACACCGCCTACCAGGCGGCGGTGAACAGCTTCGAACTGGCGGCGCAGGCCTATTTCGACGAGGCGGTGTCCCGGCCCGGGGTGCTGTCCCTGGTGCGAGCCGCACGGGAGGCGGAGTCCGACGAGGAGCGGGCGCTGATCCGGGGTCGGCTCTACCGGGCGCTGTGGCCCACTTATGACCGCCTGCGAGAGGGTGAGCTGCGGCAGTTGCACTTCCACTCCGCGGAGGGCGAGAGCTTCCTGCGCTTTTTCTCGCCGGAGTACTACGGAGATGACCTGCTGGCCAGTCGGCCGCTGGTCAGTGCCGTGCACGAATCGCGACAGGCGGCTGCGGCCTTCGAGACGGGCCGCTCGCTGTCCGGCTTTCGCTACGTCTTCCCCCTCCACGACAATGGCGAGTTTCTCGGCAGCGTGGAGTTCAGCATCCCCTTCCGCTACGTGCGCGAACTGATGGGGCGGCTGGATGAGTCCCAGCAGTTCCAGTTGATCCTGCGTCGCGATGCGGTGGAGGGAAAGGTGCCCGCCGGGTTTCTGTCCCTCTATGAGACCTCCTGCCTGCACCCTGACTACGTCATCGAGGATACCGGCCTGCGGCTGCCCGACTCACCGCCGCCGCCCACCGAGGAGGTCCGTGCCATCAGCGACGCGCTTTCCGGCTCGGAGGCGGTGCTGGCGGCCATGGACGCCGGTGAGCGCAAGGTGTTGCCGGTGGACCTGGAAGGCGAGACCTGGGCCGCCAATCTGCTGCCCATCCGTGATCCTTCCGGCGCGGTGGTGGCCTACGTGCTCGGTTACTCGCCGGACCCCTTTGCCCGCGTGTTCCAGCGGGATTTCCTGACCGCCGCCGGGGCGGCGACTCTGCTGCTGGCCGCGTTGCTGGCGCTGATGCTGCGCCTGTTGCGTTCCCGTGAACGCCTGCGCGCGGAGCGCGCCTACCAGCAGGCCATCACGGACACCATGGCGGAAGGGTTGTATGCCCAGGACCGCCAGGGCCGCTTGAGCTTCATCAACCCCGTAGGACGGCAACTGCTCGGCTATACCGATCAGCCGCCACTGGGCCAGGTCGCCCACGACCTTTTCCACCGACACGCCGGGAATGGCCAGGTGCCGGCGTCATGCTGCCCCATTCAGCAGCGAGTGGAGAAGGGCAGGCACTATGAGGGAGAGGCGCTCTTTGCCCGGCGGGACGGCAGTCTATTCCCGGTGGAGGTGGCCAGTCGGCCGCTCTACCAGGAGGGGCGGCTCGCCGGCTCGGTGACCGTGTTCCGTGACATAACCGAACGCAAGCGTGCCGAAGAGCGGTTGCAGTTGGCTGCCAGCGTGTTCACCAGCGCCAACGAGGGCATCATCATCACCGATGCACAGGCTCGCATCCTGATGGTGAACGAGGCCTTCACCCGGCTTACCGGCTACCGCCAGGAGGAGGTGGAGGGGCGCGATCCAGGCGTCCTCAGCTCGGGGCGCCATGATCGCGCCTTCTACCAGAAGCTGTGGCAGGCGCTGGAGGAGGACGGCTACTGGCACGGCGAGATATGGAACCGGCGCAAGAATGGCGAGCTCTACCTGCAGTTGATCACCATCAGCGCGGTGTGGGACCAGGACGGTCGCCTGCTGCACTATGTGGGGCTGTTCTCCGATATTACCGAGATGAAGGAGCACCAGCAGAAGCTGGAGTTTCTGGCCCACTACGATCCGCTGACCGAGCTGCCCAACCGGGTCCTGCTGTTGGACCGACTGAGGCAGGCGATGAAACTGGCCCGGCGGGAGGGGCGGCGGGTCTGCGTGGCCTACGTGGACCTGGACGATTTCAAGGTGATCAACGACCGCCACGGCCACCCGGTGGGGGACCGCATGCTGTTGCAGCTGGCGCGCCGTCTGGCCGACCTCCGGCGGGAGGGTGATACCGTAGCCCGTCTGGGCGGTGATGAGTTTGCCCTCGTCTTTCTTAACCTGGAGGGCGAGTCCGAGTGCCGCGGTATGGCCGGAGAGGTCCTGCGTGCGCTGGCTCGTCCGGTCGAGTTCGATGACCTCCGGTTGGTAACCACCGCCAGCATCGGGATCACGCTGTACCCGCAGGGCGATGACGGGGTCGACGCAGACCAACTCCTGCGTCAGGCGGATCAGGCGATGTACCAGGCCAAGCTGGAGGGGAAAAACCGGCAGCACGTGTTTGATGCGGCCGGCGACCGGCAGCTGCGTGATCAGCACGAGACGCTGGAGCGGCTGGCCCAGGCCCTGGAGCGGGACGAGTTCGTGTTGTTCTACCAGCCCAAGGTGAATCTCCGCACCCGGGAGGTGGTGGGCGCCGAGGCGCTGATCCGCTGGCAGCACCCCGAACGGGGTCTGCTGGCCCCGGGTGCTTTCCTGGACGACATGCTCAACCAGCCGATGGAGGCCGAACTGAGCCGCTGGGTGATGGCCGAGGCGGCCGCGCAGGTGGCGGCCTGGCAGGCGCAGGGATGGCGAGTCCCGGTGAGCGTGAATGTGCCGGCGCTCCACCTCCAGCAGGCGGACTTCGTGGAGCAGGTTGGCGAGCTACTGGCCCGCCATCCGGAACTGCCCCGCAACAGTCTCGAGGTGGAAATTCTCGAATCCAGTGCACTGGACAACCTCGGCCATGTCTCTGAGGTGATCGAGGGCTGTGCCGCCCTGGGCGTCGACTTCTCGCTGGATGACTTTGGGACCGGCTACTCCTCGCTCTCTTATCTCAAGCGGATACCGGTCCGTACGGTGAAGATCGACCGTGCCTTCGTTCGCGACATGCTGGATGACGAGGACGACCTGGCCCTGCTGGAGGGTATCGTGGGGCTGGCCCAGGTGTTCCAACGCCAGCTGATCGCCGAGGGCATGGAGACCGAGGCCCAGGGCGAGCGGTTACAGCAACTTGGGTGCGAGGTGGTGCAGGGCTACGGGATCGCCCGGCCCATGCCGGCGGCGGATTTCGCCGACTGGTTGGCGAGTTGGCGGTGACCGGTGCCTCACTGCGCTGTGCCCGTACGCCGGCGTAACAGGCAGGCCAGGCCGTAGCAACTGCGCGCCAGGGCCTCCCCGATCAGCGCTACCAGCATGCCCACGCCCGCGCCGAGCGCTATGGCGGTGGGGCTGAGCTTGATGACGTAGGAGTAGCTGCGCCAGGCCTGTTCCCGGACGTCCGCCGCCGGGGCCACAAGCGCCTGCCAGTAGGCGTGTGGCAGCCCCTGGCGAAAAGCGTTCAGCGCTTCGTCCAGTTCGCGGTGGCGCTCGTGTAACGCGTGAATGCCACCCCCGCCATCCTGAAATACCGGGTCGTCGCTCTCACGATAGTGCGCGATCAGCCGGGCCATATCCCCGTCAAAGTAGCGGTCGGCATCGCGCTGGAAGGCGGCCAGGCTGCGTCCGGATTCCTCGTAACGGGCCTCCAGGCTCTGGCCGTACTGGTCCACGAAACCGGGTACCTGCACCCCGACCAGGGCAGCGGCGAAGAACAGCAGCAGGCGCAGATAGGCGGTGAACAGGCTCATGGGCGGTGTCGGGCGCGGGCAGCCGGCGTTGCCTCACAGCATATCACCGTGCACAAAAAAGGCGGGGCCGCCAAAGCGACCCCGCCTTTTACAGCAGGTGGCGGCGTGCGCCGCCACCGGACCATGGACCGGTTTTAGAACTGGTTCATGGTGTTGTCGGCGCCACCGGCCTTCAGCGCGGCGTCACCGGAGAAGTAGGACTTGTGGTCGTCCCCGATGTTGGAGCCGGCCATGTCCTGGTGCTTCACGGTGGGCACGCCCTGACGGATCTCCTGACGCTGCACGCCGTCCACGTAGGCCAGCATGCCCAGGTCACCGAAGTAGCCCTTGGCCAGGTTGTCGGTGGACAGAGCGGCCGTGTGGTAGGTCGGCAGGGTGATCAGGTGGTGGAAGATGCCTGCCTCGGCAGACGCCTTGCGCTGGAAGTCCTGCACCCAGTTGTCGGCCTCGGCGGCCAGCTCGGTGTCGTCGTACTCCGAGCTCATCAGGTTGTCGCGGTCGTACTTGGACACGTCCTTGCCGGCTTCCTTCCAGGCATCGAACACCTGCTGACGGAAGTTCAGGGTCCAGTTGAAGGACGGGCTGTTGTTGTACACCAGCTTGGCGTTCGGCACTTCCTTGCGGATGGCGTTGACCATCTCGGCGATCTGACCGACGTGCGGCTTCTCGGTCTCGATCCAGAGCAGGTCGGCGCCGTTCTTCAGGCTGGTGATGCAGTCCAGCACCACGCGGTCGACGCCGGTGCCCTTGCGGAACTCGAACAGGCCGCTGGCCAGGCGCTTGGGCTTGAGCAGCTTGCCGTCGGACTTGACCACCACGTCGCCGTTGTTGATCTCTTCGGCGGACTGGATGTAATCGCCGTCCAGGAAGCTGTTGTACTGGTCGCCCAGATCGCCCGGCTCGTTGGTCACGGCGATCTGCTTGGTCAGGCCGGCGCCCAGGGAGTCGGTACGGGCGACGATCACGCCGTCATCCACGCCCAGCTCCAGGAAGGCGTAGCGCACGGCACGGATCTTGGCGAGGAAGTCGGCGTGGGGCACGGTGACCTTGCCGTCCTGGTGGCCGCACTGCTTCTCGTCGGCAACCTGGTTCTCGATCTGGATGCAGCAGGCACCCGCCTCGATCATCTTCTTGGCCAGCAGATAGGTGGCCTCCTCGTTGCCGAAGCCGGCGTCGATGTCGGCGATGATCGGCACGATGTGGGTCTGGAAGTTCTCGATCTGGTCCAGGATCTGGTTGGCCTTGGCCTCGTCACCGGCCTCGCGAGCAGCGTCCAGGTCGCGGAACAGGTGGTTCATTTCGCGGGCATCGGCCTGGCGCAGGAAGTCGTAGAGCTCCTCGATCAGGGCCGGCACAGCGGTCTTCTCGTGCATGGACTGGTCGGGCAGCGGGCCGAACTCGGAACGCATGGCCGCAACCATCCAGCCGGACAGGTACAGGTAGCGCTTGTTGGTGGTGCCGAAGTGGCGCTTGACCGCGATCATCTTCTGCTGGCCGATGAAGCCGTGCCAGCAGCCCAGGGACTGGGTGTACTGGGCCGGGTCGGCGTCGTACTCGGCCATGTCCTGGCGCATGATCTTGGCGGTGTACTTGGCGATGTCCAGACCGGTCTGGAAGCGGTTCTGGGCACGCATGCGAGCTACGTACTCGGGGTTGATCGCGTCCCAGGTACCGTTGTGCGCCTTGCGCAGGCCGTTAGTTGCCTCGATGTCCTTACTGTACTGTGACATGCTCTTAACCTTTCTCTTGGCAGTGTAATGACTGTCGTTCGCTGTGGTGCGCCGGGCCGGTTCCCCGCGGGGAGGCGGCAGCGCGCCGTTCAAAAGGTCCCGTTTTGTCTGCGCGTTGCGGCCAGCTGTTGCCGTGCAACTCGCGATGGTCCCTGCAACTGTGTTCAGCCGCCAGAGCACCATAACGGGGGAGAGCCTGAAAACGCCGCGAGGTTGTGCAGCACTGCTCAGAGGTGGGCCTGTTGGGCAAGACTCACCGCGCAAGGTGACGCCAAAGCCGCTTTACAGCTGGCGTGTACCCCTCTGGCCATCCTTCATCGTTTTGCCGATGGCTGGCCAATTCGGAACTGTCAGCGCCGGTGTTGCCAGCTTTCTACAGCCCCGAGGTCCGTTGGGCGGCAATACTATCACCACGGGCTTTTGCAGCGCAACAATCCCGATGCGTTGGATCAACAACCCGACAGGCGGCTGCCTGGCGCCTATTATTCGGAGCAAACGGTGTTTGTCCGGAGGCGCTCATGTCCGCGCAGAACCTGCCCACGCCCTGGGGCCGCCCTATGCCCGAAGCCCAGTTCGAGCTGATGCGCCGTATTCTGGCGGCACCCAGCCCGGTGGGCCTGGAGGCGGCCATGACCTGCGGCGTGCTGCGCCCGCAGTTCGAGTCCTTCATGCCCGAGGGCTGGGCGCTGCGCCAGTTCCAGGGGCACGCCGGCATCGTCGTGGATACCCACCCCGGCGACATGCAGCGTTTCCGGCTGATGATCGTGGGCCACGCCGACAAGATCCGCTTGCAGGTGAGGAGCATCGGTGATGACGGCAAGGTGTGGCTTAACAGCGACGGCTTTCTGCCCGCCACCCTGATCGGTCATGAGGTGCGGCTGTTCAGTGAGAACCCGGCCCGACCCGGGCACTACCGGGTGATCGACGGGGGCACGGTGGAGGCACTGGGCGCCATCCATTTTGCCGAGCCGGAGCTGCGCAGCGGTGAGAAGGGGGTGAAGCGGGAGCAGCTCTACCTGGAGTTGCAGATCCACGGGGAGGACAGGAAGGCCCAGGTGGAGCGGCTGGGTGTGCGCCCGGGGGATACCTTGCTGCTGCACCGGCCGATCCGCCGGGGCTTCGGTCCGGACACGTTTTATGGTGCTTACCTGGACAATGGACTGGGCAGTTTTGTCACCACTGAGGCCGCGCGGCTGTTGGCCGAGGCGGCGGAGCCGCGCCACATTCGGGTTCTGTTCGCCATTGCCAGCCACGAAGAGATTGGCTGCTTTGGCAGCCGCGTGCTGGCTGCACACTACCGGCCGGATGCCCTGATCGCGGTGGACGTGGAGCACGATTACGTGGCGGCCCCGGGGTTGGCTGAGCGCCGGCCGCAGCCGCTGGAGATGGGGAAGGGATTCAGTCTGGCGGTGGGATCGGTGGTGAGCGAGCAGCTCAACCAGGTGCTCGTGGAGGCCGCCCGGGCCCTGGGCATTCCGGTGCAGCGGGACGTCGTCGGCACGGACACCGGGACCGACGGGATGGCCGGGGTGCTGGCCAGCGTGGACTGTGCGGCCGCCTCGGTGGGCATCCCGATCCGGAACATGCACACCATCTCGGAGACGGGGCACACGGCCGATGTGCTCGCCGCACTGCATGGTGTGGTCGCCGCAGCCCGGCTGCTGGACGAGCGCGGCGCGGACCCGGAGGCCCTGCGCCATCGCTTTCGCGAGCACCACCCCCGCCTGGACCGGGCCGACCCGGTAGCGCACCCGGGACGGCCCTGACAGCCGGGGTCAGCCCCAGTTGGCGTCCTTCAGCACATCCAGGGGGATGCGCAGGTACCGCCGACCGTTGTCCTCCGGCTCGGGCAGCCGGCCGCCGCGGATGTTCACCTGCAGCGCATGCAGGATCAGCTTGGGCATGGGCAGGGTGGCATCGCGCTCATCCCGCAGGCGGCAATAGCTCGCCTTGTCCGGGGCCTGGCTCAGGTGGATGTTGCTGCGTTTTTGCTCCGCCACCGTGCTTTCCCAGGCCGGCTCGCGGCCATCAGGCATGTAGTCGTGGCCGGTGAACAGCCGGGTCTCGTCCGGCAGGGCCAGGATGGCCTGGATGCTCTGCCACAGTTGGGCGGAGTCGCCGCCGGGGAAATCGGCCCGGGCGGTGCCGAAATCGGGCTGGAACAGGGTGTCATGAACGAAGGCGGCGTCGCCGATCACGTAAGTGATCGAGGCCAGCGTATGGCCGGGGGAGAACATCACCCGGGCGTCCAGTTCGCCGACCTTGAACGTCTCGCCCTCCGCAAACAGCTTGTCCCATTGGGAACCGTCGGCGGGGAAGCCCTTCAGGTTATAGAAATCGGACCACAGGGACTGGACCTCGGTGACGTGGTCACCAATGGCGGTCGGCGCCCCCAGCTGCTCCTTGAGGTAGCGGGCTGACGAGAAGTGATCCGCATGGGGGTGGGTGTCGAGGATCCAGTCCACCTTCAGGTCATGGTCACGCACGTAGCGCAGGATGCGATCGGCGTTATGCGTATCGGTCTGACCCGACTTCTCGTCGTAGTCCAGCACCGGATCAATGATGGCGCAGCGGCGGGTTGCCGGGTCGATGGCGATGTACTGCACGCTGAAGGTGCGGGCGTCAAAAAAGGCCACGACCTCGGGTGCGCCCTCGGAGATGCCGAAATCTCGCATGCGTTAGCCTCCTGGTTTCCTGTGAATCTATACATTCAATGGTTTGAATTCTAACGGTTCTGGTCGCGCCTGTATGGTTGATGCTGTCTATCGGGGCCATTGGTAATGGCGCGATCAGCCCTGCTCGGCGCCGTCGGGCCGCTCGACGCCATTCTTGCCCGGCTGGCGTACGCGGTCTGGATGGGCCAGTCGCACCAGCAGGAGGGCGAGCAGGATGGCCGGTATCCCCATGGCCGCCGAGATAACGAAGAAGCTCTCCCAGCCCACGTGGCTGGCAACCACGCCGGTGAACCCGCCCATGAACTGCCCGGGCAGCGTCATCAGTGAGCTGAACAGGGCGTACTGGGTGGCGGTATAGGCGGTGTTGGTCAGGCTGGAGAGGTAGGCAATGAAGACCGAGATGGCCAGCCCGCCGGTGATGTTGTCCGCCACGATGGCCAGCACCAGTCCGTAAATTTCCGGGCCCAGGGCGGCCAGCCAGGAGAAGGTGAGATTGGTGACCGGGGCCATGATGGCGGTAAAAATCAGCATCGGGGCAATGCCGTAGCGGCTGACCAGCACGCCGCCCATTGCGGCACCGAAAAGGGTCATGGCCAGGCCAAAGGCGGCGGCGACGTTGGCGATCTGGTCTTTGCTGAAGCCGAGGTCCAGGTAGAAGGGGTTGGCCATGACCCCCATGAAGATGTCGCTGATCCGGAAGGTGGCGATGAAGAGCAGGATGACCACCGCGGTGCCCAGGCCGAAGCGCTTGAAGAAGTCGGCGAAGGGGCAGATCACTGCGCCGATCAGCCAGGCGGTCACCCGCCGGCGCAGACCGGTGTGGGCGGTGCGTTCCAGATAGTCGGTGACCTGCCGCTCCATCTGCCGGGTGTCCTGGCTGATGGCCACCTCCGGCTCGCGGATGATCAGGGTGGTGGCCAGCCCCACGCCCATCAACAGCGCCATGGCCCCGTAGGCCAGTGACCAGTCAGCCAGGTGGGCCACGTGCAGAGCACCGGCGCCGGCGGTCAGGATGGCCACCCGGTAGCCGAACACGTAGGTGGCCGCCATGGCCCCCTGGCGGTGCCGGGCCACCGCTTCCACCCGGTAGGCATCGATGGCCACGTCCTGGGTGGCGGAGCCGAACGCGGCGGCCACGGCAAACACGGCAACCCAGGCCAGCTGGCTGACCGGGTCACTGAGCGCCATCCCGGCGAGGGAGGTGGCGATGATCGCCTGGGCGAGCAGCATCCAGGCCCGTCGTCGGCCGAACCAGCGGGTCAGCAGCGGCAGTTGCAGGCGGTCCACGAAGGGGGCCCAGAGCACCTTGATGCTGTGGGCCATGCCCACCCAGCTGAGAAAGCCGATCGCGGCCAGTTCCACCCCCAGGTCCTGCAGCCAGGCGGTGAACGTGCCACCCACCAGGAGCAGGGGCAGCCCGGCGGAGAACCCGAGGAAGGCCATCCCGATGACCCGCGGGTGCAGGTAAACGCGCAGGCCGGTCAGTCTGTCCGGGGCGGTGGCCGATGACACGGGGCTGGGGCTCCTGCTGGTGGTGGTCAATGGCGGCCCATCCTACCAGCTGCGCCGACGGGTGGCCCCGTCCGTCAGACCTCGTGGTACCAGCGGTACCACTCGACGAAGCGCTGAATGCCCTCTTCAACGGAGGTTTTCGGTGCGTAACCGGTGTCCCGGGCCAGGGCGGAGACGTCGGCATGGGTCTCGGGGACATCCCCCGGTTGCAGGGGCAGGTAGTTCTTCTCGGCCTTGCGGCCCAGTGCCTCCTCGAGCACCTCGACATAGTGCATCAGCCGCACCGGGCGGCTGGCGCCGATGTTGTAGATGCGCCAGGGGGCATTGGAGGTGGCGGTGTCGGGCTGTTTCGGGTCCCAATCTGGATTCGGGCGAGCCACCCGGTCGGAGGCGCGGATCACGCCGTCGACAATATCGTCCACGTAGGTGAAGTCCCGCCCGTGATCGCCATTGTTGTAGATGTCGATGGGCTTGCCCGCGAGGATGTTGCGGGTAAACAGGAACAGCGCCATGTCCGGCCGGCCCCAGGGGCCGTAGACGGTGAAAAAGCGCAGCCCGGTGCAGGGCAGGCCGTAGAGGTGCGCATAGCTGTGTGCCATGTGCTCCGTGGCCTTCTTGGTGGCGGCGTAGATGGCCAGCGGGTGGTCGGTGTGCCGGTGCTCGGTGAAGGGCATGTCCTCGTGGGCGCCGTAGACCGAGCTGGTGGAGGCGAAGGTGAGGTGCTCCACCTGGTTGTAGCGGCAGCCCTCCAGCACGTTGAGCGTGCCGGTGACGTTGCTGTCCACGTAGCTGTAGGGGTCGGTCAGCGAATGGCGTACGCCGGCCTGCGCCGCCAGGTGGATCACCCGCTGAAAGCGCTCGTCACGGAACAGTGCCGCCATGCCCTCCCGGTCCGCCAGGTCCAGCTTGATGAAGCGGAAGCCCAGCTGGCCCTCCAGCCGTGCCAGGCGGGCGCGCTTCAGGCGCGGGTCGTAGTAGTCGTTGAGGTTGTCCAGGCCGACGACCTCGTCGCCGCGGGCGAGCAGTGCCTGGGCGGTGTGGTAGCCGATGAAGCCGGCGGCGCCGGTGACCAGGTGTTTCATTGAATGTCCCGTGGCCGTGTGAAGTCTGTGACTGGTTTGATGCCATGGATTATACATGATGGCACCGGCCGGGCATTCGGCTGCCGAAGGTTTTCCCTTATTGTTCCGTTTGGGGTTTTGTGGAAAAGGTTTCTCTTTTTTCTTTTGGTTGGCCTGCGTTGTTTTTTTGTCGTGTATGCGTTTTGCGAGATTTTAGTTGATTCAGCCACTTGCAGTGGGTGGTGCACTTAATTGCGAGATTCTTTTCACACTGCAATAAAAAAGCGTGATCCGCCGCTCATCTCCCTCCTTCGTTTTCGCGAACCTTTTACTAGAATCCAGAACAGTACACATGAAGCTTGTGACTCGATCCTAACGCCTGTGTTCCATAATTGGAGCAAACGCGTGGTCGTCCGGTGCTTCTCGTTTGTTGGGGTAATTGATTGGGTGAGGAGAATGGCCAGAGTGAAACCGGGTAGTAGTCTTTTCTCTGGTGGGGGTAAGAGCGTCGCCGGCCCTTGGTCGATTGATGGCGCACGCCCGGAGCCTGTGTTGCAATCGGTGATGCCCGGGGCAGCGGTTATGCCCCGTGACGTGGTTTGGGTCGCTGGCGGCGGGGCGGCCACCGATGCCCTCCAGGCGCTCTCCAGGGATTGGCGCCTGCACCGGATCACCCCGGGACGGGCAGCCCGCAGCGTGAATCTTCAATCCGTGCGTGTTGGGCTGCTGGACCTGGACGCCCCCTTGCCATCCTCGGTTGTCGAGCTGGTACACCAGCACCAGCATATCCAGTGGATCGCCCTCATCCCACCAGGACTGCTCCTGCAGGAGAAGGTGCGGGAGCTCATCCGCGAGTGCTGCTACGACTTTCACACACTGCCGCTGGATCACGGGCGCTTGGAGGTCACCCTGGGGCGTGCCTACGGCATGGCCGATCTGGAGGCGCTGGACGAGCCCCCGGAGCCGGACTGGGAGGGCCGTGACGGCACGCCGATCATAGGTAACAGCGCTCCCATGTTGCAGTTGTTCAAGCGCCTGATGCGCGTGGCCGATTCCGATGTCCCGGTGCTGGTGCAGGGCGAGAGCGGCACGGGCAAGGAGCTGGCGGCTCTGGCCGTGCACCGGAACTCCCGGCGTGCCGGAGGGCCCTTCGTGGCAGTGAATTGCGGCGCCTTGCCGCCACAGCTCATTCAGTCGGAGTTGTTCGGCCATGAATCCGGGGCCTTCACGGGTGCCAGCCGCCGCAAGCTGGGGCAGTTGGAATTGGCACACGGCGGCACGCTGCTTCTGGATGAGATCGGTGATCTTGGCATGGAACTGCAGGTCAACCTGTTGCGGTTCCTGCAGGAGGGCACCATCTGGCGTGTGGGCGGTGTGCAACCGGTCAATGTGGATGTGCGTGTGGTGGCGGCCACTCACGTGGACCTGGCCGATGCCGTTGACGCCGGGCAGTTCCGCGAGGATCTCTACTACCGGCTCAACGTCATTCAGCTGGACATGCCGCCGCTGCGCGACCGGGGGGGCGATCTGATGCGTCTGGCGCGCTTCTACCTGGAGCGCTACCGCCACCAGCGCCCGCGCCTTCGCGGCTTCACCCAGGCAGCGGTGGAGGCTTTGTACCGACACCATTGGCCCGGCAATGTGCGCGAGCTGGTCAACCGGGTGCAGCGGGCGGTGGCCATGGCCGAGGGGCGGCTGATCGCCCCGGAGGACCTGGGGCTGCGCCCGCCTACAGAAGACCATCCGAAGACGTTGGCCCAGGCCCGTGCCCGGGCCGAGCGTGAGTCGGTGGAAGCAGCCCTCCGTGAGTGTGCTCACAACGTCTCCCGGGCAGCGCGCCAGCTGGGCATTGGGCGGGTGACGTTGTACCGCCTGATCAATAAGTACGGGATAATCCTTCCGGGGCGTTCCTGAGCGCAGCGCATTGCCCCGGGGGTACGGGGCTTGGAGAAATACCGTGGAGAACCGCGCTTTAAAGCAGTGGCTGTATTGTCTGTGCCCGATCGTGCTGGGCGTGCCCATGGTGGCCCTGGCCCAGGAGTCTCGTCCGGAGGTGGGCGAGGCCCCTGAGGGCGGGGAGCCGGAGGTGGCGGTCTTTGAGCAGCGCGGCCTGCTCACCCCGCAAGGGCGATGGGTGTTGGAGCCCTCGCTCTCCTACGTGCACAGCAGTGCGCTGGAGGTTTCCATCGAGGGGTTCACCATCATTCCGGCGCTGGCCATCGGGCTCATCGATGTCAGTGAGACCGAGCGCGACACGCTCACCGCCGCCGTGGCGGCCCGTTATGGTGTCACCGACCGGTTCGAGGTGGCGTTGAAGGTGCCCTATGTCTACCGCGAGCAGCGGGTGCGCCGCCGGGATATATTGGTGGACACCGAGATGGCCCGGATCTCCGGGTCCGACGGTTACGGGTTGGGCGACGTGGAATTCAGCATGCACTACCAGATCAATACCGCCGACCGCGGGGGCCCCTTCTACATCGCCAACCTGAAGGTGAAGACACGGACCGGGAAGGATCCGTTCGAGGTGGACCGCCGCGACGTTGTTGACGAGGACGGCAACCGAATCGGTGAACTATTCGATGAACAGCCCACCGGCTCGGGGTTCTGGGGGGTACAGCCCAGCATCACCATGATCTACCCCACCGACCCCGCCGTGATCTACGGCAACATCAGCTACCTGTGGAACGTGGAGCGGGATGTGGGCTCCGGCTTCGGCCGGGTGGACCCGGGTGACGCCATCGGTGCCAGCCTGGGTATGGGCATCAGCCTGAATAACCGCACGTCGATGAGCCTCGGCTATGATCACAGCGTGGTGCAGCGCACCCGAACAGAGCGGGACAGCGGCCTGGACGCGGTCTTCAGCCGGCGCCAGGTGGGCACGCTGCTGTGGGGGGTTTCGCACCGGGTCAGCCAGCGAAGCACCCTCAACCTGTCGGTCGGCATGGGAGTGACCGAGGCGGCGCCCGATGTGCAGATCTCGCTGCGGATGCCGATGCGGTTCTGAGGGGGCGGGTCAGTGGCTGATACTGCCCTCGATCAATTGGCGCTCCAGCGAGCGGGCCAGATCGCTCCGGGGCATCTCCACGTTATTGAGCTCCAACTGCATGATGGTGGTGTGCTGGATCTGCTGGCCGTCCAGCTCGTTCTGGATGGCCGTGACCCAGCCGATGGTCTGATCACTTAGCTGCCGGACGGTGGTGCCATCGTTGCCGGTGTTGATCACCACCTGCCGCAGCGCATCGGCGGGCACGTTGCCACCACGGCCCAGCGGGGCCAGTTCCCGTAGCACCGTGCGGTGCACCTCCTCCCCGTTGATCGCGGTGGCCTGCTCCAGGCCGATGGCGATCTCCATCCCGTTCCGTCCGAAAAAACCACCGCGCTGTTCGGCCAGCACTTCATCCGGTACCACCCGGGTATCGTCCGGGCCGGGTAGCGGTTGCAGGGCCAAGGCGGCGCCCGCGGGGGCCAGAATGAGCAGTGTCAGTAGGCAGGGCGTCAGAATGGCGCGCATGGCCGGAATGCTCCTCGGATCATCGGGGTCACCATTCGCCGGCCCGGGGCAGGTGCAGCATCAGGTTGGCGATGCTTTGCCTCGCCAGGCCGGACTCCAGCGGGGCTCGGGTGACCGCCTGCCAGGTCTTCCCCACATTGAAGCTCGCTTGGGCCCGGTCCAGTTCGTCCCGGATGATGAACAGGATGTTGTTGACCTGGACCTCTTCAAATTCCCGAAGGGTGTAGCTCTGCACGCCCAGGGCCGGGTCGCCCACCAGTACCTGGTTTTCGTGAATGCCCTTGATCACCACGAAGTGCCGGTAGCCCTCGGTCTCTATCATCGTAATGGCGGGTACGCCGAGTTCCTCCAGGTCATTGAGGCCCAGACGGAAACCGTCGCTGGACAGCCCCACTTCGCCCTCCAGGTATCGCTTCATGTCGAGCATGGAGAAGCCTTGGGTCTGGATCAGCGCCTGGTCGCCGGTGCGATACATGCCGTCGAACGTCGCTGTCTCCGGGGTGGGGCGGCCGTAATGGTAGGTCAGCAGTGTCGCCAGGGCGGCCGAGCCACAGCTGAAGTCGTACTGTTGAGGGACCACGGAACGGAAACGCAATGTTTTCAGACTGTCCACCTGGACTTCCATGGTCCCGAGGGTGCCGGGGATCACGGCGCCGCCAGCGGATGCAGCTGGTGGCAGGGCCGGCAGCAGGGCCAGTGCGAGGCCCCATGAGAGGACAGTGCGCTTGTGGATCATAACGATTGCCCTCAGGGGTTAACCGATATGTTGATCACCATGGATTCCTGAATGGCCACGTTGTGGCCGCTGTTCTGTATGACGCTGAAAACGCCGCTGGCATCGCCGAATGCCCCCGCGCCGATGATGTTCTGGCCGCTGTGCCCCCCGATGACCTGGTTATCCCGCAACTCGATGGTCGAAAGGGCCTGGCCGAGCTGGAGGTTGGTGACACCCTGACGCGCCCGTTGCTCACCGAGTGTGTCGGTATTCACCGCGGTGGCCAATGTGTCGGGTGACAGGTGGCTCTGGTTGGCCTCGGGGTCGAGGGCATGGGTGGCGCCGGCCGCGCTCAGCAATGCCAGGGTGATGAGGGGGACACCTAACCGGCCGTAAAGCCTGGGGATTAAAGTAGGCATGACCATTCACTCCGGAAGTCAGCAGGACATCTGAACGGATGGCGGGCCCGTGGGCCCGCCATCCGCCTGTTATGCCGGACGTGGCTTCAGGTTAGTTGCCACCCACCTCCAGGTGAGCCTGTACCGAGACCTGCTGTTGGTTCAGCGAGTTGGCCCCAGAGTTCTGGGACAGCACCGTGATGCCGGCTGCACCGTTGAAGGACTCGCTGCCGATGATGTTGTCGGCGTTGTAGCGCAGTTCGCCCTCACCACCGCCAAAGGTCACGCTGTTTCCGGTGACCTGGCCGGAGAGCTCGTTTTGAGTGACCACCGCGTTGACCTCCAGCGTGGTGTTGAAGCTGTCGGTCGCGTTGCCAGAGTCAGCGGTGTTGACGCTGTTGTCGGAGTTGTCGTTGTAGGAATCAGCGATGCTGTTATCGGAGTTATCGCTGTTGTCCGAATGATCACTGTTGTCGGAGTTGTCGTTGAAGGAGTCGGCGACACTGTTGTCCGAGTTGTCGCTGTTGTCCGAATTGTCGTTGCCCGAGTCAGCGATGTTAGTGCTGTTGTCGGAGCTGTCGTTGCCCGAGTCAGCGATGTTAGTGCTGTTGTCGGAGCTGTCGTTGCCCGAGTCGGCAACATTGGTGCTGTTGTCCGAGTTGTCGTTACCCGAGTCGGCGACGTGGGTGTTGCCGCTGTCGTTGATGCTGTTGTCGGAGTTGTCGTTGCCCGAGTCGGCGATGCTGGTGCTGTTATCGGAGCTGTCGTTACCCGAGTCAGCGACGTTGGTGCTGTTGTCGGAGTTGTCGTTACCCGAGTCGGTGAGGCTGTTATCGGAATTGTCGTTCTGTGAATCCGTCAGGCTGTTGTCGGAGTTATCATTGCCCGAGTCAGCCACGTTAGTGCTGTTATCGGAGCTGTCATTGCCCGAGTCGGCGACGTTGGTGCTGTTGTCCGAGCTGTCGTTACCCGAGTCGGCGACGTTGGTGCTGTTATCGGAGCTGTCGTTGCCCGAGTCAGCGATATTGGTGCTGTTATCGGAACTGTCATTGCCCGAGTCAGCCACGTTAGTGCTGTTGTCGGAACTGTCGTTCTGTGAGTCGCTCACGCTGTTGTCGGAGCTGTTGTTATTGGAGTCGCTGTTGACCGTGGCGGTGGAGTACTCGTTGGCGGAAGCACCCCCATCGCCTGCCGAGGATGTAGCCGTTGCGGTTTGATCACCCGCCTCGCCCTCGGAGGTGTTGGTCGGGTTGGCCATGGCCACCGAGGAGGCGAACCCGAAGGTCAGTGCCACTGCGGTCGCGATCAGAGTCTTCTCGAATTTCATCGTCAAATCTCCATCGGTTGACTGCTACATGCGTCTTGGTTCGTGGCGCAAGTGGCTTGTGTGGGCCCCCGAGCCACGCAGACCGTGGAACGCAGGTTTCGGGCCAGTCGAAACATAACCAGTAAAAACAACTAGTTATGTTTGGTCAGGGCGAGCGATGGAGGGCGTTGTTGTTTCATGCCGAATACACGGCAAAAGTGGGTTTTCAGCTGTTATTGGTGTAAATCTCTGAAAGGAAAGAGGAAGCTTGATCAGGAAGGGTGATTCCGGAGGTAGACAGCGCGGCGTCTAAAGGATTCTGAGACCCCTGAGCCGGTCCTCCTGGCTTTGCTCTTCACTGCCCTCGGACTTGCCGTCCTGGATGGCCTGGGATTCCATCACACGTCGGCGCTCCTCCTCGGACAGGGTGACGCCCAAGAGTTCGAGTACCGCGGCGTCGTCATCACTGATCAGAGTGTCGCGATTCCAGAGCGGGACGTTGCCCCGCCGGAGCAATTGGGGAACAAAGTCGGTGGTTACAACCACATGCCGGCGCAACTGCCGGAATATGACATCCACCAGGTGCGTCAGGCGCAGAAGTCTGTCGCGGTGCAGGGATTGTTGCTTGTCAGTGGGGTCAAGGTGGCGGTTGTACCCCATCAGGATGGACACGCTGGGCTTGCCATCCGCCTGGGTGAGGTAGCGCCCCAGGGCGTGGGCATCAAGGTCGCAGGGGAGCCCGCTATCATCGAACAGGCGCAAAGGTACCCGGCTGACCTCGGCGCTTTGGACCAGTAGATCCATGAACGCCTGGACCGTCCGTCTTTTTTCCGACCCGAGGGGGCCTAGTGGCACTCGCGCGCCCTGGGTCAATCGCCCTTTCGGCGGCGGCGTGAACGACTGTTGCTCACGGTAGTACCGCACCGTGACCAGTTCGAGACTGAGGAGCAGGCGGCCGTAAAACTCCAGTTCCATGTTGTCGCCCACGGGCGGGGCGTCGGCGAAGCGGCCCTCATGCTGGTGGATCTTGCGCCCGGCGATGATCAACTGCTGCTGGCGTTCGGGGGCGAGGGGCTCGTGGCAGAGCTTGTGTGCCAGCCGGTAGATGGGGTCCCGTTCGATAGGGTGGGGCAACTGTGACCAGAAAGCGTAAGCGCCATCCCGTATGGCGTACTCGGATTCCGCCCACAGCGTGAGGGCCAGCGCGCGTGCGCTGAACGCGGCCTGCTCACGGCGGCCGGGCAGAACCTGGGCCGGTTCTGCGCCGGGTGGGTTGGGGGACATGGCGGGTGCTCTCCTGATATTACCCAATGCCACTTATGGTAATGGCGCCGGCCCGACCAAGCAAAAAAAGTGTTTGCGTTTTTCAACCTGGGGCGTATAGTCGGTCCTGCAGTTGATGTTCTGTAGCACGTTCGGCAGTACCCCTCCGTGGTAGTCACTCCCGTTTGTCCTTACAGCAACACCTGCAACACCGTAAGTAACGATCAAACGAGGAAGACTATCCATGATCACCGGTACTGTTAAGTGGTTCGACGACGCCAAGGGCTTCGGTTTCATCACCCCCACCGACGGTGGTAAGGACGTGTTCGTGCATCACTCCGCCATCAACGGCTCCGGCTTCAAGAGCCTGGCCGAGGGTCAGCAGGTCCAGTTCGAGACCCAGAACACCCCCAAGGGCCTGGCTGCTGCCAACGTGACCGCGCTGTAAGGTGCGGTGCGTGACCCGGGCCTGGCCCGGGTCGGCTCTAAAAGCCCTGCCTCCGTGCAGGGCTTTTTTGTGGGCGAACGGTTAATCTGAAAGTCGGGGCGCTCCCGCGCTGCCACGGAGATAGGCCGCAGCAAAATCTTCACCGGCGGCCGGCCGACCTGTCTTGAAACCCTGTACCAGCGGCACTCCGTACTGCTGCAGGGCACTCAGTTGAGCGTCAGTCTCCACCCCCTCAGCAACCACCTTCAGCTCCAGCTCCCGTGCCAGGCCGCTCACGGCGGCCACGATGGCGCAGCCTCCCTTGCGACAGGTGCCGAGATCGGAGACGAAACTTCGGTCGATCTTGAGCGTGGTGACCGGCAGTTGCTGCAGGTAGGTGAGCGACGAGTAGCCGGTGCCGAAGTCATCAATGGCGACCTTGCACCCCAGGTCGCGCAGGCGTTGCAGGGTGCTGATGCCCCGGTCGGTGTCGTGCATCAGCGTGCTCTCGGTCAGCTCAAAGCTCATAAGCCGCGGGTCCAGCTCGCACCCTTTCAGCATGGCCTTCAGGTCGTTGAGCAGGTCACCTTGCCAGAACTGCCGCGCCGAGAGGTTGATCGCCACCGGCACGGGGTCCAGCCCCGCCTGCTGCCACGCCTTCAGCTGGGTACAGACCATGCGCATCACCGCCCGCCCCAGCGGGATGATCAGGCCGGACCGTTCCGCCAGGGGTATGAACTCACCCGGCGACACCGGGCCGCGCTCCGGGTGGGTCCAGCGTAGCAGCGCTTCTGCGGAATGCAGCGCACCGCTCTCACGGTCGAAAATCGGCTGGTAATGGACGCTCAGGCCGTTGCCGGTCTCTGCCGTGTCGCGCAGTGCCGTCTCCAGGGCCAGCTGGCTGCGCACCCGGGTGTCCATCTCGGGGGCGTAAAGCCGATAGGTGTTGCGACCCTCCTCTTTGGCCCGGTACATCGCCGCATCCGCGGCCCGGATCAGCTCGTCGGCATTCCCGCCGTCGTCCGGGTAAAAGCTCAGGCCCACGCTGCAGCCCACGCGGAAGTCGTGGCTATCGATGACGTAGGGCTGGCTGATGGCCCCGATGAGGCGCTGTGTCGCCCGGGTGGCTTCGTCCACCTCGTGGAGGTCCGGCAGCAGGGCGATGAATTCGTCTCCACCCAGTCGCGCCAGGGTGTCGTCCTCGCGCAGGTTGTCGCGCAGACGCTCAGCAACACTGAGTAGCAGTTCGTCGCCCACGGCGTGGCCCAGGGTGTCGTTGACCTGCTTGAAGTGGTCCAGGTCGATGAACAGTACCGCGAGGCGCTGGCGGTGCCGGTGGGCGTGGCGCACGGCCAGTGACAAGCGATCGTCCAGCAGCCGTCGGTTGGGCAGCCGGGTGAGCGGGTCGTAGTAGGCCAGCTGGCGGACCTGCCGCTCGTTCTCCCGGATGTGGGTGATGTCGGTGAACAGCCCGGCGTAATTGGTGGTCTTGCTCTCGTCGTCGGTGATGGCGGTGATGGTCAGCAGTTCCAGGTACAGTTCGCCGCCCTTGCGCCGGTTCCAGATCTCGCCGCGCCAGTAGCCCTGCTCCTGCAGGGTTGTCCACATTTCCTGGTAGAAAGTCGGTGGGTGCCGTCCTGAGGAAAGAACGGCCGGCGTGCGCCCGGCCACCTCCTCCAGGGTGTAGCCCGTGAGGTGGGTGAAGGCCGGGTTCACGAACTCGATGCGGGCCTGGTCATCGGTGATGATGATGCCCTCCAGCGAGGAATCGATGACCCGCTCCGCCAGTTGCAGGTGCTGGCGTGATTGGGCCAGCGCCTGGTCGCGCTGTTCCAGGGCGCGGCGCAGATCCTTTAGGTAGACCTGCTCTGTCCCGGCCAGCATGTCGCGAAAGCCGAGTAGCCCGGTGACCCGCCCCTCGTCGTCCAGCACCGCCAGGTGCCGGACCTTGTGGTCCATTAGCAGATCACGGGCATGGATCAGCATGTCGTCCACGGACACGGTCAGGAGCGGGCGACTGGCCAGGGTGCCGATCGGGGTGTCACCCGGGTGGTTCGCGATGAAGCGCACCAGGTCCCGCTCGGTTACGATGCCCAGGTCACCCTCGGCGAAGCGGATCACGGCGGCATCGCGCTCCATTTCGCGCATCCTTCGGGCCACGGCAGAGAGCAGCACATCCGCCTCCAGCACCAGTGGGGTGCTGCGCATGGCCGCGCCCACTTCGCGCAGCCGCAGGTAGGCCTCCATTCCCTGGTTCAGGGCCACGTCGGTCTGTGAGAGCACACCCTCGGGATTGCCCCGGGCATCGATGACCAGGAAATGGCGCCGATTCTCACTGCGAAAGCGCATGGCGGCCTCACCCAGCTCGGTACCAGCATGGATGCAGGCCACTGGGCTGCTCATGACCTCGCGAATGGCCACCCGGGTGGCCGAGTGATCGGAGAAGTCCACCGCCAGTGCGTCCCGCTCTGTCCAGATCCCCACCGGCTCGCCGTCGCGCATGATCAGGATGGAGCTGCACTGCCGCTCCGCCATGCGGGCGGCCGCCTCGCACAGCGGGGTGTCCGGTGTGCAGTGGAGTATGGCCGGCTGGACGATGCGTTCTACGGGTAGTCGGTGGCTCATGTGATGGCGGTTCCCGCTGGGGGTGTCAGGTGTCGTGGGGTTGAGAGCGACATGCAAAGTGCCGGGCTTTCCGGCACCATGAGGGCCTCATGATAAGCCCGAATCGAGGAGGGGTATACACATGAAGGTGACCAAGGTCATGACCCGCAAGCTGATCACCGGCAGTCCGGAGGAAGGCTTGCGCGAGGCGTTCTTCAAGATGAAGCAGAACCGTATCCGTCACCTGCCGGTGGTGGATGGAGACATGAACCTGCTGGGCTTGGTCACTGATCGTAACCTGCGCCGGCCGGACTGGGTGGACGAGGCGCCGGATATCGCGCACGTCTACTACCTGGATGACAACATGACGCTGGGCGACGTGATGACCACCGACGTGATCGCGGTGCACACCTACGATCACGTGGACAAGGCGGCGCGGATCATGCACGAGAACCGCTTTGGTGCGGTGCCGGTGCTGAACAAGGAGGAGCGGCTCGACGGCATGCTCTCCGCGGTGGATCTGCTGGTGGTGCTGGAGGACCTGCTCAACGAGCAGCGGCGGATGAAGAAGAAGTAGCGTTTGGGCTGTTCTGCTTCGGCGATGGTTCTCGCCAGGGGACGGATTGTGGGCGGGGGCGGGATGTTCCCATGGGGCTCCGAATGCGCCCCCCTTCGGGGTCCCCTGTGCTACTCGGGAAAATCGGCGGCGCGAGAACTCGCTTCGCTCAAACAGCTCGCGCCTTTTCTCCGATTTTCCCTGCGTTGCTCGGTGCGCATAAGTCGCCCCATGGGAACATCCCGCCCCCGCCCACAATCCACTCGCAGGCACCCGAGCCGGCTACTTGCCCATCAGCAATCGCAGCCGGTCCCGCGCCTCCGCCACCCGGGCCCGGACCTGCGCCGGCGCGGTGCCCCCCAGGTGGTTGCGGGCCGCCACTGAGCCCTCCAGCGTCAGCACCTCGAACACATCCTCGGCGATGGTGTTGGAGAACTGCTGCAGCTCATCCAGTTCCAGTTCGCCCAGGTCGCGGCCCTCGTCGGTGGCGTAGCGCACTGCCCGGCCGACGATCTCGTGGGCGTCGCGGAAGGGCACCCCCTTGCGCACCAGGTAATCGGCCAGGTCCGTGGCCGTGGCGAATCCGGCGCGGGCTGCGTCGTAACAGGCCTGCCGCCGGACCTCCATGGCCGGCAGCATGTCGGCAAACGCCGTCAGCGCGTCGCGCAGGGTGTCCGCGGTGTCAAACAGCGGCTCCTTGTCTTCCTGGTTGTCCCGGTTGTAGGCCAGCGGCTGCCCCTTCATCAGCACCAGCAGGGCGTTGAGGTTGCCGTGCACGCGGGCCGTCTTGCCGCGCACCAGCTCCGCCACGTCCGGGTTCTTCTTCTGGGGCATGATCGACGAGCCGGTGCAGAAGCGGTCCGGCAGGTCGATGAAACCGAAGTGGGGCGAGGCCCACAGGATGACCTCCTCGGCCATGCGCGAGAGGTGCGTCATCACCAGCGCGGCGGCGGCGCTGAATTCGATGGCGAAGTCGCGGTCGCTTACTGAGTCAAGGGAGTTGCGGGTGGGGCGGTCGAAGCCCAGCTCGCTGCAGGTCTGCTCGCGGTCGATGGGGAAGCTGGTGCCGGCCAGCGCCGCGCAGCCCAGCGGCATCTGGTTGAGTCGCTTGCGGCAGTCTTCCAGCCGGCCCTGATCGCGGACCAGCATCTCATGCCAGGCCAGCAGGTGGTGGCCGAAGGTCACCGGCTGGGCCACCTGCATGTGGGTGAAGCCGGGCATGATGGTGTCCGCCTCCAGCTCGGCCAGCTCCACCAGGCCCGCCTGCAACCGCATCAGCTCCTGCAGAATCCCGTCGATGGCCTCGCGTAACCACAGGCGGATGTCGGTGGCCACCTGGTCATTGCGGGAGCGGCCGGTATGCAGTTTCTTGCCCGCCTCACCGATCAGGTCGGTGAGGCGCTTCTCGATGTTCATGTGCACGTCTTCCAGCTTCGGCGACCACTGGAAGCGGCCCTGCTCGATCTCCTCGCGGACCTGGCCCAGGCCGTCGATGATCCGGTCGCGCTCGTCGGCGGTGAGTACCCCCACCTCGGCGAGCATGCGGGCATGGGCCATGGAGCCGGCGATGTCCTGGCGGTAGAGCCTGCGGTCGAAGTGCTCGGAGGCGCTGAACTGCTCGACGAAGGCGTCGGTGGCCTCGGTGAAGCGGCCGGTCCAGAGTTGTTCGCTGGTGTTCTTGTCGGTCATGGCGCTGCCCGTGTTGCGGGGTGAATGAGACCGTTGAGTATATCAGCCGCGCTGAGGGGCTCGCAGAGACGGGCGGGGCGGCGGAGATTGTCCGCCGGGGCCGTGAGCCGCTATGGTTGAGGCGTTCTGGGGGTGCCAGGGAGACAGCGGCGTAATGGAGCGCAGGGAGACCGACGGGGGACGGCACGGCTTTCTACCCGACTTCTGCCACCTGCACACGGTGCTGGCGGTGGTGCTGGCCGGGCAGATGCTGGCCTTCGTGCTGTTCCTGGCCCGCCCGGCGACGCAGTGGGACTGGCAGACACTGGGGCTGATCTCGCTGCACGTCCAATGGGTGGTGCTGCTCAGCACCGCGCTGCTCTGCCTTTCCCGCGGCTGGCTGGCGCGGCTGGGGGCGGAGGCGGCGGCGCTGCTGGCCTGGCTGGGTATCGTGCTGGTGGCCGTGGTCACCGCCGAGCTGGCCTGGTGGAGCACTGGCCCCCTGCTCGGCGGTGCGCGCTGGGAGTTGCTGCTCCGGTCGATGGCCATCAGCGGCATTATCGCCGCCCTGGTGTTGCGCTACCTCTATCTGCAAGAGCAGTGGGGCCGGGGCGTGCGTGCCGAGAGCCGGGCACGGATGCAGATGCTGCAGTCGCGTATCCGCCCTCACTTCCTGTTCAATGCCCTCAACACCATTTCCGCGATGGTGCGCCAGGCCCCGGAGCGGGCGGAGCTGGCGCTGATGGACCTGGCCGACCTGTTCCGCGCCGCCCTGCGCGAGACCGGCAGCCAGTCCACCCTGGACGAGGAGCGGGCCCTCACCGAAGGCTACCTCCGCCTGGAGCAGGTGCGGCTGCAGGAGCGGCTTCGGGTAGTGTGCGAGCTGCAGGCCCTGCCCGGTGAGGCGCTGCTGCCGCCGCTTATCCTCCAGCCGCTGGCGGAGAATGCCATCCTGCACGGCATCGAGCAGCTGCCCGAGGGGGGCGAGGTCAGGCTGCGCGGCTGGCGCGAGGGCGATACGCTGGTCCTGCGCATGGCAAACCCGGTGCCGGCGGGGGGGTCGGCGCGCACCGGCCACGGCCTCGGCCTGGAGAGCGTGCGCCGGCGCCTGCAGTACGGTTTCGGGTCAGCCGCCAGCCTGCAGGTTCAGGAGGAGCAAGATCGTTTCATGGTTGAGATGCGCTGGCCCTACCGCGAGGGGAAGCCGTGAGAGTGCTGGTAGTGGACGACGAGCCCTGGGCCCGCCGCCGGCTGGCCGAACTGGTAGAGGCCGAACCCGGCCACCAGGTGGTGGGCGAGGCGGGCGATGGCGAGCAGGCCCTGGCCCAGGTGAGGGACAAACACCCCGATCTGGTGTTGCTGGATATCCAGATGCCGGGCATGGATGGCCTGGAGGTGGCGCGACGCATCGCGCGTCGCGAACGGCCGCCGGCGGTCATCTTCATCACCGCCCACGCCGAGCACGCCCTGGAGGCCTTCGAGGCGGAGGCCAGTGATTACCTGCTCAAACCCGTCCGGCGCGAACGGCTGCAGGCCGCCCTGGCGCGGACTGGCCACGTGAATCGCGTGCAGCTCCGCGGAATGGCCGGGCAGGCCGCCGACCCGGAGGTCCTGCGCTGCCGCACGGCCCGCGGTGAGCGCCTGGTCCCGCTGGATCGCATCCACAGCCTGCGGGCCGAGGACAAGTACGTCGTGGTCGGCCACGACGAGGGCGGTGAGCTGCTGCTGGAGGATTCGTTGAAGGCCTTGGAAGGGCGGTTCGGCGAGCGTTTCCTGCGGGTCCACCGCTCCGCCCTGGTGGCACTGGACCGGGTTCAGGCCCTGGAGCGCGATGCCCTGGGCCGTCACGAGGTGGTGCTGGAAGGGGGGCTGCGCCTGCCGGTCAGCCGGCGCCATCTCCCCGGGGTGCGTCAGGCCCTCCGCCACCTGGCGCAGCAGGGGTAGCCCTTCGGTCCCCGGCATTTCCATGGCATGCTAGACGGCACATCGGCTGCAACCCATGCAGCCCCGCCCCTCATCCACAGACCGGTTCGGAAGCACAACCTATGCCCCAGGACACCCTGCGCATCGCCACCCGCCGCTCCCCGCTCGCCATGTGGCAGGCCGAGCATGTAGCCGCCGAGCTCAAGCGCCACCACCCCGGCTTGGCGGTGGAGCTGGTGCCCATGTCCACCCGGGGTGATCGCATCCTCGATCAGGCGTTGTCGCGTATCGGGGGCAAGGGGCTGTTTATCAAGGAGTTGGAACAGGGCATGGAGGAGGGGCGCGCCGACCTGGCCGTGCACAGCATGAAGGACGTGCCCTGGCGCATGCCGGACGGTTTTGTCCTGCCGGTGATCCTGGAGCGGCACGAACCCACGGACGCTTTTGTCTCCAACCACTACCGCAGCATCGACGACCTGCCTGAGGGTGGTCACCTGGGCACGGCCAGCCTGCGCCGGCAGTGCCAGGCCAAGGCGCGGCGGCCCGACCTCAAGGTGTCGACCCTGCGCGGCAACGTGAATACGCGGCTGGGCAAGCTGGATGCCGGCGAGTTCGATGCCATCATCCTCGCCGCCTCCGGGCTCAGCCGCCTGGGCTTTGACGACCGTATCGCCCGCCGGCTGCCCCCCGAAGAGAGCCTGCCCGCGGTGGGCCAGGGCGCGCTGGGCATCGAGTGTCTCGCCGACGACGAGCGGGTGCAGCAACTGGTGGCGCCGCTGGACCACGGCCCCACCCATACGCTGCTCAAGGCGGAACGGGCGATGAACGCGCGCCTGCAGGGCAGCTGTCAGGTGCCGATTGCCGGCTACGCTTGTTACGAGGGGGATGGTATCTGGCTGCGCGGGCTGGTGGGCAGCCCGGATGGTGCGGATATCGTTCGCGGCGAGATCCGCGGGCCGCTGGAGCAGGCCGCCGCGCTCGGTGACCGGCTGGGCGAGGAGCTTCTGGAGCGCGGGGCCGCCCGCATTCTGGCGGCGCTAGCGGACTGAACATGGGGCTGCCTGCGGGGTACGGTGTGCTGGTGACCCGGCCCACCCACCAGGCGCAGGGCCTGTGCCGCACGCTGGAGGCGGCCGGGGCGATGGTCTGGTTGTTGCCGGCGCTGGAGATCGAGCCCTTGTCCGCCGCGGAACTGCCGGCGGAGGCCGTGGCCCCGCTGGGCCGGGCGGACTGGCTGGTCTTCGTTAGTCCCAACGCGGTGCGCCACGGGTTGGCGTGCATGGCGCGACACGGCATTCGCCCGCGCGCCGATGTGCGGATCGGGGCGGTGGGCAAGGGCACCGAGCGGGCGCTGGCCGAGGCCGGCCTGGCGGTGAGCGCGGTGCCCGATGCCGGCTTCACCAGCGAGGACCTGGCGGCGGAGGCCGCTTTTGGCGACATGCGCGGGCAACATGTCATGATAGTCCGGGGCGACACCGGGCGGGGCTGGTTGGGGGCACACCTGCGGGCCTGCGGGGCCCAGGTGGACTACCTGGCGGTCTACCGGGCGGTCCGGCCCCGGGTTGACGTGGCGCCGGTGCGGGAGGCACTCCAATCGGGGCGTTTGCACAGTGTCATAATCACCAGTGCCCGTGGTCTGGATAATCTTTGGTTTATGCTGGGGGATAGCGGGCGCGAATCGATGCAACGGCTGGCGCTGGTTACGGTAAGTCGGCGCATCGCCCGCCATGCGGAACAGGGTGGGCATACAGGGCCTATTGTGGTCGCGGCCTCTCCGGCCGATGGGGACCTGCTCGAGGCGGTCCATCAGGCATCAGAACATCACAACACGAGATGATCGGTCATGCAGGATAATAAACCTGAACGGGATGAGGATAAGCCCCAGTCCGAGCAGAACGGGGGTGAGGGCCGTGAGCTGACGGCAGCAACGGCGGCGCCTGAACCGGGGAAGGGGGGCGGTGAGGAGACGCCCCCCGCTAACGGCGGTGGCAGCGGCTCGGATGACGGCCGGCAGGGCGGCCCCTGGAAGCAGGTGGTGGCCCTGTTGGTCGTGGTCCTCGTGCTGGGTGCCGCCGCGACCTGGTGGCTCACGACAGAGCTGCGGGAGCTGCGGGCCGAGCAGGGGCGCATGGTGAGCGCTGATCGGTTGGACGAGCGCAGTGACTCACTGGAGCGGCAACTGGCCCGGCTGGAGGACCGCCTGGACGAAACCAGTCAGCGCGCCTCCTCCGCCCGTGAGCGGGCCGACGAGGCAGGTGGCGATCTCGGAACGCTACGGGAACAGCTCGATGAGCTGCGCGCCCGGCAGGGTGGCTTCGAGGAAGGTCTGGAGCGGCTGGGCGCGCGGGCCGAGGCCAACCGCGAAAACTGGATCCGATCCGAGGCGGCGTACCTGGCCACGGTGGCCGTGCACCGCATGCGTTTCCACCGTGACCCCAAGACCGCGCTGGGGGCCCTGCAGGCCGCCGACAAACTGCTCGCCGATATCGGCGCGAGCGAAAGCGTCCCCGCCCGGGTGGCGTTGAACGAGGCGGTCAGCCAGGTACTGGACTGGGCGCCGCCGGAGGTGGGCCGACTGGCCGGCACCCTTGAGGACCTGGAACGGCGCGTGGACGAACTGCCCATGCCGGCGGACCGGGTCGCCGGGGGCATCGACCTGCCCACCCTGGCCGGCGACGAGGACGACCCGGCCTGGCTGGCGCGGATCAAGGACGCCACCGGTCGCGTGCAGGCCGGACTGGGCGAGCTGGTGGTGGTGCAGCGCGAGGAGGCCGCACCGCCGCTGATCGCCCCGGACCAGCGCTACTTCCTGCGCGAGAACCTCAAGTTGCGCCTGGAGGCGGCCCGCATGGCGGCGCTGCACGGCGATCAGGGGCTTTGGGAGGACAGCCTGGACCGGGCCCATGAATGGGTGCTGGCGCACTTTGACACCAGCGACCTGGATGTTGAGGAGGTGGCGGATACCCTGGAGCGTCTGCGCCGCCAGGATATCGATCCGGAGTTGCCGGACATCGCCACCACCCTGGAACCGGTCAAGCCGTTCCTTTAAGGGCGGAAGGAGAGCGACATGAGAGCCTTGCTGATCGCCCTGGTCGTGCTCCTGGCCGCCGTGGCTGCGGCGGCCTGGTTGCAGCCGCACACCGGCTACCTGGTGCTGTCCATCGCCGGCTGGCGCATCGAGACCAGCCTTATCTTCGCAGTGCTGTTCGTGGCCGTGGTGCTGGTCGTCCTGCAGGTCCTCTGGGTGGTGCTTGACCGCACGGTGGGCCTGCCCAAGGCCTTGAGCCACTGGTCCACCCGCCGCCGCAAGGAGAAGGCCCGTGGTGAGCTGGCCAAGGGGTTGCTGGCCCTGGCCGAGGGCCGCTACCGCAATGGCGAGGATCTGCTGCTCAAGCACGTGGAGCGCAGTGACTACCCGCTGATCAACTACCTGGGTGCCGCGGTCTGTGCCCAGCGCCGGCACGCCACCGATACCCGGGACAGCTACCTGGCCCTGGCCGAGCAGACCGGCAAACGGTCCGGCCCGGCGGTTCACCTGCTGCAGGCCCAGCTCTACATGGAGACCGGCCAATGGGAGCAGGCCCTGGCGAGCCTTACGTCCGCCTACGAGCGCAACCCCAACCACCACCGCACCCTGGAGCTGATGCGAGACTGCTGCGTGGCGCTGGAGGACTGGGAGCGGTTGGGGCGGCTGATCAAACCGCTGCGCAAGAAGGGCATCATCGGTGCTGAGGAGGCGGATGAGTACGCGGGGCATATCGCCCGTGACAAGATCGCCCGGGCGGGTCGCATTGGCCTGGGTGATCTGGAGTCGGCCTGGTCCAAGCTGCCCCGGGGCCAGCGTAACGACGACGAGGTCGTGCTGGCCTACGTGGATGCCCTGCTGGAGTTGGATGAGATCGACCGCGCCGCCAACGTGCTCAAGCGCCAGATTGACGAGACGTGGGACGAGCGCTTGGTGATGCGGTTCGGGGTGTTGGAGCAGGTGGGCGCCGACTGGCAGATGCAGCAACTGAAGCGCTGGCTGCGCCAGCAGCCGGACAACCCGGCGTTGCTCTACGTCGCTGGCCGTATTGCCCTGCGCCAGCACGATTGGGACCGGGCCCGGGAGTACCTGGAGCAGGCGCTGGCGCGCCGGGCCCGCCCCGAGGTCTACATGGCCCTCGGCGCATTGCTGGAGTTCCAGGAGCGGCCCGATGACGCCCGGGAGCTGTACCGCAAGGCGCTGGGGATGGTCAGCGAGAGCATGGCCACGGATCTGCCGGAGCTGCCGGTGCCCAGCACCCTGGAGGCCGAGGCCCGTCCGGAGGACGAGATCACCGCCCGGCAGACCGGTCAGGAGGATACGGTCGCGGTGCGTTCCTCCACCTGATTGTCCCGCCCAGCCTGCCCGGGGGGCCGGCCCCCGGGCAGTGCCTGGTCCACGCCCCGGCTACCCCTCCCGCGGGGTGGCGCTCTCCAATTGCCTGGCCAGGCCATCGTGGCCGTGGTGGGTGGCCCATTCGGCCGGCGTGCGTTCGGTCTGGCCGCGCTCGGCGGGGTCGGCGCCGGCATCCAGCAACGCCTTGGCGATCCCCGCGTGCCCGGTCTGGGCGGCGTGGATCAGCGCGGTGCCCCCGGTGGAGCGCTCCACTTGACTCGGGTCCGCCCCGGCCGCCAGCAGTTTTTCCACGACTGGCTGGTGTCCCCGGCGGGTGGCCACCATCAACGGCGTGAAGCCGGCCTCGTCCGCCGCGTCAATGTCTGCTTCCGCCTCCAGCAGCCGGGCGACCACCCCCGTGTCACCGGACTGGGCGCCCCGCATCAGCGGCGTGTAGCCGCACGGTTCGGTGGCGTGCGGGTCGGCACCTCGTTGCAGCGCGTGCTCGACACCCGCCAGGTCGCCCTCCATGGCCGCTACCATCAGGGCGGTCCGGCCGTGTTCATCGCGCACATCCACCCCCTCCGGCAGTAGGCGCGGCACGGCGACGATCAGCACCAGGACGATGGCCAGGACGATGAAGGGGTGATCGGCGAGCAGGCGGGCGAACGGATTCATGGGCAACGATCTGGCTGGATTAGACCCCTCGACCATAAACATTCGGCGAAAAGAATACAAAGGGGCGCGCGCAATGGCCGCAGCGGGCGCCCAACGGCAAAGGCCCGGCCCCCTGAAGCCCAGGGGCCGGGCCTTTGCCGTCATTCGAGGTCAGCGCCCTGGGCGGTGCCTGGTGCCAGCGCGCCTCCGGAGCGTCAGCCTTGCGGCTTGGTGATCCGCAGCGCCAATTCCTGGAGCTGGGCGATGCTCACCTGGGCGGGGGCATCGGTGAGCAGGCAAGCCGCGGTCTGGGTCTTCGGGAAGGCCATCACCTCCCGGATCGAATCAGCCCCGGTCATCAGCATGACCAGCCGGTCCAGCCCGAAGGCGATGCCGCCGTGGGGCGGCGCGCCGAAGTCCAGCGCATCCAGCAGGAAGCCGAACTTCTCGCGGGCCTCCTCCTCGCCGATGCCCAGCAGACCGAAGACCGCCTGCTGCATGTCCTGGCGGTGGATACGCACCGAGCCGCCGCCCAGTTCGGTGCCGTTCAGCACCATGTCGTAGGCGCGGCTGATCAGCTGTTCCGGGTCCTTGCCCTCCAGCTCCGCCGGGTCCTCCACGTTGGGCGCGGTGAAGGGGTGGTGCAGGGCGTACAGTCGACCGTCCTTCTCGTCGTACTCGAACATGGGGAAGTCCACCACCCACAGCGGGCGCCACTCGTCTTCCACCATCTCCAGGTCGTGGCCGAGGCGCACGCGCAGGGCACCCAGCGCGTCGTTTACCACCTTGGCCTTATCGGCCCCGAAGAAGATCAGGTCGCCGGCCTGGGCCTCGGTGCGGGCGAGGATGCCGTCCACCGCCTCGTCGGTGAGGAACTTGAGGATGGGCGACTGTAGCCCCTCGCGGCCCTGCGCCGGGTCGTTGACCTTGATGTAGGCCAGGCCCTTGGCGCCGTAGCGGCCGACGAACTGGGTGTAGTCGTCGATCTGCTTGCGGGTCAGGCTGCCGCCGCCGGGCACATGCAGCGCGGCCACGCGGCCGCGCGGGTCGGCGGCCGGGCCGGCGAACACCTTGAACTCGACCCCGCCCATCAGGTCGGCCACCTCGACCAGCTCCAGCGGGATCCGCAGGTCCGGCTTGTCGGAGCCGAAGCGGTCCATGGCTTCGGCATACTGCATGCGCGGGAAGGGGTCGGGCAGGTCCACCTGCAGTACGTCGGCGAACAGCCGCCGCATCATCCGCTCGGTCAGGTGCATGATGCCCGCTTCGTCCATGAAACTGGTTTCGATATCCAGCTGGGTGAACTCGGGCTGGCGGTCGGCGCGCAGGTCTTCGTCCCGGAAGCAGCGGACGATCTGGTAGTAGCGGTCCATGCCCGCCATCATCAGCAACTGCTTGAACAGCTGCGGCGACTGGGGCAGGGCGAAGAAGCTGCCCGGATGGGTGCGGCTGGGCACCAGGTAGTCGCGCGCGCCCTCGGGCGTGGCACGGGTGAGCATCGGGGTCTCGATGTCCAGGAAGCCGTGGTCGTCCAGGAAGCGGCGCAGGTTGCTGGTGATGCGGGCGCGGGCGCGCATCCGCTGCAGCATCTCCGGGCGGCGCAGGTCCACGTAGCGGTAGCGCAGGCGCACGTCCTCGCCGGCTTGCTCGTGCTCGTCGAGCTGGAAGGGCGGGGTCTTGGCGGCGTTGAGGATCTCCAGCTCGAGGCCCAGCACTTCCACCTGGCCGGTGGGCAGGTCGGGGTTCTCCGTGCCGGCCGGACGGCGGCGCACCCGCCCGCGGACCTTCAGCACGAATTCGTTGCGCACCCGCTCCGCCAGGGCGAAGGTCTCGGCGCGGTCGGGGTCGAACACCACCTGCACCAGGCCCTCCCGGTCGCGCAGGTCGATGAAAATGACGCCGCCGTGGTCGCGCCGCCGGTGGGCCCAGCCGCAGAGGGTGACTTCCTGATCGAGATCGGTTTCGCTGACGTGTCCGCAGTAATGGGTACGCATGATTGGGTGTGGAACCGTTGTGCTGTGGGATTCGGGTGGGCGGCCGCAGGCCAGGGGCCGGGCCGGCTCAGACGCGCAATGGTAAGATGCCCCCATGATTGGCGCAAGGAAACGCCAGTTTTGGGAGGCGCTGGGGGTGCCGGGGCGGTGGTATTTCCGATGACCCGACTTTGGCGCACCGAGCAACGCAGGGAAAATCGGAAAAAAGGCGCGAGCTGTCTGAGCGAAGCGAGTTCTCGCGCCGCCGATTTTATCGAGTAGCGCAGGGGACCCCGAAGGGGTGCGCCATCGGAGGGTCATCGGAAATACCACCGCCCCGGCACCCCCAGCACCCTAATTGCCGCGCTTGGGTATCAGGGAGGATGCGAAAATGGCGATCACGGACTGGCCGGCCGATGAACGGCCGCGGGAGAAGCTGCTGGCACGCGGTGCCGGCGCGCTGTCGGACGCGGAGCTGCTGGCGATCTTTTTGCGCACCGGCCGCCGCGGCCTGTCCGCGGTGGACCTGGCGCGGGAGCTGCTCGACGGTTTCGGCGGTTTGCGCCCGCTGCTGGAGGCGGACCTGGACGGTTTCTGCAGCCACGCCGGGCTGGGGCCGGCCAAGTTCACCCAGCTTCAGGCGGTACTGGAAATGGCCCGCCGCCATTTGCAGGCGGAGCTGGAGCGGGGCGACGCCCTGAACAGCCCGGACCAGGTGGCTCGTTACCTCTCGGCGCGGTTGCGCCATCAGCACCGGGAGGTATTCGCCTGCCTCTTCCTGGACAACCGCCACCGGGTGCTGCGCTACGAGGAGCTGTTCCAGGGGACCATCGATGCGGCCAGCGTCTATCCGCGCGAGGTGGTGCAACGGGCGCTGGCCCACAATGCCGCGGCGGTGATTCTGGCGCACAACCACCCCTCCGGCGTGGCCGAGCCGAGCACCGCCGACCGGGCGCTCACGCAGCGGTTGCAGGACGCCCTGGGGCTGGTGGACATCCGGGTGCTGGACCATTTCGTGGTCGGTGACGGACGGCCGGTCTCCTTTGCCGAGCGCGGCCTGATCTGACTGAACTGGGTTTGAGTGATAACGGGCGGGGGCGTGAGCCGGCCCGCCGGGAGGAAGGGGCGATGAAGACGTTCACCGATGCCGACGGGCGGGCCTGGGACATCACCGTGGGGCGGCAGTCCTACGGCCTGGCGCTGGCACTGTTCCTGCCGCGGGACGGGGGCGAGGTGCTGCAGGCGGCGCTGCCGGTGGATAACTGGGTGGAGGCGGAGCGCTACCTGGCCGGTCTGGACGAGGCGGGCCTGGTGGCACTGCTGCGGGACGCGGAGCCCCACGGACTCTAGGCGGTCAGGTGGCCGACGGGGGTGTGCGCCCAAGCGCGGCGGCGCACACCGCACGCCGCCGTCACGCCAGGGCGGTTTTCAGGCGCCCCATGGCGCTCTTCTCGAGCTGGCGGATCCGCTCGGCGGAGACCTGGTAGCGTTCGGCCAGCTCCTGCAGCGTGGCCTTGCGCTCGGACAGCCAGCGCTGGGCCAGGATGTCCTGGCTGCGCTCGTCGAGGCCGGACAGGGCGGTGCGCAGGTTCTGGTCGCGGTGCTGCTCCCAGTCCGCTGCCTCCACGGTCTCGGCCGGGTCGTAACGCATGTCCTCCAGGTAGGCCACCGGGGCGTGGCCGCCCTCCTCGTCGTCGGCCGGGTTCGGGTCGAAGGAGGTGTCGGAGCCCGTCATGCGCGCTTCCATCTCGCGCACCGTCTCCGGTTTGACCCCCAGGTCCTTGGCCATGGCGTCCACTTCGTCGCTGGTGAGCCAGCCCAGGTGCTTGCGGCCGCTGCGCAGGTTGAAGAAGAGCTTGCGCTGGGCCTTGGTGGTGGCCACTTTGACAATGCGCCAGTTGCGCAACACGTACTCGTGGATCTCGGCCCGGATCCAGTGAACGGCGAAGGAGACCAGCCGCACGCCCTGGCCGGGGTCGAAGCGCTTGACCGCCTTCATGAGGCCCACGTTACCCTCCTGGATGATGTCACCCAGGGGCAGGCCGTAGCCGCGGTAGCTGCGGGCGATATGCACCACGAAGCGCAGGTGCGAGAGCACCAGGGCACGGGCGGCGTCCAGATCGCCCTGCAGACGGTAGCGCTCCGCCAGCTCGTGCTCCTCTTCGGCGCTGAGCACCGGGATCTGGTTAACCGCATGGATGTAGGCCTCCTCGCTCCCGACGGGAGTGGGGAGATTGCCGTGTTTCAGCGGTACCAGTGCGGTGGTCATGCTCTGCATCCTCTCCATCAACGATGGCACTGTTATTGCTAAGCCCTATTTTAGGGGATCGCTGACAGCGGGAAAAGTTCAGTGACGGCCTGCCAGGCTCAATGATTAAGCCAATCCGGCATGAAAGGCAAGCCTGCGGGCTATCCGTCGGCGGTTATCGCGGTTCGATGGCGGAGAGGTGGCGGCTGACCGCGAGCCAGGCCCCGAGCCAACCCAGCACCATGCCCGCACCCAGGATCTGCAGCGCCCCGCTGATGCCCGGGCCGCTGAGGTGGAAGCCGCTGCTGTAGAGCGACGCCAGGCCGGAGACGGTATCCCCCATCCACAGCCGTGACAGCTCCAGCAGCAGCCAGGCCAGCACGCCCCCCAGCAGGCCGTACCAGGCGCCCTCGTACAGGAAGGGGCGACGGACGAAGCCGTTGGTGGCGCCGATGAGCTTGGTGATGATGATCTCCTCCCGCCGGTTGCTGATCGCCAGGCGGATGGTGTTGCCCACCACCAGCAGCACCGCGGCCCCGAGCAGCAGCCCTACCACCCAGACGCCACGCTCCACCAGCTCGATGATGGCGTGCAGTCGTTGCAACCACTCCTGGTCCAGCTGCACCTGGTCGACGCCACTGCGCCCGGACAACTCATCCGCCAGCGCCGCGACCTCGCTGGCCGGCAGGTCGCGTCGGGGCGAGAGGACCAGGGTGGCCGGCAGGGGGTTGTCGTCCAACAGCGCCAGGGCGTCGTCCATGCCCGAGAACTCGCGGAAGGCCTCCAGGGCCTCATCCGGGGTGTAGGTCCGGATGTCGTTGAGGCGGGGGTCGCCGTCCAGTTCCCCGGCCAGGCTCTCCAGCCGTTGCTCGTCGGCGCTGAGCGACAGGAAGACGGAGATGCGGGTGCCGCCATCCCAGTCGGCGGTGAGTGTCTGCAGGTTTTGCAGCGTCAGCAGGAAGCCGGCGGGCAGCGCCAGGGCGATGCCCAACACGGCGGCGGTCATGCCGCTTTGCAGCGGCCGGGTCCAGAGCCGGCCCAGGGCGCTGACCAGCGCCTGGGCGTGCTGGGCGAGGTAGATGCGCAGGCGTTCACGCCAGGCGCGCGGTCCACGGCGGGGCATCAGGCGGCCGCTCCCTGCCAGTCATCGATCAGGCGGCCCTGCTCCAGGGTCAGCACCCGCTGGCGCAGCCGGCCGATCAGGTCGAGGTCGTGGCTGGCGATGATCACCGTGATCCCCACCCGGCGGAACTCCAGGAAGAGCTGCATGATCTCCGCGGACAGGGCCGGGTCCAGGTTGCCGGTGGGCTCGTCCGCCAGCAGCACCGGCGGCCGCGAGACCACCGCGCGGGCGATGCCCACCCGCTGCTGCTCACCGCCGGACAGGGTGATGGGGTAGGCGCGCTCCTTGTTGAGCAGGTTGACCTTGTCCAGCGCGGCCCGCACCCGCCGCCCCACCTCCCGGTGGGGGGTGCCGCGGATGATCAGCGGCAGGGCCACGTTCTCGTACACGGTGCGGTCGAACAGCAGCCGGTGGTCCTGGAAGATCATGCCCACGCGCCGGCGCAGCTGCGGGATCTGGCCCTTGCGCAGGCGGGAGAGGTCGATGCCACCGACCACGACGCGGCCCTGACTGGGGCGCTCCAGCAGTGGGATCAGGCGCAGCAGGGTGCTTTTACCCGCCCCGGAGTGGCCGGTGACGAAGACCATCTCGCCCTGGCCGATCTCCAGGTCCAGGTTGCGCAGCGCCTCGAAGCCCCCGCGATAGCGCTTGTTGACCCCCTCGAAGCGGATCATCCCTCGGCGCGGCCCTGGTCGTCGCGCTGCAGCAGCGCCTCGACGAAGTCCGCGGCGACGAAGGGGCGCAGGTCCTCGGCGGACTCGCCCACGCCAATGTAGCGGATGGGCAGCTTGAGCTGCTCGGCGATGGCGAAGATCACGCCGCCGCGGGCGGTGCCGTCCAGCTTGGTGATGACCAGCCCGTCCAGGCCGATGGCCTGGTGGAACTCCCGCGCCTGGGCGAGGGCGTTCTGGCCGTTCCCGGCATCCAGCACCAGCAGGGTCTCGTGGGGCGCGGTGTTGTCCTGCTTGCCCAGCACGCGCTTGATCTTGCGCAGTTCCTCCATGAGGTTGCCCTGGGTGTGCAGGCGCCCGGCGGTGTCGGCGATCAGCAGATCGGAACCGCGCGCCTTGGCCGCCTGCCAGCCATCGAAGACCACCGAGGCCGCGTCGGCGCCGGTGTGCTGGGCGATCACCGGGGTGTTGTTGCGCTCGCCCCAGGCCTGCAGCTGCTCTACCGCCGCGGCGCGGAAGGTGTCGCCGGCGGCCAGCATCACTCGCCGGCCCTCGTCGCCGTAACGCCGGGCCAGTTTGCCGATGGTGGTGGTCTTGCCGGCCCCGTTGATGCCCACCATCAGGATGACGAAGGGCTTGGGCTCGTCGGGCAGGACCAGCGGCGCCTCGCAGGGAGCGAGGATGGCCGTCATGTCCTCCTTCAGGGCCTGGAACAGGGCGTCGGTGTCCTTGAGTTCGGCGCGGCGCAGCCGCGCGGTGAGCCCGTCAATGATGCGCTGGGTGGCCTCAACGCCCACGTCGGCCATCAGCAGCTGGGTCTCCAGCTCCTCCAGCAGATCGTCATCGATGGTCTTGCTGCCCAGGAAGAGGCTGGCGATGCCCTCGGTCAGCCCGCTGCGCGTGCGCGAGAGCCCGGCGCGAAGGCGCGCGAACAGGCCCTGCTTCTTGCGCGGCTTGTCGGCTGTCGCTGACGCGGCGGGTGTCGGCGCCGGCGCCGGCTCCGGGGCGGCTGGCGCCTCGGCAGCGGGCGCTGGCGCGGGCTCATCGGCCGGGGGCGTGGCCTCCGGTTCGGGCTCGTCCGCCGCCTGGTCCGCGGATTCAGCCTGCGTGCGCGCGGCCTCCTCGGCCGCGCGCCGGGCCTCTTCCTCCGCCTTTTCGCGCTGCTTTTTCTTGCGTCCGAAACCCCACATGGTTTCGATGGTCCTCAATAGTTGGGAGCATGAAGGTCGGGTATTGCCGACGCAGCGCTCAGCCACCCTCGCAGAGAGTGGTGGTGGCCGGCCGCCGGCCCGGCTTGAATGTCCGGTATCCTATCATTCCACCCGTGAGGGTGTGAGACTGTCGCGCCGATCGGTGGACACCGTGGGAGGAACTGCCTGATGAATGCCCGATCCTGGATGGTTGCCGCCCTGGCCCTGTGCCTGGGGGGGCTGACCCTGCCGGTGGCCGCCGAGACGCCACCGGTGCACGAGTACCAACTGGACAACGGCATGACCGTGCTGGTGCGTGAGGACCACCGGGCGCCGGTGGCGGTGAGCATGGTCTGGTACGCCGTGGGCTCCAGCTACGAGCAGCGCCCGGTTACCGGAATATCCCACGTGGTGGAACACATGATG
Organism: Alkalispirillum mobile; assembly: GCF_003664325.1. Lineage (NCBI taxonomy): Bacteria > Pseudomonadati > Pseudomonadota > Gammaproteobacteria > Chromatiales > Ectothiorhodospiraceae > Alkalispirillum > Alkalispirillum mobile. The sequence goes on from NZ_RCDA01000004.1 coordinate 199,259, forward strand.
TTCAAGGGGACCGAGAGCCGCGAGACCGGCGAGTTTTCCCGCCTCATCGCCGAGCGGGGCGGCCGGCAGAACGCCTTCACCGGTCGCGACTACACCGGCTACCACCAGCAGCTGGCGGTGGAGCACCTGCCGCTGGCCTTCGAGCTGGAGGCGGACCGGATGCAGAACCTGGTCTTTGACGCGGACGAATACGAGCGCGAGATGGAGGTGGTGCGCGAGGAGCGCCGCCAGCGGGTGGAGGACAACCCCACCGCCAAGTTCATCGAGCGCTTCCGGGCCACCGCCTGGAGTGCCAGCCCCTACGGTCAGCCGGTGATCGGCTGGATGGAGGACCTGGACCGGTTGCGACTGGCCGAGGTGGAGGACTGGTACCAGCGCTGGCACGGCCCGGAAAGCGCCACCCTGGTAGTGGTCGGGGCCGTTGACCCGGACGAGGTGCATGAGCTGGCCCGCGAGCACTTCGGGGAGGTGCCGGCCCGCGACCGCCCGGAACCGGTGCCGGCCAGTGATATTCCGGACCCCGGTGAGCGATCGGTGACGGTCCGTATCCCGGCGGAACTGCCCTTCCTGGCGCTGGGCTGGCGGGTGCCCACACTGGGCAGCATCGACCTGGACGATGAAGAGGAGCGCGGCGATGTTTACGCCCTGGCGCTGCTCCGCGCCGTGCTCTCCGGCGGCCGGGCCGCCATCCTGCCCGAGCGGTTGGAGCGCGAGCAGGGGGTCGCCGTGGGCGCCGGCGCCAGCTACTCCTCCATGTCCCGACTGCAGGATCTCTTCATGCTCTCCGGTCGTCCGGCCCCCGACGTGGAACTGGATGAGCTCGAGGCCGCTCTGCGCGACGAGGTGCGTCGGCTGAAGGAGGAGCCCCTGGAGGAGGAGCGCCTGGAGCGGGCGCGCCGCCAGTACGTGGCCGACGAGCTCTTCAGCCAGGATTCCATGCGCGCCCAGGCCATGCGCCTGGGGGCCCTGCAGAGTACCGGCATCGGCTGGGAGGCCGGCGAGCGTTTCCTGGAGGGCGTGCAGGCCGTAACCGCCGAGGATATCCAGCGGGTGGCCCAGCGCTACTTGGTGGACGATCAGCTGACCGTGGGCCGCCTGATCCCCCGCGGGCAGGACCAGGCCGACAATAGCGGCGAGGAGGAGTGACCATGCGCGGGCCCCTGAACAAGCTGCTGACCCTGGCCGGCCTGATGCTGGCCCTCGCCCTGCCGGCCCAGGCCGATGAGACCAACGCTGACCGCGTCCAGACCCCCGAGATAGAGCACTGGGAGACCGAGGCGGGGGTGCCGGTCTACTTCGTGCGCAGCACCGCCCTGCCCATCGTCGACCTCGAGCTGGTGTTCGACGCCGGCAGCGCCCGCGAGTGTGATGCGGCGGGCGTGGCGCGCATGACGGCCAACCTGCTCGACCAGGGGGCCGGCGGGCTGGATGCCGGGCAGATCGCCCGCCGCCTGGAGGACCAGGGGGCGCGCCTGTCCCTGGGGGCCGGGCGCGAGCAGGCGAGCATCAGCCTGCGCAGCCTGGGTGACGAGGAGGCGCTGGACGCCGCGCTTGATGTGCTGGCCAGGGTGCTGGCCGAGCCGGACTTCCCCGACGACGCCCTGGAACGGGAGCGGCAGCGCCGCCTCATCGCCCTGCGCGGTGAGCGCCAGTCCGCCGCTGCCCTGGCCTGGCGCACCCTCTACGACACCCTCTACCCGGGTCACCCCTACAGTCGCGCCCCCTCCGGCACCGAAGAAGGGGTGCGTGCGGTCACCCGGGAGCACGTGCGCGATTTTCACGCCCAGCACTACACCACCGGCAATGCCCAGATCGCCCTGGTGGGTGACCTGACCCGGGAGCAGGCGGAGGCCGTGGCCGAGCGCCTCTCCAGCAGCCTGCAGCCGGGCGAGGCCCTGCCGCCATTGCCCGAGGTGCCGCGGGTGCCGTCGCGCACTGTCGAGGTGGAATTCCCCGGCACCCAGACGCGCATCCTGATGGGGCATCCCGCCATCGCCCGGGGCGAGGAGGACCTGCTGGCCCTGTCGGTGGCCGATCACATCCTCGGGGGGTCCGGGTTGGTCTCCCGCATCTTCCAGAGCATGCGCGAGGAGCGCGGCCTCTCCTACAGCAGCCACAGCAGCCTGGTGCCCATGCGCAAGGCGGGGCCGGTTGTGCTGGGCAGCCAGGTGCGCGCCGATCGCACCGGGGAGGCCCGTGAGGTGTTGGAGAACGAACTGCGGGACTACCTGGAGACCGGCCCGGACGAAGAGGAGATGGCGCGCGCTCTGCGCTACCTCTCCGGCAGCTTCCCGCTGCAGCTCGAGAGCAACAGTCAGCTGCTCTCCGCCCTGTCCGATACCGGCTTCTACGGGCTGCCGCTGGACCGGCTGGAAACCTACCTGGAGCGGCTGCAGGCACTGGACCGGGATACCGTGCACCGGGCGCTGCGGGAGCGGGTGGATGCCGACCGCATGGTCACCGTGGTGGTGGGGCCACCGGAGGACGAAGTGGACGAGGAGGCCCTGGAGGAGGAAGAGGGGCCGCCCGATCCGGACGCCCCCTACGAGCGCGACCACCACGGGCCGGGTGAGGCCGGTGGGGCACCACAATGAGTGGCCAGCTGCGGATCATCGGCGGGGCCTGGCGGGGTCGGCGGCTGAGCGTGCCCCGCGGCCCCGACCTGCGGCCCACCGGTGACCGCATCCGCGAGACCCTCTTCAACTGGTTGCAGGCGCGGGTGCCGGGCGCCCGCTGCCTGGACCTGTTCGCCGGCAGCGGGGTGCTGGGGCTGGAGGCCCTCTCCCGCGGCGCGGCGGAGGTGGTGTTCGTCGAGCGCCACCCCCGGGTAGCCGCTGCCCTCCGGGCCCGGCTGCGGGACCTGGGCGGGGAGGCGCGGGGCCGGGTGGAGCAGACGGATGCATTGCGTTACCTTGCCGGCCCGGTACAAAGTATGGACGTGGTCTTTCTGGACCCGCCCTTCCGCTCCAGCCTAGGGGGGGATGCGTTGCACGCCGTTGCAACGCACCATTGGCTGGCCCCGGACGGCCGGGTCTATCTGGAGAGTGACAGCCATCAGCCCGCGCCCGAACTGCCGTCGGGCTGGGTTGTGCACCGGGAAAAACGGGCCGGCGGGGTGCGCTACGCCCTGGTCGGCCCTGCAGAAGCCTGAACCGGGCAGCGTCGCCCGCAGCAAGAGGAGAGCCGATGGCCATCGTCGCCGTCTACCCGGGCACCTTTGACCCTTTGACCAACGGTCACGAGGACCTGGTGCAGCGCAGTTGCAAGCTGTTCGACCGGCTCATCGTGGCCGTGGCCGCCTACCCCAGCCCCAGCAAGCGCCCGGCCTTCAGCCTGGACGAGCGCATGCAGCTGGCCGCCGAGGTGCTCAAGGGTATCCCCAACGTGGAGGTGGAGGCCTTTGACACCCTCCTGGCCGATTTCGTGCGCGAGCGCGGCGCTACCGTGATCCTGCGCGGTCTGCGCGCCGTCTCCGATTTCGAGCACGAGTTCCAGCTGGCGAGCATGAACCGCCAACTCATCGAAGACGTGGAGACGGTCTTCCTGACCCCGGCCGAGCAGCATTCCTACATCTCCTCGTCGCTGGTGCGCGAGGTGGCGGCCCTGGGCGGGGATGTCACCCGGTTCGTGCCGCCGGTGGTGGCCTCCGCCCTGGCACGCCGCTACAGCACTCCGGAGCAGGGGGGCGGCAACGGTGCCGCGGGGCGCTAGTCCGGTGCCTGGCCGTCCCGGCCGGCGTCTGCTCCTGGTCCTGTCCCTGCTCAGTGGGCTGCTGCTGGGTGGCTGGGTGCAGGCTGCCGACCCGCGTCCGGCGGTGGCCTCGGCCCATCCGCGGGCCACGCAGGCGGCCATGGCCGTGATGGCCCAGGGGGGCAATGCCTTTGACGCAGCCGTCACCCTGACCGCTGCGCTGGCAGTGGTGGAGCCCTACGGGTCGGGTATCGGCGGCGGCGGGTTCTGGCTGCTGCAGCGGGGTGGTGATGACCGACCGGTCATGCTGGACGGCCGCGAAACGGCCCCCGCCGCGGCCTATCCGGAGATGTACCTGGATGATGCGGGCGAACTGGACCGGCAGCGCTCCATGCGGGGCGGCCTGGCCGCCGGCATTCCGGGCACACCGGCTGCCTTGGTTCACCTGGCGGAGGAGTACGGCGAGTTGCCCCTTGCCGAGAGCCTGGCACCGGCCATCCGCCTGGCCCGGCAGGGTTTTCAGGTGGATACCCAGTACCGGCGGATGGCGCTGTTCCGCCTGCGCGATCTGAACGCCGACCCGGAGGCGCGCGAGATCTTCCTGCGTGACCGCATACCGCCGCCCCTGGGCAGCGTGTTACGCCAGCCCGATCTGGCGGAGACCCTGGAGCACTTGGCCGAGGCGGGGTTCGACGGCTTTTACCGCGGCCCGGTGGCCGAGGCCCTGGTGGCCGGCGTGCGCGCCAGCGGCGGGTTATGGACCCCGGACGACCTGGCCGGCTACCGGGTGGTCGAGCGGGAGCCGGTGCAGGCCGAGGTGGATGGGTTGCGGATAACGGCCGCCACGCTGCCCTCGGCCGGGGGCGTGGGCCTGGTCGGGTTCCTGCAGATGCTGGCCGACGATGACCTGGCCGCGATGTCGGACGCGGACCGCGTGCACCTCACCGCCGAGGCCATGCGCCGGGTCTATCGGGACCGGGCGGCCTGGCTGGGTGACCCCGATTTCGTGGACATCCCCATGGAGCGGCTGCTCAGCCCGGAGCATGCCCGGGCCATGCGGGCCGATATCAGCCTGACGGAGGCGACCCCCAGCGCCGAACTGCCCCTGCCCGGTGGCGAGGGGGAGCAGACCACCCACTTCTCGGTGATCGACGCCAACGGCAACCGGGTGGCGGCCACCCTGTCCATCAACTACCCCTTTGGTGCCACCACCGTGCCCCCCGGGACCGGGGTGCTGCTCAACAACGAGATGGACGACTTCGCCACGGTGCTTGGCGAGGGCAACGTCTATGGCCTGCTCGGCACCGAACCCAACCGGATTGAGCCGGGCAAGCGGCCGCTCTCCAGCATGACACCGGTCTTCCTGGAGGACGACTGCCGGACGTTGATCTACGGCACGCCCGGTGGCAGCCGGATCATCACCATGGTGATGTTGGGGGCGCTGGACTTCACCGCCGGGGCTTCGCCCGCCGAGATGGTGGCCGCACCCCGTTACCACCACCAGTACCTGCCTGATGAGATCCAGCACGAGCCGGGCGCTTTCTCCCGCGAGACCCGGGCGGCGTTGCGCGAGCGCGGGCATGCCGTCAACAACGTCAACCGCCGTTACGGCGACATGCAGGCGGTGCTCTGGGACCGTTGCGAGGGCACCCTGGAGGCGGCCTCCGACCCGCGGGGGATCGGCAGCGCCCTGGTCGGCGACTGAGTTCAGGCCGCCTGGGTGGCCTCGGTGAAGACGCGGTTGCCGCCGGCCCGCTTGGCCGCGTACATGTTGCGATCGGCGCTCTCCACCAGGGACTGCGCGTCCGTCACCCCGGGGCTGTGGTTGTCGGCCACGCCGATGCTCGCGGTCAGCGGTTCGCCGTCCGGCCGCAGCCCCAGCCCGCGTTTCATCAGCCGTGCCAGGGCCCGGCGGGCGCCGTCCCGGTCGGCGCCGGGCAGGAGCAGGAGAAACTCCTCTCCACCCCAGCGGATCAGCGTATCGCTGTCGCGGACGTGCTCGCGGATGGCGTTGGCGGCCTGGTAGAGGACCACGTCCCCGACGTCGTGGCCGAAGTGGTCATTGATGGGCTTGAAACGGTCCAGGTCCATGAACACCACGGCGACCGGTGCGCCGGAGCGATGGGCGCCGTTGTAATGGATCCGGACCAGTTCCTCGCCGCTGTTGCGGTTGAGGCAGCCGGTGAGGCTGTCGTGGGACGAGCGCCGGACCAGTTCCGCCATGAAGTGCAGCTGGCTCATGCCGGCCAGCGCGGCCACCACGGTGATCAGGACCAACAGCCAGAGGGCGCCCAGCTGGCTGGTCCAGTCCATCAACTCGGCGCCCAGCAGACCTGTGCCGCCGTGGGCCGCGAGAATGGGGAAAGCGAATGCAGCGGCCTCCAGTGCGGTCAGCGGGAATACCGCCAGTCCGCAGAGCATGACAAAGGGAAGGTAGGCGTAACCGGCGGCCATCGCCCCGGAGAAACCCGCCATGGGCGTCTGCGCCAGCAACGCGTGGCTGTAGAGGAAGAACCCGGTGGGGATGAGAAACAGCAGGCCCAGGGCCACCCACGCCTTCCCAATACGGTGGGAGTCATCGTACATCAGCGCCAGGCTGAGAAAGGCGGTGCTGGTCAGCAGGCGGGCGATACCCAGTTGTAGCGCCACCTCCACCGGGAAGACCAGCAGGTCGATAATGCTCCACAGCGGGGTGAGGACGGCGAACAGGAAGGCCACCGTACGCACCCGGGAGATAATCAGCCGGGCCCGCTGTCGGCGGAGCAGCAGGCCATGAGCACCCGGGGCCAGTATGGCCACCGGCCCCGACCCGATGAGCTGGTCGACGATTTGCCGGCCTCGAGCCAGTGCCTTGCGGTGCAGCCGGGTCAGCGGGTGTGTGTCGCGCCGTGGGCTCATTAACAGGGGCACCTGTCCGGGGTGGGCGGGCTGGAGTGCCCATCCGGAAATCTATATCGTGGAAGCACCATAGTATACAGGTGGTTTTTTATTACTGCGACACGCGCAGGGTAATTCCCCGCCCGCCCTGTCGCCGCCACAGCCGAGGGAGATACCGGTGGAGAGCAACACGGATTGGCGCGAACATTACCTGGACAGCGTCGCCGAACTGGACCGGCGGGCCGCGGCCTGGGCCCGGCTGGAGGAGGGCCTGCGGCGGGCGCTGCGCGAGGTGGCGCTGTGTGGCATCGGCCGTGACCCGGACCTGGATGCGGCGCTGGACCGCCTGCGGCGAGCGGTGCGCGGCAGTCTCGGACAGGGTGCCCTCGAGGAGCAGGTGAGCCGGGTCAGCCAACGGGCCCGGGAACTGGAGCGCCGGGGTGCCTTGCATCCGCTGCGCCGGCACCTGCTCGACACGCTGCAGCGTTCGGAATGCCGGATCGGCGCTCGCAAGGCGCGGCAGATGCGCGCCCGCCTGGACGGGGTCACGGAAGTGGAGGCGCTGGCGCTGGCCGCTGAGATGATCGAAGCCTGCACCGCCGGGGCGGCGCAACAAGCCGCGCCGGGGGGCGGCGCGGTTCGGTCGGCCGGGTCCGGGGGCGTGCTGCGGCGCCTGTTCCGTGGCGGGCGCGCCCGTGATGAGCGCGTCGTCGCGGACGGTGACGGGGCCGTGGAGGCGGTCACGCCCGGCCTGCGGCGGCTCCGGCGCAGCCTGGCCGGGCTGTTGCGCGCCGTCCTCGGTCCCGAGGAGGAGGACGATGACGGCTTGGGCAAGCGCATCGATGGCATGGCGCGCGAGGTGCAGGATGAACTGCCGGAGCTGATTGACAGCCTGGCCACGATCGCCTCGGACGTGCGGGGCCGGCTCGAGGCCGAGCGCGATGGTCTGAAACGCTTCATGGCCTCGTTGGAGGGGCGCCTGGCCGAGATGGAGGGGCTTATGGCCAGCGCGGAACAGGCAGAGCGCGCCCATCAACGCTGCGAAGCGGATGAGAGCAGGCGCATGGCCGATGAACTGGCAGGCCTGGGTAAGGAACTGTCCCGGCACGATGACGTGAATAAACTGAAGTCAGCGGTCAACCGCCATGTGGACCAGCTGGGGCGTCAGCTGGAGGCCCGGCGGCGCAACGAGCAGCAGCGCGCCGCCGCGCTGGAGGCGCAGCTGCAGAGCATGCGCCAGCGCATGGAGAGCATGGAGAGCGAGACCCGGGAGTTGCGCGAGCGTCTGGCCCGCGCCAAGGCCTCGTCCCGGGAAGACCGGCTGACCGGCGTGCCCAACCGTCGGGCCTGGGAGGAACGGCTGGACTATGAATTTGCCCGATGGCAACGGCATGGCCGGCCCTTGTCGATGGTGTTCTTCGACGTTGACCACTTCAAGCTGGTCAACGACCGGCTGGGCCATGCGGCAGGTGACCAGGCGCTGGCCCAGATCGCCGACTGCATTCAGCAGCGACTGCGCCGTTCGGATTTCATGGCCCGCTACGGGGGCGAGGAGTTCGTCGCCCTGTTGCCGGAAACCGGGGCGGACGATGCGGTGACGGTCGCCGAAGACGTGCTCCAGGGGCTGCGGGAGAGCGGTTTCGACTTTGAAGGCGTGAATTATTCGGTGACCGCCTCGGCCGGCGTGGCAGCTTTCCAGCGCGGCGACGGCCCGGCTGCGGTGGTGAAGCGGGCGGACGACGCGCTCTACCAGGCCAAGCGTGCAGGGCGTGATCAGGTCCGCAAAGCGGAGGCCGGTCGCGGTGGCGACTCAGGCGCCCCTGAAGCCGGGCAGCCGGCGGCGCAGGGGGCGGATGCCGAGCACGATCAGGGCCGCTAGTGCCAGCCACTTGGCGCTGGCCGCCAACTGGTAGGCTTTCAAGGGAAGCATCAACAACGACGGGTTGAGCAAGGGCAGGAGTGACACAACCGGTGAGCAGCGCGGACGGCTTTTCCTGGGATGCGGTCAGGGCGAACTGGCTGGACGGCCTGCCGGGTGGGCGGCTGAATATCGCCCACGAGGCCTTGGACCGGCACGTGCAGGCCGGTGCGGGGGACCGCGAGGCCCTGGTCTGGTGGCGCCAGGACGGCCAGCGCGAGGCCCTGAGCTATGCCGCGTTGCTGGATGCCTCCGCCCGATTCGCCGGCGCGTTGCAGGCGCGCGGTGTGGGCCTGGGGGAGCGGGTGTGCACGCTCGCTCCGCGGCGCCCGGAACCCTTCATCGCCGGCCTGGGGGCGCTGCGCCAGGGTGCGGTCTTCGCCCCGTTGTTTCCGGTGTACGGCCCGCAACCGGTGCGCCAGCGGCTGACCGTGAGCGAGGCGAGGGTACTCGTCACCACCGAGCCGTTGTACCGCCAGGTCATCCGCCCTATCCGCAGCCAGCTACCCGCGCTCCAGGACATTATCCTGCTGGATGGCGAGGCCTCGGGGGCGGAGTCCTGGGCCCGCTGCCTGGCCCGGGCCGAGCCGGTGCCTCCGGTGCCCACGAGCCCCGAATTCCCCGCCCTGCTGCATTTCACCAGCGGCACCCTGGGGCCCCCCAAGTGCGTACTGCACGCCCACCGGGCCGCGGCCGCCCATGTGGCCAGCGGCCGCCAGGTGCTGGAACTGGCGCCGGGGGGGCGCCATTGGTGCACCGCGGACCTGGGCTGGGTGACCGGTGTCTCTTACGCCATGCTGGTCCCGCTGCTCTGCGGCGCCACCACCCTGATCGACGAGCCTGCCTTCGAGGCCCGACGCTGGTACCGGCTGCTGGCGCAGGAAGGGATCCAGACCTGGGTTACCTCGCCCACGGCCCTGCGCCTGCTCCGTCGGGCCGGGGCGGAGGCGGCGGAGGGCGCGGACCTGGGCCGCCTGCGGCGGATTTTCAGCACCGGCGAGCCGCTGGATGCCGCGCTGGCCAACTGGTCCCGCGGGGCCTTCGGTACCCCGGCGCGCAACGGCTGGTGGCAGTCGGAGACCGGCGCGATCATGATCGCCCAGTACGGCGACGATCCCGTGGCCGCGGGGCGGATGGGCCGGCCGGTCCCCGGCATCGAGATGGCCCTGATGCAGCAGGAGGCGGGCGGGCTGAAGCCGGTGGCCAAGGGGGAGGTGGGCGAGATCGCCCTGCGCGGTGGCTGGCCCTCCCAGTTCCTGGCCTACCTGGGGGAGACCGAGCGGTACCGCGAGGCGTTCGTCGACGGCTGGTACCGCTCCGGCGACATGGCCCGGCGCCTGCCGGATGGCGAGTTGCAGTTCCTCGGGCGCAGCGACGACGTGATCAAGACCCGGGGCTACATGGTGGGGCCCGCCGAGGTGGAGGCGGTGCTGAACCGCCATCCGGCGGTGGCCGAGAGCGCCGTGGCCGGGATGCCGCACCGGCTGGCGCACACCATCGTGGCGGCGTGGGTGGTCCCCAGCCGGTCGCCGGAGGACCCGGACCGGCTGCGCAAGGAGCTTCTGGCCTATGCCCGCCGCGCCCTGGGCCCGGCGGTCACCCCTCGGCGTATCACCCTGGTCCAGGAATTGCCCCGGACCGCCGGGGGCAAGGTGAGGCGCCGGGCATTGGTGGGTGCCGACCGGGACGACGGCGGCACGGCGGCACCGGACGAAGAGGGCGGGGGCTGAGGGGCCCGTCAACGCTGACAGCCCGGGCAGTACCAGGTGGAGCGCTGGGCGATCCGCTGCTGGCGGACCCGCCCCCCGCAGCGGGGGCAGGGTTCGCCGGTGCGGCCGTAGACGTTGAGGGTCTGGGCGAAGTAACCGGGCCGGCCGTCACTGGCGGTGAAATCCCGCAGGGTGGTGCCACCGGCGGCAATGGCCTCGCCCAGCACCTCGCGTACGGCCTCCGCCAGGCGCCGGTAACGGTCGCGCCCCACGCGGCCGGCGGCCCGTGCCGGATGGATGCCGGCCCGGAACAGCGACTCGCTGGCGTAGATGTTGCCCACCCCCACCACCACCCGGCTCTCCATGATGAAGGCCTTGATGCTGGCCCGACGACCACGGCTCTGCCGGTACAGGGTGTCGCCGCTGAACCCCGGTGCAAAGGGCTCCGGTCCCAGGCGTGCCAACAGCCAGTGGTGCTCCGGCGGTTCCGCGGTCCAGTGCAGGCTGCCGAAGCGGCGCGGGTCGGTGTAACGCAGGCAGGCCCCGTTGCCGAGCAGGATGTCCACGTGGTCGTGGGCTCCGGGGGGCTGTTGGGTGCCGCCACCGGGCAGGACGCGCAGGCTGCCTGACATGCCCAGGTGCAGGATCAGCGTGCCGACGGGCGTGGCGACGAGCAGGTACTTGGCGCGGCGCCCCACCGCGGTGATGGTCTGTCCCTGCAGACACGCGGCCAGGTCCCCGGGGACCGGCCAGCGCAGCCGCGGCTGGCGGACCACCACGCCGGTCACGGTCTCGCCCTCCAGCAGCGGGGCCAGGCCGCGGCGGGTGGTCTCTACCTCGGGGAGTTCAGGCACGGCCAGTCTGCCTCTGTCCTGGGCGAATCATGGTGGTCATCGGGCCGCGCCATCGCCGGTCAGCTGTTGCCAGGGGCCACGCAGCAGCGGGGCGTAGTTGTCCGGCAGCAGGAGGATCTCCCCCTCGTGCAGCACGTAACGCTGCTCCCCTACCGGATGGCGGTCGCCGAAATGCCAGCTCTTGCCGTTGATCTCCAGCACGGCCGCGGGCGAGTCCAGGCCGTAGCGCTCCGGGGTGACCTCGTGGGCCGGGATCCGCTGTTCCGGTAGCGGTTCGTCCAGGATGCGGAGGACCCCTCGCACGTGCATGTCACTGGCCAGCTGTTCCTCGGGGTGGGTGACCCACCACTCGCCGTTGCGCCGCTCCAGGCTCACCGGGGGCCGGTCGGGCCGTTGCATGCGGATACTCATGGCCTCCTCGGCGGTCAGTTCGCTGACCCGCTCCACCACCGGCTCCCGGGCCAGGTGCCAGGCGCCGGCGGCGAGGCCGGCGGCCAGCAGCAGGGCGAGGGCGGTGGTCAGCAGCCGGCGGCCCATCAGCGCCGCCCCCGCCACCAGGCCAGGCCGCCCAGCAGGGCCAGCAGCAGCGGCAGGCCGAGCAGAAAGCCGAAGCCCACCACCCCCACGGCCACCGGGCCCATGTCCAGCCGTTGGTCCGGGCTGGGGGCGGCGTAGTCGATCTCGGCATCGCCGGGGTCGGTGAGCCAGTCCACCAGCGCCAGTCCCAGCTTGCGGTTACCGGCGTTGCCGATGAACTGGTTGCTGAGGAAGTCGCCATCGCCGATCACGGCCACCCGCTGCCGCCGGTCATCGTCCAGAGGCCGCTCCAGGGTGGCGCCGAGGAGGAACGGCGTCGTGGCGTCTCGATCGGGCAATTCATGGTGGTCCGCACCCTGCAGCAGGGGGCGGATCTCCCAATCGGCCGGCGGCTCTACCTCCAGGGCCGCTGCCCAGGGCAGCAGTACCGGGCCCTGGATGTCGGCCATCACCGGGTGGTCCGGGTGGTCGTCCACCAGGCTGAGGCCGGGGTCATCGACCCCCAGGAGGGCTTCCGTGCGCGGGTCCTGGACCGGGTGGCCGGTGACGCTCACACCCAGCGTCTCCGCCAGCTCGGGCAGGCGGGCCATGTCCTCCGGTTCGAGCAGCCAGAGCAGGTTGCCCCCGCCCTCCAGGTAGCGTTGGATCAGCTGCTGCTCGCCGTCCAGCAGGTCCACCTGCGGGCCGCTCAGGACCAGCAAGGTGGTGTCGCCGGGGATCACCGGGTGACGGACCAGCGACAGCCCCTGCAGGTCGTACCCCTGGTCCTCCAACCCGGCGCCGAGTTGCCCCAGGTCGTGGTTGGCCTGCCCCTGCAGGTCCCGTTGCCCGTGGTCGTTCACCCAGGCCAGGCTTCGCGGACTGGCCTGCATCAGCCGGTCCAGTGCACGGCTGACGTAGGCCTCGGTGGGGGCGGGGACGTGCTCGCGTTGGTCACCCAGCTGGACGAGCAGCTCCCCCTCGTGGCTGATCCCGGCCTCGCGCAGCCGTTCCGGCTCCCGGTGTGGGTCCACCCGCTCCAACTCCAGGTCGGGGGCATGGGCGCGGTAGCGCAGGACCAGTCGCTCCACCTGGGTGGCCAGTTCGCCGTCGGGGGTGACAAAGGCGGTGATGCGGGGGGTGCCCTCCAGGCGCTCCAGCAACTGCACGGACTCGTCGCTCAGTGCGGTCTGCTGCTGGCCGGTCCAGTCCCAGCTCAGCACGAAACGCTGGCTGAGCCAGCCCAGTGCGGCCAGCGCCACCAGGACGCCGGCGGTGAAGAGTACGGCGTTGAATCGCAGCAGCCAGCGGGTGCGGGTGTTCATGCGCATACGGGAGCCTCAGGAGAGCCGCAGCGCGTCCACGCGCCGTATTGCAAAGATCAGGAAGCCCACCAGGAACAGGGCGAAATAGGCCAGGCCATCGCTGCCCACCCGTCCACCCACCAGTGGCTCGTAATGGGTGACCAGGCCCAGCCAGGTGAGCAGGGCATCGCCGCCTTCCAGCCCCGTGCCCTGGCCGACCAGCACCAGGAGCAGTCCGAGGCCGAAGGTGCTGACGGCGGCCAGGCCCGGCTGCGCGGTCAGGGTGGAGAGGAAGACCCCGGCTGCGAGCAGGGACGCGCCCAGCAGCCAGAGGCCAAACAGGGCGGCGGCCAGCAGCCCGGTGTCGATCCCGGTGAAGAGCGCCAGGGAGGCCGGCATCAGCGCCCACAGGGCGAGGATCAGGCTGAGCGGGAGCAGGCGGCCCAGGTATTTGGCGACGACGATGGTGGCGCTGCTCACCGGGGCGCTGAGCAGCAGGGGCAGGGTACCGGCACGCCGCTCCTCGGCCAGGGCGCCCATGGCCAACACCGAGACCACCAGCAGCAGCATGGCCAGCAGCACGAAGCTGCCGAAAAAGGGCATGACGACCAACTCGGTGACCCCGAGCTCACTGCCGGCCTGGGCCAGCAGGGCCTGGTAATGCTCGCGGTACTGGTCCACCAGGCCCAGGAACCACCAGCCGAGAACAAACTGGGAGATGGCGGCCGTGCCCCAGAACAGCGGGCTGCCCAACAGGCTGCGACACTCGCGGGTGATCAATGCGTTCATGGCGTGTCTCCGGTGCCCTCCGTGGCCTTCAGGAAGATCTGCTCCAGCGCATCGCCACCGGGCTGCCAGGCCAGCAGCCCCCAGTCCTGTGCTGCCACTTCGGCCAGCACCGTTTCCGGCGCTGTTCCGGGGCTGAGCCGGATCTGCCAGTGGTCGCCGGTCAGCGGCTTCGCCTGGGCGATGCCCGGTAGCCCGCCCAGCGCCGAAGCGTCCGGCCGGTCACGGAAGCGTGCGCTGATCCAGTCGGCGTCGGTGTGCGTGGGCCCCTGGTGGCAGATCCGGCCGCGGTTCAGGATCACCACCCGGTCGGCCAGGGCCTGGATCTCCGGCAGGATGTGGCTGGACAGGATGATCGCATGCTCGCCCCTGAGGCGGCGGATCAGCGTGCGTATGCCCTGCAGTTGCAACGGGTCCAGCCCGACAGTGGGCTCATCCAACACGATCAGCGCCGGCCGGTGCACGATCGCCTGGGCGATCCCCACCCGTTGCCGGTAGCCTTGGGAGAGCTGGTCCAGGCGCCGCCCGGCCACCGACTCCAGGCCGCACTCCGCCAGGGCGGTGTCCACCGCCGCGGCGGCCTGCGGGGTGTGACGCAGCCGGGCGCAGAAGCGCAGGTACGCCCGGACCCGCATCTCCGGGTAGAGGGGCGGACGCTCGGGCAGGTAGCCCAGCTGGCGCCGATAGCGCAGGCCCCGGTCCAGCAGGTCGCGACCGGCCAGCCGGACGCGGCCGTCGGAGGGGGGCATGACGCCCGCCAGCAGTTTCAGCGCGGTGCTTTTGCCGGCACCATTGGGGCCGAGCAGGCCCACCACCTCGCCCGGGTACACGGTCAGGCTGAAGTCTTCCAGGGCGGTGTGGCCGGCGTACCGGCAGCTGAGTTGCTCGGCCTGCAGGAGGGGCGCGGTCGCGGTATCCTCGTCCGCCGGGCCGGCGGTGCGACATTCCGGTGTCGGGGTGCTGTCGGGCACGAGTCGATCCTTTCTGCCTGCGGTCGCGGGCAAGCATGACCAAAGAGGGTGCACAGGTGCAACTACTGGGTGTCGATACCGGAGGGACATTCACAGACTTCGTTTGTTCCGACGGCGAGCGGCTGCGGATCCACAAGGTGTTGTCCACGCCGGCCCGGCCGGAGGCCGCCATCCTGCAGGGGGTGCGGGAGCTCGGCCTGGAGGCGGAACCCCTGCGGCTGGTGCACGGTTCCACCGTGGCCACCAACGCGGTGCTTGAGGGGCAGGGCGCGGAGGTGATGTACGTGACCGGCCGGGGGCTGGGTGACGTGCTGACCCTGGGGCGGCAGAACCGGGACACCCTCTACGCCCTGGAGCTGCCCCCCACAGCTCCCCCCGTGGTCCCGGAGTGGTGCTGGGAAACCGGCGGCCGCTTGGGCCCGGACGGCGCGGTGGTGGACCCGCTCAGCGAGGCGGACCTGCAGGCGTTTGATCAGGCCCTGGCCGAGCGCCGGCCGGAGGCGGTGGCGATCAACCTGCCCTTCTCCTTCATCGACGGCGGCCCCGAGGAGGCCCTGGCCGAGCGGGTACCGGAAGGGGTGTTCGTCTCCCGCTCCCACAAGGTGCTGGCCGAGTACGGCGAGTTTGAACGCGGTATCGCCACCTGGCTGAACGCCCGGGTAGGCCCGGTGATGTCCGGCTACCTGCGCCGGCTCACCGACGCGCTGCCCCGGGCGGCCATCTCGGTGATGCAGAGCTCGGGTGAGCGGGTGGCGGCGGACCAGGCCGGGCGGATGGCGGTCAACCTGTTGCTCTCCGGGCCGGCGGGCGGGCTGATGGCCGGCCGCTACCTGGGGGAGCTGGCCGGTGAGCCCCGGCTGCTCAGCTTCGACATGGGGGGGACCTCCACCGATGTGGCGGTGATCGATGGCGAGCCGGCGCTTACCTCCGAGGGCAGTATCGGTGGTTGGCCGGTGGCGGTTCCCATGGTGGACATGCACACCATCGGCGCTGGCGGTGGTTCGCTGGCCTCGGTGGACGCCGGCGGGTTGCTGCAGGTGGGGCCGCGTTCCGCCGGTGCCGATCCGGGGCCGGCCTGCTACGGCCGCGGCGGCATCGGCGCAACGGTGACCGATGCCCACCTGGTGTTGGGCCGTCTGCGCCCGGATGCCTTCCTGGGTGGTGAGATGAGCCTGGATGCCGGCGCCGCCCGCACGGCGCTCACCCGGTTGGGCGATGGACTGGGCCTGACGGCGGAGGCCGCTGCCGAAGGGGTGCTGCGCCTGGCCAACGAGCATATGGCCCGGGCCCTGCGGGTGATCTCGGTGGAGCGGGGCCTGGATCCGCGGGATTTCACCCTGCTCTCGTTCGGGGGTGCCGGCGGGCTGCATGTCTGCGCCCTGGCCGAGGCGCTGGGGATGGCCCGCGCCCTGGTGCCGGTGCACGCCGGGGTGCTGTCGGCCCTGGGCATGCTGGCCGCGCCGCGCGGGCGCCAGCTCTCTCGGACCCTGACCGGTCCGCTGGCGGCCCTGGGGGCCGAGCGGGTGGAGCAGGTGCTGGACGAGCTGGCCGATTCCGGGCACCGGGCGCTCGCCGCCGAGGGGGTGGCCGGGGCGGACCAGCATTGCCAGCCCTCGCTCGATCTCCGCTACCAGGGCCAGGCGTATACCCTGAACGTGCCCTGGCAGGGGGTCGAGGCCACCCGGGAGGCCTTCCATCGCTTGCATGAGCAGCGCTACGGCCATCGCCTCGACGAGACCGTGGAACTGGTCAATGTCCGGCAGTCGGTCACCGGGCCTCGTCCGGTGCCGCCGTTGCCGCGCCTGGCCGCCGGTGAGGCCGGGCCGGTGGGGCGGGCACAGGTCCACGGGGTGAGTGCCCCGGTGCCGGTGTATGACCGGGCCCGGCTGGGGGCCGGGCAGCGGCTTGCAGGACCGGCATTGATCACCGAGCAGGTCTCCACCACCTGGCTCGCGCCGGGCTGGTCAGCGCGGGTGGACGAGCACGGGAACCTGCTGCTGGTCGCGGGGTAAGAACCGCTGGTTATGTGCATGCAACCAGCCGTTGCTTGCCCGGCCCGACGGGTGTTTTAAGATGCATCCAGTTGTGAACTTACCAAAGGTGCTTCCCATGTTCAGCCCTCTTCGCCGTACCCTGCTGGCCGCCACCCTAAGCCTGTCCTTTGTGCCGGGGCTTGCCCTCGCCGATGCGCCGCAGGCCACCGTGTATAAGTCCCCCTACTGCGGGTGTTGTACCGACTGGGAGGACCACCTGCGCGAGTACGGCTTCAAGGTGGAGTCGGTGGAGCGCAACGACATGAACCCGGTCAAGCAGCGGTTCGGCGTGACCCGGGAACTGGCCTCTTGCCACACCGCCAAGGTGGACGGGTACGTCATCGAGGGGCACGTGCCCGCCGAGGATATCCTGCGTCTGCTGGAGGAGCGCCCCGAGGGGGTCAGGGGGCTTGCCGTTCCGGGGATGCCGGCCGGCTCGCCGGGTATGGAGATCGGCCGCACCGATCCCTACCAGGTGCTGACCTTCGATGACCAGGGGCGGGTGAGCGTCTACGCGAGTTACGACTGAAACCGGCCGGACCGGCGTAACCCCGGTGCCCCGATCACAAAAAACCCCGCCAGGCGCTGCCGGGCGGGGTTTTTTGCTGCCGCGTGGGGCCGTGCTTACTTGATCTTGGCCTCGCGGTAGAGCACGTGCTTGCGCACCACCGGGTCGTACTTGCGGAACTCCAGCTTGTGGGGGGTGTTCCGCTTGTTCTTGTCGGTGGTGTAGAAGTGGCCGGTGCCGGCGCTGGAGACGAGCTTGATCTTGTCGCGCATGATTAACCTCCGCGCTTAGACTTTTTCGCCGCGGGCACGCAGGTCGGTCAGGACCTCGTCGATACCCTTGCGGTCGATGATGCGCATGCCCTTGGAAGAGACGCGCAGGCGAACGAAGCGCTGCTCGCTCTCGACCCAGAAGCGATGGTAGTGCAGGTTCGGAAGGAACCGGCGCTTGGTCTTGTTGTTGGCGTGCGAGACGTTATTTCCGGTGGTGGGCCGCTTGCCCGTCACCTGGCAAACCTTGGACATGAGGGCTGACTCCTGAATCCGCAGATGTTCGTGCCGGGAACCGGTTGCCGCGCTGGCGGATCCGGGCCCCTTAGGGAAGCGTTTCCCTACCTGTGTACAGTCCGGTGGATAGCCGGCCCGTCGGTCCCGGGCCGCAAAGGCCGATGTTTATACCAGCCGTGCGGCGTGAGTGCAAGCGAAAGTGCCGGTTTTGCTTGCCTGAGCGGGCCAAACTGCATAGCATGCGCGGACTGGAGAACTCCCCTTTAAAGATAACCAGCGGCCGGCAGTGGCCGGCCGAGACAAGAGGATGGGATCAGGGCGATGACGGAACTGGATCTGGACAAGGCGCGCTTCAATATGGTCGAGCAGCAGGTGCGCCCCTGGGACGTGCTGGCCAGCGACGTGTTGGACGTGATGAGCACCGTACCGCGCCACGCCTTCGTGGCCGAGGCGCACCGGCACCTGGCCTACTCCGACCTGCAGCTGCCGTTGGCCTGCGGTGAGTACATGAACGAGCCCAAGGTGGAGGGGCGCATCCTGCAGGCGTTGGCGCCCGAGGCGGGCGAGCGGGTGCTGGAGATCGGCACCGGCAGCGGCTTCCTGGCTGCCTGCCTGGCGCGCATGGCCGCCTCCGTGGTGTCGGTGGAGATCCACCCGGAACTGGTCGAGCAGGCCCGTGCCGCGCTCAAGGCGCAGGGCTTGGACAACGTTACCGTGGAGCAGGGTGATGCCGCCGCCGGCCACGACGATGGCCGCCGCTACGACTGTATTGCCGTCACCGGGTCGCTGCCGGAGCTCCACGAAGGGTTCCACACCAGCCTCACCATCGGCGGCCGGCTGTTCATGATCGTCGGTCAGAAGCCGATCATGGAGGCGTTGCTGATCACCCGGGTGGCCGAGGACCAGTGGGCCACCGAGAGCCTGTTCGAGACGGTGCAGCCGCCGCTGCACAACGCGCCGGTCACCAAGCGCTTTGCGCTGTAAGGCCGGTTCCGTGTTCCGCACTCTGACCACCCGGGCGCTGCGCGCCGTCCGCCTGCTGGCCCCCGGCGTGCTGGTGGCGGCACTGCTGGCGCCGTTGCCCGCGCTGGCGGTGGATGACCTGATGACCATCTACCGGGAGGCGCGGGAGAGCGATCCGCAGCTGCGTCAGGCCCTGGGCGAACTGGAGACGGTGCGCGAGCGCCTGCCCCAGGCTCGCGCCGGGCTGCTGCCGGAACTCAGCGCCTTCGGCACTGTTGACCGGGAACGCAGCGAGCCCCGCGGCAGCGGCTCAAGCAATTTCGACACCAGCTACGACACCACCAGCGCGCTCGGCCTGGAGCTGTCCCAACCGGTGTTCCGCTACGACAACTTCCTGCGGGTGCGCGAGGCGGATCTGCAGGTAGCCCAGGCCCAGGCCCGGGTCAACAGCGCCGAGCAGGAGTTGATGACCCGCGTGGCCGAGCGCTATTTCGAGGCCTTGGCGGCTTTCGACGGGGTGGCGTTCGCCCGTGCGGAACTGCGCGCCATTGAGCGGCAACTGGAGCAGGCGGAACAGCGCTTCGAGGTGGGCATGGCGCCCATCACCGACGTGGAGGAGGCGAGGGCCCGGCGGGATCTCTCGCGCGCGAATCTACTGCAGGCCGAGGACGCCCTGGAGAACGCCCTTGAGGGGCTGCGCGAACTCACCGGCCGCAGTCACCGGGAGCTGGCCCTGCTGGATGAAGACGTGGCTCTGGAGTCCCCGGACCCGGAAGATAGTGCGGCCTGGGCGCAGCGGGCAGAAGAGCGTAACTGGGACATCCTTGCCTTCCGGCATGGCTCGGAAGCGGCCATGGAGAACATCGGGGTCCAGCGCGCCGGCCACCTGCCCACCGTGGACCTGGTGGGTAACGTGCAGCGGGTGGACCAGGGGAGCCGGACGGCCGACACCGGGGTCCCGGGCGGCCCCGAGGAGTTCGATCAGGCCAGTATCGGGCTGCGGTTGAATGTGCCGCTGTATCGCGGCGGCGCCACCCGTTCCCAGGTGCGCGAGGCGCAGTCGCAGTACACGGTGTCGCTGGAGGAGCTGGAGGAGACCCGTCGGGCCGTGGTGCGCGGCACCACCGACGCCTACCGCGGCGTGATCAGCGCCATTGCCCGGGTCGGTGCCTTCGACCAGGCCATCACCTCCACCCAGCGGGCGCTGGAGGCGGTGGAGGCCGGTTTCGAAGTGGGGACCCGCACCGTGGTGGAACTGCTCGATGCCCAGCAGGACCGCCTGGGGGCCGAGCAGGATTTCCGTCAGGCCAGTTACGACTATCTGCTCCACACCGTGCGCCTCAAACGCTTTGCCGGCAGCCTGTCCGATGCCGACCTGCAGG
This sequence comes from Alkalispirillum mobile, assembly GCF_003664325.1. NCBI lineage: Bacteria > Pseudomonadati > Pseudomonadota > Gammaproteobacteria > Chromatiales > Ectothiorhodospiraceae > Alkalispirillum > Alkalispirillum mobile. Next base: position 219,276 of record NZ_RCDA01000004.1, read on the forward strand.
CCATCAATGACTGGCTGGACGCCAACGCCGAGGTGGTGCCCGAACTCTGATGTGGGCAGGTCCCGGCCTGCCCCGCCCTTTCCGCTGGATTCGCCGTGTCGCAAACCCCGCCGACCCTGTTACAACGCCGCTTTCTCGCGCCCCGCTACTGGCCCTACTGGCTGGTGTTGGGCCTGGTGCGTGCCACGGTCCTGCTGCCCTGGCGGGTGGCCCTGGGCCTGGGGGCCGTCCTGGGCGGCGCGGGCTACTACCTGGCCCCGAAGCGCCGCCGTATCGTGCGGACGAACCTCGCGCTCTGTTTTCCCGAGTGGACCGCGGCGGCGCGTGAGCGGCTGGCCCGGCGCCATTTTCGCGCCCTCGGCATGGGGGTGGTGGAGATCGCCATGGGCTGGTGGGCACCGGACCGGCGGGTGCACCGGCGGGCCCAGGTGGAGGGGCTGTCGCACCTGGAGCGGGCCCTGGAGCAGGGGCGCGGGGCGATCCTGCTCAGCGGCCACTTCACGACCCTGGAGCTTGGGTGCCGGCTGCTGACGCCCTACCAGGCATTCCACCCGCTCTACCGGCCGGAGAAGAACCCCTTCGTCGCCACCCTGATCGAACGGTCCCGGCTCGGCCACGTGGAGAAACTCATCCGCAGCAAGGACCTGCGCAGCATGGTGCGCAGCCTGCGCGACAACGTCCCGGTGTGGTACGCCCCGGACGAGAACATGCGCCGGCACATGGGGGTGTTCGCGCCCTTTTTCGGGGTGCAGGCCTGCACCACGCCCGCCACCTCGCGGCTGGCCCGCATGACCGGAGCCCCGGTGCTCGGGTTCTTCCAGGTGCGCGAGCCGGGCGGGCGCTACCGCGTGATCATCACGCCGCCGCTGGAGGGGTTCCCGGGCAGTGACCTGGCGGAGGACACCGCCCGGGTGAATGCGCTGATCGAGGAGCAGGTCCGGCGGGCGCCGGAGCAGTACTTCTGGGGGCGCAAGCGGTTCAAGACCCGGCCCCAGGGGGAACCGTCCGTCTATGACGACTAGCCGCCGCCTCTACCGCGGCCTCACCGCGCTGCTCTGGCCGGTGCTGCGCTGGCACGCCGCCCGGGAGGCGCGCCGGGCCGGCGAACCGGACTACCCGGCCCAGCGTCGGGGGCGGTATGCCGATACCGTCCGGCCCGGCGGGCTGTGGGTGCACGCCGCCTCGGTGGGCGAGGTGCGCACCGTCCGCCCCTTGCTGGAGGCGCTGCAGGCGGCCCGGCCCGGGCTGGCCATTACCCTGACCACCAGCACGCCGACCGGCGGCCAGGCCGCACGCCTGATCCCCGGCATTCAGGTGCTCTTTCTGCCGCTGGACCGGCCGCGCCCCGTGCGGCGCTTCCTGGCGGCGGTGCGCCCCGAGGCGGGGCTGGTGGTGGAGACGGAGCTGTGGCCGGAGCTGTTCGCCGCCTGTCGCCATCAGGGGGTGCCGCTGGCCATCGTCAACGGCCGCTTGAGCCACCGCACGCTGCGCGCCCCCCGCCTGGTCCTTGCGCTCTACCGCGAGGCCCTGGCCGGGGTGACCGTGGTGCTGGCCCGCTCTGAGGCGGACGCTGCCGGCTACCGCAGCCTGGGCGCGCCGGCGGAACGGGTGCAGGTGGTGGGCAACCTGAAGTTCGCCGGCCCCGCAGAGGCCGCCGCGCCCGCCGCGGTGGATCTGGGCCGGCGCTACGTGCTCGCTGCCTCCACCCACGACGACGAGGAACTCCGCCTGGCGAGTGCCTGGCGGGCCAAGGGAGATACGGTGCCGTTGTTGGTCATTGCCCCCCGCCACCCGCAACGGGGGGAGGCGCTGCGGCAGGCCCTCGACCGGGCCGGCGTCCGTTACGCGGTGCGCAGCCGCGGGGAGTGGCCGGCGGCCGGGGATCAGGCCTACCTGGCCGACACCTTCGGCGAGCTGGAGGGGTTCATGGCCGGTGCGGAACTGGTCTTCATGGGGGGCAGCCTGGTGCCCCACGGCGGGCAGAACCTGCTGGAGCCCGCCCGCCTGGGCCGGGCGCTGCTGGCCGGGCCCCACCTGCACAATTTTGCCGACGAGGCGGCGCTGCTCGAGGGGTGCGGGGCCTTGCAGCGGGTGGAGGATGCGCATGCCGTGGCCCGCACCGCGCAGGCCTGGCTGGCCGACCCGGACGCGCTCGCCGCCCGCGGCCGGCGGGGCCGTGCGGAGGTGGTGGCAAGGGCGGATATGGCACGACGTTACCTCGACGCGCTGGCAGAGTGGTCGCTGCCTTGTTTAAATAGGGGCCACGAGGGCTGACCAGCGGCCCCACCCGGTGAGGACAAAATCACAATACCCGCCGCCGGGCGTGGGCCGACAGCATAATGATTTCAGGAGAGTACAGGATGGATCAGTCACGTATGACCTTGGGCCGGTTTCTGGCCCGGCATTGCCCCCAGGATGAGAAAGGCCGCACCCTGGCACTGCTGCTTCGCCAGGTGGCGGACAGCTGCCGGCGTATCTCGGACGCTGTCGGTGGCGGGGCGCTGCGCGATCTGACCGGCGCTGCCGACAACGTCAATGTGCAGGGCGAAGAACAGAAGAAGCTGGACGTGTTCGCCAACGACGCCCTGTTGGAGGGCTGCAGCTGGGGCGGCACGGTGGCTGGCATGGCCTCCGAGGAGGAGGACGATGTCTTTACCCTGCCGGAGGATGAGCCCCGCGGCCCCTACATCCTGCTGTTCGACCCGCTGGACGGTTCCTCCAACATCGACGTCAACGTCTCGGTGGGGACCATCTTCTCGGTGCTGCCCGCCCCGGATGCCGGGCGCGACCCGGTGAATGAGGACCTGCTGCAGTCGGGCGACCAACAGGTGGCCGCCGGCTACGTGGTGTACGGCCCGAGCACGGTGCTGGCACTGACCGTGGGCAACGGCGTGCATGTCTTTACCCTGGACCGGGCGCAGGGCGAGTGGTTCCTGACCACGGCTGACCTGAAGGTGCCGGAGCAGACGGCGGAGTTCGCCATCAACTGCTCCTACTGGCACCAGTGGCCGGCCCCGGTGCGCCGCTACATTGAAGAGTGCCTGGCCGGCGAGGATGGCCCCCGGGGCAAGCGCTTCAACATGCGCTGGGTGGCCTCCATGGTCGCGGACCTGCACCGGATCTTTACCCGCGGCGGGGTCTTCCTCTACCCGGCGGACAGCAGGCGGCCCAACGGCCGGTTGCGGGTGCTCTACGAGGTGAACCCCATCGCCATGCTGATGGAGCAGGCCGGTGGGGCCGCCTTCACCGGTGAGGAGCGCGCCATGGCGTTGCAGCCGAAGGAGCTGCACCAGCGCGCCGGGCTGCTGATCGGCTCCCGCGAGGAGGTGGCCGTGCTGGAGCGCTACTACTCGGAGCAGTAAGCAGCTAGTCGCGGGCGGACGGCCGTTGCCCCCGGTGGGGGTCGTCCGTCCGCGCGTCCCGCCGTTCGTAAAACGCCCCCAGGCCGCGGATCACGCGGCCCATGCGGTGCGCCCGGTCGAGCCAGTCCTGCCGGGCCTGGTCATCCGCCACCTGCTCGCTCAGCGTCTCCTCGAACAGATCCAGCCAGGCGTCCACCTGGCGGCCGGTGACCCCGAGCGCCACGTGCCGTGGCCCCACCTGGAAGCGGTCGGGCCGGTAGCGGCGCCCACCCAGGCTTACCCACCAGAAGTGGCTGATGCGGGCGATATGCTCGTCCCAGTCCTCCACCCGGGCAAAGGTGGCGGCCAGATCCGGGTGTTCGCGGGCGCGGGCGTAGAAGGCGCGGACCACCCGGTCGATGGTTTCGTGAGCCAGGGCCGGCCCATTAGTGCTGCCCACCCCCGGTTCGCCGCGGATCGAGAGCGTCTGCAGGTGCCGCTTGCCGCTCACCGCGCTTACTCCCCGCCCAGCCAGTCGCGGGCGCCGAGAAAGTCGGTGTACAACCGTGCCTCCGGACTGCCCGGCTCCGGCTGCCAGTTGTACTCCCAGCGCGCCATGGGGGGCATGGACATGAGGATGGACTCGGTGCGGCCGCCGGACTGCAGGCCGAAGCGGGTGCCGCGGTCGTAAAGCAGGTTGAACTCGGCGTAACGGCCGCGCCGGTAGAGCTGGAAGGCGCGCTCGCGCTCCCCCCAGGGCTGGTGCCGCCGCCGCTCCGCGATGGGCCGGTAGGCGGGCAGGAAGTGGTCGCCCACGCTGCGCATGAAGGCGAAGCTGCGCTCGAACCCCCACTCGTCCAGGTCGTCGAAGAACAGGCCGCCGACGCCCCGGGTCTCATCCCGGTGGGGCAGGTAGAAGTACTCGTCACACCAGCGCTTGTAGCGCGGGTAGACATCCGCTCCGAAGGGCTCGCAGGCGGCGCGGGCGGTGCGGTGCCAGTGGATGGCGTCCTCGCGGTAGCCGTAGTGCGGGGTCAGGTCGAAGCCGCCGCCGAACCACCAGACCGGTTCACTGCCCGGCCTCTCCGCGACGAAGTAGCGGACGTTGGCGTGGGTGGTCGGGACGTAGGGGTTCTCAGGGTGCAGCACCAGGGACACGCCCATCGCCTGGAAGCCGCGGCCGGCCAGCTCCGGGCGTCGCGCCGTAGCGGTGTCGGGCAGCTGGCTGCCGTGGACGTGGGAGAAATTGACGCCGGCCTGCTCGAAGAGCCGACCCGCCTTCATGACCCGGCTGCGACCGCCGCCCCCTTCCTCGCGTGTCCAGCTCTCTTCGGCGAAGCCGGGGCCGCCGTCCAGGTCGGTCAGCTCGTCGCAGATCCGGTCCTGCAGGGCCTTGAGGTAATCGAGGACGGCCGGGGTGTCTACGCTCATGCTTTCGGGGCTCCCGCTGGGTTGGGTCACGTCGGCTCCGTGGTTACGCGCGGAGGGTGGTGCCGCTGTCCGCGTCCCGGATGGCGGTGGGCCGGGCGTTGCGGTCCACCGGTCCGCTGAGGATGTCGGCCAGGTCGCTCGCATCCGCACCCAGGCGGGTGCGGACCTGGGTAGCAGTGCGCGCCGGGGGTTGGCCGTCGCGGTTGGCGGAGGTGGAAACAATGGCGCCGCCGCAGGCCTCGCACAGGGCCGCGGCCACCGGGTGCGCCGTGACCCGCACGGCCACCTTGATACGACCGCCGGTGATCCAGGCGGGGGTGTGCGGGGCGGCGTGCAGCAGCCAGGTGTTGGGCCCGGGCCAGCTGGCCAGCACCGCGCCGGGAATCGGGGCATCGGCTACCCAGGGCAGGAGCTGGTCCACGCGGCTGGCGATCAGGATCAGGCCCTTGCCGGGGTCCCGACGCTTGAGGGTGAGCAGCGTGGCCACCGCCTCCGGGTCCGCCGGGTCGCAGCCCAGGCCGTACACCGCCTCGGTGGGGTAGGCCACCACGCCGCCGGCCCGGAGGCGGGCGGCGCATTGGCGGATGCGGAAGCGGGGGCTCGGCTGTTCGGGCATCGGCAGTGGCAGTTTGGTTGGGGCCTGCACCGGCGGGGCCCGGCGTCAGGCCTTGGTCTTCTTGCGGGTGGCGCCCCCGCTGCGGCGTCGGCCCTTGCGCTCCGGGGCCTTGGCGATCAGCTCTTCGCACTCTTCCAGGCCCAGCGATTCGGGTTCGCGGTCCTTGGGAATACGGGCGTTCTTCTTGCCGTTGGTGATGTAGGGCCCGTAGCGCCCTTTGAGGATGCGGATATCGCTACCCTCGAAGTCGCGGATGGTGCGCTCGCGCTCGATCCGCTTCTTCTCCTCCACCAACTCCAGGCAGCGCTCGCGGCCAATGGTGTAGGGGTCGTCCTCCTTGATGGAGACGAACTTGTTGCCAAAACGCACGTAGGGCCCGAAGCGGCCGATGTTCACCTGCATGGGCTCGCCCTCGGGGGTCTCGCCCATGTCGCGGGGCAGCTTGAACAGCTCCAGGGCCTCGTCGAGGGTGATCTTGTCCATGCTCTGGCCCGGCCGCAGACCGGCGAAGCGCGGCTTTTCCTCGTCATCCTTGGTGCCCAGCTGGACGAAGGGGCCGAAACGGCCGACCCGCACGCTCACCGGCTTGCCGGTCTTGGGGTCGGTGCCCAGCTCCCGGCTCTGCATCACCTCTTCGCGGGAGATGGTGGCCTTCTCGTCCACCTTGTCCTTGAAGGGCTGCCAGAACTCCTCCAGCAGCGGCACCCACTCCCGCTCGCCCCGGGAGATGGCGTCCAGGTCGTCCTCCAGCCGGGCGGTGAAGTCGTAGTCCACGTAGCGGTCGAAGTGGTCGGTGAGGAACTTGTTGACCACCCGGCCGATATCGGTGGGCTGGAAGCGCTTGCCGTCCAGCTCCACGTACTTGCGCTGCTGCAGGGTGCCGATGATGGCGGCGTAGGTGGAGGGCCGGCCGATGCCGTACTCCTCCAGCGCCCGGACCAGGCTGGCCTCGGTGTAGCGCGGCGGCGGCTCGGTGAAGTGCTGTTCCGGCTTGATGCGCTCGAGCGCTACCTCGTCGCCCTCCTTGAGCGGGGGCAGGATGCGCTCGCTGCTGCCGACCTCCGGCTTGCGGTCGTCGGTCCCCTCCAGGTAGACGGCCATGAAGCCGGGCTCGGCGATGGTGGAGCCGGTGGCGCGGAAGCTGTTGCCCTCGCCGCAGGCCAGATCCACGGACACGGTGTTGATGCGGGCCGGGATCATCTGGCAGGCCACGGCGCGCTTCCAGATCAGTTCGTAGAGGCGGAACTGGTCGTCGCTCAGCTTGCCGCGGATCTCGTCCGGCTGGCGATAGGCACCGGTGGGGCGGATGGCCTCGTGGGCCTCCTGGGCGTTCTTCGACTTGGTGCGGTAGACCTGGGGCGAGCTGGGCAGCCGGTCCTCGCCGTAGCGCTTGGCGATGGTGTCGCGCAGATCGCCCACGGCCTCCTGGGAGAGGTTGACCGAGTCGGTACGCATGTAGGTAATCAGGCCGGTCACGCCGCCGCCGATGTCGATGCCCTCGTAGAGCTGCTGGGCGACGCGCATGGTGCGATTGGCGGTGAAGCCGAGCTTGCGCGAGGCCTCCTGCTGCAGGGTCGAGGTGGTGAAGGGCGCGGCCGGGTTGCGGCGGCGCTGCTTTTTCTCCACCTGGGTGACCTTGACGGTGCCGGGCTGGCGGACCGGGTTTTCATCCTCGCCGGCATCGATGTGGCTCTTGGCCAGTTCCAGCCCCGAGGCTGCGGCCAGCTGCTGCTCCACCTCGCGGGCGCGCTGGTCGTTATCGATGTCGAACTGTTTCAGCCGCTGACCGCCCAGGGTGTGCAGCCGGCCGGGGAAGGGGTCGCCATCCTTGGCCAGGTCGGCCTCGACCGTCCAGTACTCCTGGGAGACGAACTTTTCGATCTCCTCCTCGCGCTCGACGATCATCCGCAGCGCGGGGCTTTGCACCCGTCCGGCGGACAGGCCGGTGGCGATCTTCTTCCAGAGCAGTGGGGAGAGGTTGAAGCCCACCAGGTAGTCCAGCGCGCGGCGCGCCTGCTGGGCGTTGATCAGCGGCGTGGACAGCTCCCGCGGGTTGTCCATGGCGTCGCGGATGGCCCGCGGGGTGATCTCGTGGAACACCACGCGGTAGACCGGCTTGTCCTTCAGGGCCCCTTTCTCCTTGAGCAGCTCGTAGAGGTGCCAGGAGATGGCCTCCCCCTCGCGGTCAGGGTCAGTGGCCAGGTAGAGGGCGTCGGCCTGCTTCATCGCCTTGGCGATGGTGTCCACGTGCTTGGCGTTTTTGTCGATGGTGGAGTACTTCATGGCGAAGCCATGCGTCGGGTCCACCGCGCCCTCCTTGGGGACGAGGTCGCGCACGTGGCCATAGGAGGCCAGGACCTTGTAGTCCTTGCCCAAGTACTTGTTGATGGTCTTGGCCTTGGCCGGGGACTCGACGATGACCAGGTTCTTGCTCATGCAGCACCAGCAGCCGGCGGCGCCGGCGTTTCAGGATGAATGGGGGTGGCGACGAGCCCGGATTTAATGCACGAGATGCACCGGGTTGTCAAACAGGAGGTCTTCCATCCAGTTGAAGGCCTCTTCCTGGCCCGGCTGGTTGAAAAGCACCATCAGGACCACCCATTTGACGGTATCCAGGTCGACGTCGTCTTCCTCCAGCGCCATCAGCCGGTCGATGACCAGCTCGCGCCCGGAGCGGTCGAGGATGCCGACCTGCTCGAGAAACAGGATGAAGCCGCGGCACTCCACATCCAGGCGCAGGGCCTCCCGCTCGTGGTAGACACGGATCGCCTGGTCGCCGGCGACGGTGGCCGGCATGTTGCGGCTGTCCGCCAGACCGTCCAGCCAGTCGAAGGCCTTACGGATCTCCAGCGGCGTGAAACCGGCTTCAAACAGTTCGGACTCGAGGGAATCGCGATCGGGGCTGGGTTCGTCGTCGTTGGCGAGATAGTTCTCGAACAGGTAGATCAGTACTTCGAAAATGCTTTGCTTCATCACACGTCCTCTGGCCCCGTGCGCTGGTAGCGGCCGCCAGGCAGGGCCTGCACCCGCCCCTGCAGCTCCAGTAGCAGCAGCATGGAGGAAACGGCATCGGCCGTCAATCCGGCGCGGCTGACCAGGGTGTCCAGGGCCACCGGGTCGTGCCCCATGGCCTCGAGCAGGGTGGCGTACTCCGGGTCCGGGCCCTCGGCCGGGCCGGTGCGCGGCGCCGTGTCGATGGTGTCTGGGGTGGCGTTGTCGGCCGCTGCCGGCTGCGCCTGTTGCAGGTCCAGCTCCTCCAGGATGTCGGCCACCGATTCCACCAGCCGGGCGCCGTCGCGGATGAGCCGGTGGCAGCCGCGCGCCATGGGATTGTGGATGGAGCCGGGGATGGCGAAGACATCCCGCCCCTGGTCGAGGGCCTGGTAGGCGGTGATCAGCGAGCCGCTGTTGAGACTCGCCTCCACTACCAGGGTGCCCAGGGAGAGGCCACTGATGATGCGGTTGCGGCGGGGGAAGTGGCTGCGCCGGACGCCCACCCCGACCGGCAGTTCGGTGATCAGCACGCCCTCGGCGGCGATGGCGTGGGCGAGCTTGCGGTTGCGGGCGGGGTAGACCCGGTCCGGGCCGGTACCCATGACCGCGATGGTGACGCCACCGGCATCCAGTGCGCCCTGGTGGGCGGCGGCATCGATGCCCTGGGCCAGGCCGCTGTTGATGCCCAGCCCCCGGGTGGCCAGGGCCTGGGCGAAGTCACGGGCGAGCTCCCGGCCGTTGTGACTGGGGTTGCGGCTGCCGACGATCGCCAACCCCGGCCAGGCCAGCAGGCCGGGGTCACCCTTGGCGAACAGCAGGGGGGGCGCGTCGGGCAGCTCGGCCAGCCGGGCCGGGTAGGCCGGGTCCACGCCCTTGCGCAGGACGTGGTGGGCCGGGTCGGCCTCCAGCCAGCGCAGGTCGGGCTCGGCGTGCGCCGGGGTGGTCGCGTGTATGGCCTCGGCCACGCGGTCCGGCGCGCCGTGCCGGGTCAGCTCGCCCGGAGCGGCGGCCAGCACGGCCTCGGGACTGCCGAGGCGGTCCAGCAGCTCGGCCCACAGGCGAGCGCCCAGGCCCGGAACGCGCCAGAGCGCCAGCCGAGACTGGAGGTCGGTGTCTTGCACGCGGGTGAAGGTGCTCACTGGCCCCGGGTCAGGGGCGGCGCACCACGTCTTCCACCTGCATGGGGCGGCGCGCCTCCATGATCAGGCCCATGGCCATGTTGTCCATGGTCCGGAAAATCACCATGTCGCCAGCATCCTCTTCAGGCAGCTCCACCACCTCCCGGGTGACCGGGTCGCGGGCCGTCTCCGTGGCACTGAAGACCCGCAGCACGTGGCCGGGCGACAGCCCGTCATCGGCGCCGCGGTTGATCACCACCACGCTGAACTGGCCCACCTGTCGGACCCCGTCCAGCACGTGCACGATCTGTCCGGCGAAATCGGGGTCGTCCGGCACGCCCAACTCGAGCTGGGCCCGTTGCAGGGTGCTGACGCCCTCCACCAGGCGGTCACCGGCCCGCACCTCGCGGGTGCTGCGGGTAACCCGCAGGGTCGCCGGGTCGCCGTTGCGCAGGAGCTCGGCATCGCCCAGGTCGATCGCCTCGTAGCCCAGGGTGTCCCCGGTCTTCGGGTCCTCGATGGCGTCACCCCGGCGCACCAGGTTATAGGCCTCGGCCGGTTCATCGCCCAGGCCGCGGGCGTAGACGTTATCGCCGGCCGCGCTCAGCACCCGGTCTTCCCGCCCGGTGAGAACGTAAGGGGCCTCGTTCAGGGTGGCGTCATCAAGGATGTGGCTGCGGGAGAGGAAGGGGCGGATGGCCGACATGGGGATGGTGGGGATGGCATCCTCCAGCGGGCTCTCGCGCACCTCGGGCGACAGGCGGACCACCCGGTCCTCTACCTCCAGGCGGGGCTCCCCGTCCACCCAGGTGAGCCGCAGGACGTCGCCCGGGAAGATCAGGTGGGGGTTCTCGATCTCCGGGTTGGCCTGCCAGATCTCCGGCCAGTTCCAGGGCTCGCGCAGGAAGCGGGCGGAAATGTCCCATAAGGTGTCGCCACGTTGAACTTCATAGCGTTCCGGGTGGTCTGAGCGGAGCAGATCTCCGGCGACGGCGGAGAGGCTGAACAGCAGAAGGGCCACCAGCCCGATGAGCTTTCCTGTGCGCATGAACTTTCCCTGCAGTGTGCGCGAGACAGTCTGCGGACCCAGTGTGCCGCCCGTCCGCCCCGACGCGTCTATGTTAAGGTTATACCCGGCTAAGGCATGGCCCGCGCACCGGTGGCTGGACCGGCGCGCCAGGCATTCATTCACGGGTTAAGGCTAGCAGCAACCCCTGTCGAGCGGCAACGAAACATGGCCATTCTGGATATCCTGGTTTACCCCGATCCCCGCCTGCGTGAGGTCGCGCAGCCCGTCGAGCAGGTGGATGACGACATCCGCTACCTGGCGGACGACATGCTGGAGACGATGTACGACGCCAAGGGTATCGGCCTGGCTGCCACCCAGGTGGGCGTCAACCAGCGGGTGGTGGTCATGGATCTGGTGGACGAGGGTGAGCCGGAGCCACTGGTGTTGATCAACCCCGAGATCCTTTCCCGGGAAGGGGCGGCCATGGGCCAGGAGGGGTGCCTGTCGATCCCCGGTTTCTACGAGGACGTGGAGCGTGCCGAGCGCATCCGCTTCCGCGCCCTGGACCGCGACGGCGAGCCCTTCGAACAGGAGGCCGAGGGCCTGATGGCGGTCTGCGTGCAGCACGAGATCGACCATCTGGACGGCAAGCTGTTTGTCGACTACCTCTCCGAGCTGAAGCGAAAGCGCATCCGGCGCAAGCTGGAGAAGCTGGTGCGGCAGGGGCGTGTCGGTGCCAGCGGGCAGAAAGGCCGGGCATGAGCACCACGCCACCCAGGCTGGTCTTTGCCGGGACGCCGGATTTCGCCGTGCCCAGCCTGCAGGCCCTGCTCGATGCCGGGCACCGGCCGCTGGCGGTGTATACCCAGCCGGACCGGCGCGCCGGGCGGGGCCGCAAGCCGCGGCCCTCGCCGGTCAAGGCGTTGGCGCTGGCGCACGACCTGCCGGTCCACCAGCCGCAGAGCCTTCGCGACCCCGCCGCACAGGCGGAGCTGGCCGCGCTGCAGCCCGACCTGATGGTGGTGATCGCCTACGGCCTGATCCTGCCCGAGGCCGCGCTGCAGATCCCCCGTTTGGGTTGCGTTAACCTCCACGCCTCGTTGCTGCCGCGCTGGCGCGGCGCCGCGCCGGTGCAGCGCGCCATCCTCGCCGGTGACACCGAGACCGGGGTCTGCCTGATGCAGATGGAGGCAGGCCTGGACACCGGCCCGGTGCTGGCCCGGGCGCGCTGCCCGATCGGTCCGCGCGAGACCGGCGGGGGGCTGCACGACCGGCTGGCGGCGTTATCCGGGGCCGTGCTGCGCGATCAGCTGGATGACCTGCTCGCCGGGCGGCTCCGTGCGGAGCCGCAGCCGGAGGCGGGCGTCTGCTATGCGGAAAAGCTGCGCAAGGACGAGGCCTGGCTGGACTGGAGCCGGTCGGCGGCGGAGCTGGACCGCCAGGTGCGGGCCTTCAACCCCTGGCCGGTAGCCCAGACCGGCTGGCAGGGGCAGGTCCTGCGCATCTGGGAGGCGGAGCCGGAGTCGGAGCCCGGGGCGCCTGCCGGGGCGGAGCCGGGGCAGGTACTGGCCGCGGCCGACGACGGCATCCGCGTGGCCACCGGTGAGGGGCAGCTGCGCCTGTTGCGCCTGCAGGCGGCCGGCGGCCGGCCGCTGGGCGTGCGCGAATTCCTCAACGGCCGGGCCGTGCAGGCCGGCGACCGGCTGGGCTAGGCCATGGCGCGGCGCGGTGCCGGGCAGCCGGTACGCCTGCGGGCGGTGCGTTGCCTGGGCGAGGTGCTGGACCGGCGTGCCTCCCTGGACCAGGCGCTGCCCCGGGCCCAGCAGGGCCTGTCGGGTCAGGACGCCGCCCTGCTGGCGGAACTCTGTTACGGGGTCCTACGCTGGCATGACCGGTTGCAGGCCCTGGCGCTGCGCCTGCTGGACAAGCCGCTGCGCCGCAAGGAGGCAGAGCTGCAGCGGCTGGTGCTGGTCGGCCTCTACCAGCTTCTGGACATGCGCATCCCGCCCCATGCCGCGGTGGCCGAAACGGTGGCAGTGGCGCCCCGGCTGGGCAAGGGCTGGGCCCGGGGGCTGGTCAATGCGGTGCTGCGCCGTGCCCAGCGCGAAGCCGACCGGATACTGCCGGAACTGGATGCCGACCCCGCCCTGCGTTACGCCCTCCCGGCGTGGCTGCTGACCACCCTGCAGCAGGACTGGCCCGAGGACTGGCGGACGCTGGCCGCTGCCGGTCAGGCGCGGCCGCCCATGACGCTCCGGATCAATCTCGACCGCTGGTCCCGTGACCAGGCGCTGGACGCCCTGGCCGGGGCGGGCCATCCGGCCCGGCCCAGTGAATGGACAGCTACGGCGGTCACGCTGGAACAGCCGGCGGCGGTGGAGCAGCTGCCCGGGTTCATGGACGGGCGGCTGTCGGTGCAGGACGAGGCGGCGCAGTGGGCGGCGCCACTGCTGGCCTGCCGGCCCGGCGACCGGGTGCTGGACGCCTGCGCCGCCCCCGGCGGCAAGACCGGGCACCTGTTCGAGACCTGCCCGGAGGCGGACATCACCGCCCTGGACATCAGCGAGCGCCGGCTGGAGCAGGTGCGCGCCAACCTGGCGCGCCTCGGCGGCGAGGCCCGTTGCCTGGCGGCCGATGCGGCGCAGCCGGAGGAGTGGTGGGATGGCCGCCCCTTCCAGCGCATCCTGCTGGACGCCCCCTGTTCCGGCACCGGCGTCCTCCGCCGACACCCGGATATCCGCCATCTGCGCCGGCCCGACGACATCCCGCGGTTGGCCGACGGCCAGCGTCGGCTGCTCGAGGCCCTGTGGGGCTTGCTGGCCCCGGGGGGGCGGCTCGTTTACGCTACCTGTTCAGTGCTGAAGGCCGAAAACAGCCAGGTGGTGACGGACTTTCTGCAGGCGCACCCGGAGGCGCAACTGCTTTCCCCCGACTGGCCACCGGGGTTTCCGGTCGATCAAGGGCAGATCCCCGCCGGTGGCGGGGGCATGGATGGGTTCTTCTACGCGTGTCTGCACAGGCCATGACAATCCGGCGGCACCGCGCCACGTTGCCCGCTGCGCGCGTGTGGCTCTGGCTGCTGTTGTGCCTGGTCTGGATTGCGCCCGCGCTGGCTGACGATGCCCCGGCCTTCGCCATCGAGGAGGCCGGGCTGACGCTGGATGACGAGGCCTACTGGCTCGACGCCCGCATGCATCTGAAATTCTCCGGCGAGGCGGAGGCGGCCCTGGACAACGGGGTGCCGCTCACCATCGAACTGCGGCTGGAGGTCCTGCAGCCCCGTTGGTGGTGGTGGGATGCCGAGGTGGCGGAGTTCAGCAACCGCTACCGTATCCGCTATCACGCCCTCAGCCGGCGCTTTGTGCTCACCGACATGAACAGCGGCGAGAGCCGCTCCTTCTCCCGACTTGACCCCCTGTTGCAGGCCCTCAGCGAGGTGAAGGGCCTGATGGTGATGCCCGAGTCGGCCTTGAGTCCGGGCGAGACCTACCAGGCGCGGCTGCGGGTGCGGCTGGACACGGATGCCCTGCCGCAACCCCTGCAGGCGGTGGCCTACATGTCGCCGCAATGGCGCCTGCAAAGTGACTGGTACACATGGCAAGTCGAGCCCTGAAAAGCCTCAAAGGCGAGGGGTGGCTGCGGCTGCTGCTGTGCGTGGTGCTGCTGGCCTCGCTCTACCTGCTCTCGGTGGCCACCG